>CAOJIB010000119.1 GCA_948436455.1 uncultured Blautia sp.
CTCGCTTCAGCTCGCTAGTCATAAAAGCTGGGATAATTACGCTCATTGGCAGCTCCTGTACATTTTCCACTTCTTCTGTATTCGTGTTGGACAACTCCACATACATATCCAACGTATCCTGCTCCGTCTGCCGCAACATAAAGCTCTTTAACGGCTCCTGAGCCCTTTTAAAAGCCTCTTCTTGAGTAATCTCCTGATTCTTGTAGGGCGTATAAGCATTGGTATTAATTTCCTGAATAACAGGATTCATAATAAACAACGTCAGAAAAATACTGATTCCTATCAAAACCATATTCGGAGGCGTCTGCTGAATACCCATCGCGTTCCGCAGGAAAGACAGAATAATGATCGTCCTGGTAAAGGAGGTGACCATGATAAGGAGAGAGGGCAGAAGTGAAACAATCGTCAGTAAAAGCAGAATGTCCAGTGTGGGGACCTGATCGCCGTTAACATTTATAAGTGAGTCGTACACCAGCTTCTACCTTCCTCTCTTTGTGTATTTTCCCAGCCTTTCCAGCAAATCCTTAAAGTCAGCCGCACCAGACGACGCCGAAGATTCCTCCGGCGAAATAGGCAACAAATCTTCGTCCTGCATCTCCGCCAGCAGATTGATCTGCCCGGCCGTGATTCCCACCAGTAAATACCTATCCCCAATCTGCACGACGGCCAAATGCCGATCCTGCCCGACTGTAATCTGATCCAACAGACGCATATAGCGGGAACTACTGCTCCGATTCAAGCCCTTGTTTAGCAGCTTGCTACATACATAGCTGAGATAAATAATCAACGCCGCAAGGAAAAAAGCGGCTATTGCTTTCCACATAGGCACCTTCCTTATTCCAGAGCCGTAATATTGATTTTCATAATTTCCGTGATACGAATACCGAAATTGTCTTCAATAACCACCACGTCGCCTTTTGCAATACAACGACCGTTTACCAATAAGTCTACCTGTTCTCCAGCAAGCTTATCCAGAACTACTAAGGAACCTTTTGTAAAATCCAGAATATCTTTCACTAATTTCTTTGTTCTTCCAATTTCCACAGAAATTTCCAACGGAACTCCCATAATGAGCTCCATGTTTTCTTCCTGCTCCTCTTGAAGAACGATCTCGGAATCCTGCCGCAGATTCGGCCGCACATCTGGTTGTACATTGATAACCTTCGGCTCTGCCGGAGGCTTTGATTTCACTTCCATCATCTGCTGCTGCATTTGCTGCATTTGCTGCATCATCTGCTGCATCATCTGCATCTGCATCATCGAAGCATCCGGACTCATTTGCGGTGCCGCCATAGCAGGCGCTGCTACGGGAGCTGCAGGCGCTACAGGAGGCGCCTGAGAAGGAACCGGGCTCGCAGGCGCACTGACCGGAGCTGCGGGCTCTTCCGCCGCTCCTCCCGCCAAAAGCTTTTCGATCTCATCCTGCGAAAGGCTCTTTCCAGAGGGCGCAGGAGCAGGTTCCGCACTGGCTGAGGCCACAGGTTCTTCTGCCGCTCCTCCCGCCAAAAGCTTTTCGATCTCATCCTGCGAAAGACTCTTTCCAGAGGATGCTTCTGCCGCGGGTTCTGCTGCTGGTTCTGCAACCTGTGCAGCGGCAATGGGTTCCGCCGATTCCGCCGGCTGGGGCATTTCGCCATTCTCATCCATAATCGCATCGGGCGGCAGGAAATTCACCACCAGGCTCTTAGCCAATGCCACAGGCATCAGATTAAAGAATTCGCTTTCCAGCTTATCCGCAATCTTTAATGTAAAGCCTACGACTACCTGCGGAACATCCTCCTCAAAATACTGATCTAAAAATTCTTTTTCATCTCCCACTTCAAAAGAAACCGGCGTGGAGATATTTACCATTTTTCCAAAAAATTCAGACAGGGCCGTAGCAGATGCGCCCATCATCTGATTCATGACTTCACAGACGGCGCTGATGTTAATTTCATTCAGCTCGAACTCTTCATCAGACATGGACATACCCATGAGCATTTCTACGATGACTTTTACATCATGTCGCTTAAGCAGCATGACGTTTTTACCTTCCAGCCCTGTAACGTACGTAATTTCAACGCCAACCGCAGGTTCCACCCGTTCCAGCTTAAACTCCTCTTTACTAACCACATTGACAATGGGAGTTGTAATGTCCACTCTGGCGTTTAGCATTGTTGAAACCGCTGTGGCAGAAGCGCCCAGACTGATATTCAGGATTTCGCCTATGGCGTCTATTTCCAGTGTGCTAAAGCATTTATTACTCATAGTATCCTTACTCTCTTTCCGCGGGGAATCAACCCCCTATCTTATTTCCCAATCTCTAATGCCTTTTGCGCCATTAATTTCATTGCATTAAACGCCGTAATATTCGCCTCATAAGACCTGGTCGCCGCCATACCGTCTACAGTTTCCTTCACAAGATCCACATTCGGCATCATCACGTAACCGTCTTCATCCGCGTCGGGATGATTGGGATTATATACAGGATACAAATCTCTTTGATCCTCTACGATATCCACAACCTTTACGCCGCCCTTCTGGGAGATCTTTTTCTGTAAGCGGGTCATAAATTCCGAACGGAAGCTGGTGATCGGCTGTTCCTGCAGGACCACCATTTTCCGCCGATAAACTTCACCGCTTGCCGTCCTGGTAGTATTGACATTCGCAATATTTTCAGCCGCCACATCTAGTCTTTGCCTCTCGGCAGTCATACCGGAAGCACTAATATCAAATGAATTCAGAAAAGACATTTCTTTTCCTCCTTAATATTATCCCAGGATTTTCTTCACTGTTGACAAGATACGCTCCGGCTTAAAGGGTTTTACAATAAAATCCTTTGCTCCGGACTTAATGGACTCCATAACCATACTTTCCTGTCCCATTGCGGAACACATTACCACCGTCGCGCCCGGATCCATAGCCTTGATCTCCTTCAAGGTTTCCAAACCATCCTTATTGGGCATGGTGATGTCCATAAATACCATATCTGGTTTTGACGCACTGTAGGCTTCCACAGCCTTTACGCCGTCCTCCGCCTCAATAAGATCCGTATAGCCTGCCTGGCTCAACGTGGTCTTTAACATCATTCGCATAAACGCCGCATCATCTACTAATAAAATTTTCGCCATTTCATTTTACCTCACTCTTTAATTATTGAATTTTAGTTATTATTATGTAATGCTTATTGAATCGGCGATCCAATAAGAACAAAACCATAGTCTTTCATTAAAGGGCTATACTGACGCAGTGTCCCCTACTCCTTCCAGCCTCTCTTCGATCTTCACCGCAATGTTTTTATTGTTGACACCCAGCTGGCCGGTAAACCAAGGCTGGCCTTCAATATGTATAGAAACCTGTGAATCGTGCGGCTTATTCATATCGATCACATCGCCCACGTGAAGATTATAGACATCATCCAGGCTCAGTCTCGCGATACCCAGCTGTGCCATCACATCCATCTTACACTCTTTGATGTTAGTCAGAAGCTCGTCTCTGTTGCTAAGTATTACGCCGTCCTGATCTGCCAAATACTTCGTCGTATCGATCAAATCGAAAATGTTCCCAAGAAGCGTACCTGGAATACAAATATTCATCGCGCCTTCCAACGTACCCATCGTGATCTTGAGCATGACAATAACCACCGTTTCATCTACCGCAATCCCCTGAAACATACTTGGGTTTTCCTCGATTCGCTCGAATTTCGTACTAAATTTCAAATATGTATTCCAGACATCGCTGGTCAGATTCACCATATACTGGATGATATTTTCATAGAGCGCCAGCTCAATATCCGTATAGATATACGACATATCCACCGTATGATCCTCGCCGCTGCCGCCAAGCATCCGGTCGATCATAGAGCTCATGACGATCGGAGAAATATGAAAAATCATCGGCGGATTTTTCGAATGATCCGGAAGATCTACCCGCGCCAGGGTAATCACGTCCGTTTCATTTAAAGCGTTTCCGAATTCATAATACCGCTGCTCTTCGACACCGACTACTTCCACCTCGCTGGCCACGCGAAACAGGCCGTTGATCTGAGACGTAGCTATTCTGGAATAATTGTCGTAGATGCTCTGCAGCATCTTGAGCTTTTCCTTTGTATATTTCTTCGGACTGTAAAAATCATACTTCCTATATTGTAGATCTGTTTCGTTTGTCTGCTCTGTCAGGGAATCGTCGGCGCCTCCCGCCTGCATCGAGCTAAGTAACGCATCTATCTGACTTTGCGATAGTACGTCCGCCATTTCCAAACACCTGCCTTTACTACAAATTCCGTCAAGCTCTTCTGCGTGCGTCTCTAGGGCTGAGCCTCAGGCTCGGTGGTTTCTTCGCCAACCGGCTCCGCCGCAGCTTCTGCTGATTCAGCGGCCGGTTCCGCCGCGCCTTCTTCACTTACCGTTTCCCTATCCATCTGTTTGTAATATTCCTCCAAGCTCATTTCCACAGAATCGCTCTTCGTAATCAAAAGCTCTACCCTTCGATTTTTCGCCCGGTTTTCCGAAGTGTCAAACGGGGCAATTGGCCGATGCTGTCCATATCCTATAGAAATCAACTTATCCGGCGACAGGAAAGACCGCATTTGCATATAAGCCACCACCCGCGCGGAACGTTCTGCGGAAAGCATGCGATCTACTTCCGGGTTATTCGGTTCTGTAGGCGACGCCTGGGAAGTATGTCCCAATACCTGGATCTCCTTAATAGAATCACTAGCCGTCGACAACGCGTCGGTGAATCTGTCCAAAATCGCCTGGCCCTCCGGACGGATCACTGAACTGTCCCCATCGAAAAACAGGCTATCCCGGAAGGTTACAAAGGTATAGCCGTCTCCTTGGAACAGCTCCACGGAATCTGTCAGGCCCGCTTCTTCTACGATTTTCTGTAACTCGGCGAAAAGACTGCCAAATTCTTCTTCCGGTTCATTAATACCGCCGGGAACATCATCCGCCGCCTCCGCCGAAGTATCCGTGACAATCTGGCTGACCTCGGTAGCTTCTGGATTAAAGCTCTTTACCAGCATAATCCACTTACTCTGGTCCACCGAAGAAATAGAATAAAGCAGAACAAAGAAACAAAGCAACAGTGTTACCATGTCGCCGTATGTATCCATCCAATTGGCGCCACCGCCCTCTTTTTTTGGTCTTCTTTTCATGCGATCACCTTATTTCTTTTTCTTTTCTTTCTTGGGCTTTTCGTCGCCGCCACCGCCGCCTTCATCGTCCAGAATCTTCTTACGGCCTTTCTGATCCAAATATGTAGCCAACTTCTCCTGAAGGAATTTGGGATTGTCTCCCGCCTGGATAGCCAGGATACCTTCAATCATGATCTGCTTATACAGAAGCTCTTCTTCATTGCGGACTTCTAGCTTATTCGCTATGGGATTAAAAATCATATTCGCCAGAATACAACCGTAAAAAGTCGTAATAAGAGCGGTCGCCATGGCCGGGCCAATGGCGCTGCTGCCTTCCGAGCTATCCATATTCATGGCTTTCAGCATGTTTACCAAGCCGACCAGCGTACCAATCATACCAAAGGACGGCGCCGCTGCGGAAGCCTTCTGGTACATACCGACGGATTCCTCATGGCGCTGGGCAATCAAGTCCAATTCGTTCTCCATCATAGAGCGCACCTCTTCCGGCTCCGTGGCGTCTACGATCAGCATAATGCCCTGCTTGAAAAACGGATCGTCCAACTCGTTCGCCTTTTCTTCCAATGCAAGCAGGCCGTTCTTTCTGGCCAGTTGAGCCATTTCCACCAGAGAATCAATCAGGGCCTTTGTATTGTATCGCTTCCCCTGAAATAAGATCTTGATATGCTTCGGTATTTTCGCAAGCTTATGGAACGGATAGCTTGAAATAATCGCTGAAATCGTACCACCCAGAACGATTGCAATACTCGCACCGTCCATGAAATTGCCCATTTTGTCCGGGCCGATGCCGACCAATATAATCAGTACTGCACCGATGACCAATCCGATAATATTTGTGAAATCCATTTCCCTGTTTCCGCCTTCCTTAGAATCTCTGTTTTTTCGCCAGCAACCAGAAGAAGTAAACAGCCGCCATAGGCCTCACGGCTACATCTGCATCAAACGCCTTTTATTTCTCTGTAAAACGCTGGATTTTTCCATTGTATTCAACGGCTTTTTCTATAATCTCTTCCGCGCTTTCTTTCACGATGTAGAATTTTCCATTCATCATGACAATTTTTGACTCCGGTATCAGCTCTACCATCTCGATTTGCGCGCTGTTAATTACGATGGGCTGATTGTTCAGTTTCGTAAGCATTATCATAATAACATAGACCCCCTGCGATTTCAAGAATGAACCTGCATCGATTCATCCATACAGTTTTGAAGTCCCGCCGCCAGCCATCTAACGCCGACGGCAGGAAATGAAAGGAACGAAATCTTACCCTGAATTAACGTTTCATATTTACAAGTTCTTCCAACATCTGGTCGGTCACAGTGATAATCTTGGAATTCGCCTGGAAGCCTCTCTGGGTCGTAATCATCTGGGAAAATTCGCTTGCCAGGTCTACGTTCGCCATTTCCAGATAGCCGCTCATCAGCTTACCTGTCGGGCCGCTGTCCGGGGTCACATGCGTGATCTCACCGGCATTTACGCCAATCGTATAATAGTAACCGTTGGATTTTTCCAAACCGTTTGGATTCTCTACTGCAATTAATGCGATCTGACCGATGGCAATATCCCGGCTCTGCATATCCACGCCAACGATCGTACCGTCTGCGTTGATCTTGTAGCTCTGGATCTCATAAGGCTGCCCGGTATTGGGATCGATTGGGATCGAAATTGTGGAAAGTTCGTTAGAATACTTTGCATTTACACCCGCTATACGGTCATTACCGGCGTTTAAGCTTTTAAGATTACCGCCAAAGGCTGTATTAAGAGTACCAAACCCCTGCTGATCTGGTCCTGTAGTTGTCTTTGTAATTGTTAAATCTATAGTTGCTGGAATCGGATCCCCTACAGTTCCATCTGCATTTGTTTTATTTCCTGGCTCCTGATAATTATCCAAGCTAATCGAATAACCATTCAATGCGCTATTTGCTTGATTCGGCGCACCTTTTACCCAATCTTTTATCTGTAAGGCATAATCAGATGCTGTGGTATTTACTTTTATGCCACCGATCTCAATATCATACGATGTAGGATTAGTCGCATTCGGTTGCGGCGTAATAGTCACTGCTAAGCCTTCACCCTGATACATCGCCTTCGTCGCCGGCGTTT
>CAOJIB010000120.1 GCA_948436455.1 uncultured Blautia sp.
CTCGGCGATATCCGGATTTTTTTTCTGCGGCATGATCGAGCTTCCGGTGCTGTAGGCGTCGTCCAGCTCGATAAAATGATATTCATTGGAATTCCACAGAATCATTTCTTCACAAAAGCGGCTTAAGTGCATCATCACGATGGAAACGGCGGAGAGAAGCTCCAGTACGTAATCCCGGTCAGAAACAGAGTCCATGCTGTTCCCAGTGGCCGCAGAAAAGCCTAGGAGGCCGGCGGTATATTCCCGATCCAGCGGATACGTGGTGCCCGCCAGCGCGCCCGCGCCCAAGGGGCAGGTGTCCATGCGGGCGGCGATATCTTTCATGCGTCCCCGGTCTCTGTAAAACATTTCAAAATATGCGCCCAGATGATGGGCCAGCGTGACCGGCTGGGCCTTTTGCAGATGGGTAAAGCCGGGCATATAAGTTTCGAGATGTTCTTTCATCAGGCCAAGCAGCGTCTGCAACAGTTCTTTTAAAAGAGCATCGATTTCCTGGATCTCCCGGCGTACATACAGCTTCATATCCAGCGCCACCTGGTCGTTTCGGCTGCGGCCCGTGTGCAGCTTTTTCCCGGGTTCGCCGATCCGGTCGATGAGATTGGCCTCCACAAAGCTGTGGATATCCTCGTATTGTTCGGTGATTTCCAGTCGGCCGTCCTGCACATCGGATAAGATCTCTGATAACCCGTGGATGATGGCGTCTTTTTCCGCCTCTGTCAGGATTCCCTGCCGGGCCAGCATGGTTACATGGGCGATGCTCCCTTGGATATCCTGTTCGTAAAGCCTTTTGTCAAATGAAATCGATGCGTTGAAATTGTATACAAGCTGGTCCGTTTCTTTTGTAAAACGTCCGCCCCATAGCTGTGCCATATGCGTTTCCCCCTAGAGTATTTTAGAATGAGAATCAAAGTAAATTCATTGCCCGTTATCATACCACAGGAACGGGTTTCCTTCAATAGTTTTCGCTTTCTATCCGAGGGCCACGTCCAGAGCCATCATCAATACGAAGCCCAAGGAAAAGCCCAGGGCGCCCATGTAGGAGCGCCGTCCGCCGGAGGCCTCCGGGATCAGTTCCATCACTACCACATAGAACATAGCGCCGGCGGCGAAGGAAAGAAGATAGGGGAGAATAGGCTTGATGTAGGAGGCGAGCAGGATCGTCAGTACGGCGGCCACCGGCTCCACCGCCCCAGAAGCCGCGCCGTAGAAAAAGGCCCGCGTCCGGCTGTTTCTCTTGTTTTTCAGCGGGAGAGAAATAATGGCGCCTTCCGGGAAATTCTGTATGGCGATGCCCACGGACAGCGCGGTGGCGTCGGCTAAGGAAATCTGCGCGTCGGCTAAGAGCATGCCGGCGAATACGACGCCGACGGCCATGCCCTCCGGGATGTTGTGCAGCGTGACCGCAAGAGCCAGCATGGCGTTTTTACGGAATGGGTGATTTTCGTTTTTTGGAGAAGTTTTTCCTGGGGAGAGCCGAAAGAGCAGCCGGTCGATCAGCAGTAAAAAAAATACGCCGAAGAGAAAGCCGGCCGCGCCGGGAATGAAGGAAAAGCGCGCCAGGTGTGCGGACATTTCCATGGCCGGGATCAGCAGGGACCATATAGAGGCGGCCACCATAACGCCGGAGGCAAACCCAAGCAAAGTTTTTTGAAGGGCCGGCTTTAGTTCATTTTTCAGGAAGAAAACGCAGCCGGCGCCCAAGGAAGTACCGAGAAAAGGAATCATTATGCCGAAAAAAGTATTCATTTGGCTACCTGCCTTTATTTATTGAATTTCCAAGAATATTCTATTCTTGCAGATGCATCCTCGAAAAAAGGCTTTGGGCGCGTTTTCGCGTCAAAGACCAAAGCAAGCGTGGGATGCTATTAGAAATCCTATTACACAGGCGGGCGCGTTATGTCTGTCCGTAGGGATCTTTTTTAGTCGCGTCTCTGGGAAAATACGCAGCCGCAGTAATTCTGCCGGTAGAGCTGGTATTTCCTAGAAAGCTCCAGGGAGCGCTGATACCCGCCTTTTTTCTTGAAATCCGAAGGAAGATGGCGCACAGGATAAAGGGCCTCCAACTCTCTGCCGATTTCGTTGATTTTTTCTGCGTTTTTTAAAGGGCTGAGCGTCAGCGTCGTGGTAAAATAGTCAAAACCATTTTCGGCCGCCAGCGCCGCGGCTTCTTCCATCCGCATACGATAGCAGGCGAAGCATCGCTTACCGCCCTCCGGATCCTTTTCCAGCCCCTTTGCCATGGCGAAAAACTTTTCCGGTTCGTAGCATCCCTCCAGAAAAGAAATTTTGTGGCGAGCGGGAAGGCTTTCGATCAGCCGTTTTTGCTCCTGGACGCGCGTCTGGTATTCGCCGTCGTCGGTGATATTGGGATTGTAATAAAAGATTGTGATGGAGAAATAGCCGGAGAGATATTCCAGTACGTAGCTGCTGCAGGGCGCACAGCAGCTATGAAGGAGTAGCCGAGGCGGCTTTTCTTTATCGGCGATTTCTCCTAGGATGGCTTCCAGCTTCTTTTGATAATTGACTTTTTGCATGTGGTTTCCCCCTTGTATCCGACCCGGATTTTCTAGTTGACTGATTATAGCACAACCCTTGGAAAAAGTCATATAATTTAAATAGAACGTTTCCTTTAGGAGGTGAATACATGCATCCACTTTTGGAATTGAAGGACGTCTGCTTCTCCTATCATACGCCGCAGGGAGAAACCGTCGCCCTTTCTCATATATCCTTTTCGGTGGCCCAAGGGGAATTCCTGGCGATCGTAGGCCCCAGCGGCTGCGGAAAATCCACGATTTTGAATTTGATCTGCGGACTTCTTTCCCCGGAAAAAGGAGAAATCCTCTTTCATGGGGAAGCGTCGGGAGGCCGCACGGCGAATATCGGTTATATGCTGCAAAAAGATCATCTGCTGGAATGGCGCACTATCTGGCAGAACGTGATCCTGGGGCTGCAGATCCAGCGGCTGCTTGCGCCGGACAGACTGCAGCTTGTGCGGGAAATGTTAAAGACCTATGGGCTGGAAAAATTCCGGGACGCCTATCCTTCCCAGTTATCCGGCGGTATGCGCCAGAGGGCGGCTCTGATCCGCACATTGGCCTTGCAGCCGGATTTGTTGCTGTTGGATGAGCCTTTTTCGGCGCTGGATTATCAGACCCGGCTAAACGTCGGCGACGACATCGGAAAGATCATCCGCCGGGAATCCAAAACAGCCGTTTTGGTTACGCACGACATTTCCGAGGCGGTCAGTATGGCCGACAAGGTGTTGATTTTGACCAGACGTCCGGCCACGGTGAAAAGCTTGATTCCCATTCAGTTGGGCCTTACAGAACCCTCGCCGCTGGCGGCCAGAAACGCGGCGGAATTTAAAATGTATTTTAATCTGATATGGAAGGAGCTTAACGATCATGTCTCAGACGTCGAACGCCCAGACGCTGTTCCTGCAGCGGCAAAAACGCAGTAAGATCCTGATACAGGCGGCCAGAATCCTGCTTCTTCTGGCTTTTCTTTTCTTATGGCAGATTTCCGCCGACTGGGGTTGGATCGATTCTTTTATTTTTTCCAGTCCGCGAAAGATTATGCAGACGTTTTATGAAATGTGCTGCGATCAGTCGTTATTTACCCATATCGGGGTGACGCTTCTAGAAACGCTGGTAAGCTTTTTCTTCGTTGTGGTTCTGGGGCTTTTAGCGGCCGTTTTCCTTTGGTCTTTTCCACGCGTGTCGAAGGTTCTGGAACCGTATCTGGTGGTTTTAAACAGCCTGCCTAAGTCCGCGCTGGCGCCTCTTTTGATCGTCTGGCTGGGCGCGAATATGAAGACGATTATCGTGGCGGGGCTTTCCGTGGCGATTTTCGGCTCCATCTTGAATCTTTACACAGGCTTTCTGGAGGTGGATCCGGAAAAGCTCAAGCTGATCTATACGCTGGGAGGCGCTCGCCGGGAGGCGCTGTTTCGGGTGGTTCTTCCCTCCTCGCTGCCGCTGATCTTAAGCGTCATGAAGGTAAATATCGGCCTTTGCCTGGTGGGCGTGATCATCGGGGAATTTATCGGGGCCAGGCAGGGACTGGGGTATCTGATTATTTATGGGTCGCAGGTTTTTAAATTGGATTGGGTTTTGCTTAGCATCGTCCTTTTGTGCCTGATCGCGATGCTTTTGTACAGTACGCTGCGTCTGATTGAAAGGCGCTGCCTGCGACGGCGTTCTCTCTAAGAACGTCGGCAAGAGAATTTTTCAGGCTGACGGGCGGAGCCGGATATGGTATAATCCCAGGAAAGGCTCCGCCTTTAGATGCCATAGTACGCAAAGGGTTATTTTTGTATGACAGACAACTTGGATTTGCATTATGAATGCGTAAAGGCGCGGCCATGAATTTTATCAAAGCGGCGACGATATCGACGCTTCAAGAAAGGGAAGGGCGCTATGCGAATACTGATGATACGACACGGAGATCCGGATTATGCACAGGATACATTGACAGAGAAGGGACGCCGGGAGGCAAGGCTTTTGGCAGAGCAGATCAGCCGGATGCAGCCGGGGGATTGCTATGTGTCTCCCCTTGGCCGCGCGCAGGCGACGGCGGCTTATTCGCTGGAAAAATTAAAAAAGACGGCGCGGACGTTGGACTGGCTGCAGGAATTTCCGGCGCAGGTAGATGTGCAGGACGATCCCGATCTGCAGGCTGCGTACCCCGATACGAAAAGGGAGGGGGACGTCTGGGCGAAACGGATCGTATGGGATATGGCGCCGGGATATTTTGCGGCGCACCCGGAATATGCGGATTCGACTGGCTGGAGGAATACGAAGGTGGCCGCTAAGAGCGATCTTTTAGAGGTTTACGACGAGGTGACGGCCCAGTTTGACCGTCTGCTGGCCTCTTATGGTTATGTGAGGGAGGGACGCGGTTACCGGGTGAACCAGGGCCATACGAGAACGGTGACCTTTTTCTGTCATTTTGGCATTATCTGCGCGCTGCTTTCCCACTTTTGGAATATTTCACCATTCGTGCTGTGGCACGGGTTGGCGCTGCCTCCGACTTCTGTCACCGAGGTTGTGACGGAAGAGAGGCAAAAGGGAATTGCCGGTTTTCGGACCCTTCGTCTGGGGGATATTTCTCATCTGGCGTTGGGCGCAGAAGAGCCGTCCTTTTCCGCACGCTTTTGTGAAGTTTATGAAAATATGGACCAGAGGCATTAAGCTATATACCTGTATAAATAAAAAAGACTGCCGCAACCATGAAAATATCTCCAAAGCGGCGGTCTTTTTTCATGAATTTTTTTGTTTTACGCATGAAAAAATTACAAAATCCCCATTCCCGGGGTTTTTCCAGAGAAAAGTCCATATACTAAAGGCCAAGAGAAAATTCCTTAGAAAGGACGGTTATTTTTTATGGAAATGACATTGCGATGGTACGGCAGTACATTTGATACGGTGACCTTGCAGCAGATTCGGCAGATTCCGGGAGTGACCGGCGTGATTACCACCTTATACGATACGGCGCCGGGGGAAGTGTGGAGCCGGGCGCGTATTCGGGCCATGAAAGAAGAGGTGGAAGCGGCGGGACTTTTTGTGGCGGGCATCGAGAGCGTGAACGTGCACGACGCCATCAAGACCGGCGCGCCGGACAGAGATCGGTATATTGACCATTATATAGAGACGCTTACACACCTGGGGCAGGAGGATCTGCATCTGGTATGCTACAATTTTATGCCGGTGTTTGACTGGACGCGGACAGAGCTGGCCCGGGTGCGTCCGGACGGCTCCACGGTGCTGGCGTATACCCAGGAGGCGGTGGACGCCCTGGATCCGGAAAAGATGTTTGCTTCGATTGCCGATGATATGAACGGGACGGTTATGCCGGGCTGGGAGCCGGAGCGGATGGAACATGTGCAGGAATTGTTCCGGCTGTACCAGGATGTGGATGAAGAAAAGCTCTTTGAAAACCTGCGATACTTTCTGGAGAGGATTATGCCGGTATGTAACGAATACGACATCCGTATGGCCATCCATCCGGACGATCCGGCTTGGAGCGTCTTTGGCCTTCCCCGGATAAACACCTGCAAGGAAAATATTCTGCGCGTGATGGAAATGGTAGACGATCCCCACAATGGCGTGACCTTTTGCACCGGCTCCTACGGCACGAACCTGCGAAACGATCTGCCGGATATGATCCGCTCCTTAAAAGGCCGGATCCATTTCGCCCATATACGGAATCTGAAATTCTGGTCGCCTACGAATTTTGAAGAGGCGGCGCACCTATCGTCGGATGGCAGCTTCGACATGTACGAGATTGTAAAAGCGCTGTATGAAATTGGCTTCGACGGGCCGATCCGGCCGGATCACGGAAGGATGATCTGGGGAGAAAAGGCCATGCCCGGCTACGGGCTGTACGATCGGGCGCTGGGCGCTATGTATCTGCAGGGACTTTGGGAAGCTATTGCGAAAGGAGCAAAAGAATGATAGAATTAAACGACAGGGGTGTTGCCAGGCGCGCCGACTGGGAGGAAAGGGGCTACCATTTGCCGCAGTTTGACAGAAAAAAGATGCAGATAGCGACAAAAGAGAATCCTTTCTGGGTACATTTCGGCGCGGGAAACCTTTTTCGGGCATTCCAGGCTCATGTGGCGCAGCGCCTTTTAGAGGCGGGCGTGCTGGAAAAGGGAATAATAGTGGCCGAGGGCTTTGACGATGAGATCATCCGGCGGGTGAATCGTCCCCATGACGAATATTCGATCCTTGTTACGCTGCGGGCCGATGGTACGGTGGAAAAGACCGTGGTGGGCAGCGTGGCGGAATCTTGTATCTTAGATGGCGGCGATTCGGCTGAATTTGGCCGGCTGCAGGAGATCTTTTCAAAGGATTCCCTGCAGATCGTTTCCTTTACGATCACAGAGAAGGGATATAGTCTAACCGACGGCCATGGGGAAACGATTCCGGCTGTGGCCGAAGATTTTGCAGGGGGCCCGGGGCGGCCCGCCAGCTATATTGGAAAGGTTACGTCCCTTTTGTACACGCGTTACCAGGCGGGGAAAAAGCCGGTGGCCATGGTCAGCATGGACAACTGCTCCCACAATGGAGACAGGCTCTACGAGGCGGTG
>CAOJIB010000121.1 GCA_948436455.1 uncultured Blautia sp.
CTACCGCTTTCTCAAGGAATATATCTGTCGGCAGTCCAAAGACTGACAAAAGGAGGCACGTATGCCCTACAAAAAAAGCTATGTCGGATTTATTGTCTGGCTCATTATTATAAGCATCTTATGCATGATCCCTTGTTTTTTGCCCATAGAAGACGACGATTTGAAGCTCCGTCTGGTATACAATATCGGCTCTCTAGGCATTGCGGCGCTGACATGGATCATCTATAAAACCGGTTTTATCTATTGGTATAACGGTATCAGCTACTTTGAGGCGCTTCGTGTGGGCGCCGCCCGCAGACAGGCCTACGCTCGAAAACATTTTTCGCGCTTTCGTTTCTTTGCGATGGCCTTTCTCATTTTTTCCATCATCGCGCAGCTCCTCCATGGCAGCTATTGGATCGATACCGTCGTCTTTACCGTGGGAATTCTGCTGACCGCCGTTAGCACCATACGAATCGCTTTATAAAACAGCTCATATAAAAACTCGCTTCTTACGCAAAAAAAGTACCTCCCAGGTACTTTTTTTGTGTGACGTTCCTTAAAATTCATTTCCGGGGAATTTGGGGATTCCCGCAAAGCCCATTTGCAATTCCGCATCTGTGGGAATGTAATTCCCCATCTTTCCGTCGTTGAACTTCTCATAGGCATACATATCGAAATAGCCGGTGCCGGTCAGGCCAAAGAGAATCGTCTTCTCTTCGCCGGTTTCCTTACACTTTAACGCTTCGTCGATAGCTACCCGGATGGCATGGCTGCTCTCTGGAGCCGGCAGGATTCCTTCTACCCGGGCAAAGCTTTCCGCCGCTTCGAAAACAGATGTCTGCTTCACAGAAACCGCCTTCATATAGCCGTCGTGGTAAAGCTGGGATAACGTGGAGCTCATCCCGTGATACCGCAGACCGCCGGCATGATCTGCCGAAGGAATGAAGCCGCTGCCCAACGTATACATTTTCGCCAGCGGACATACCATGCCGGTATCGCAGAAGTCATAGGCGAATTTTCCTCTGGTGAAGCTGGGGCAGGACGCCGGTTCCACCGCGATAAACTCGTAATCCTTTTCGCCGCGCAGCTTTTCCCCCATAAAGGGAGAAATCAGACCGCCGAGATTCGAACCGCCGCCGGCGCAGCCAATGATAATATCCGGTTGTACGCCATATTTGTCCAATGCGGCTTTCGTTTCCAGGCCGATCACCGACTGATGCAGCAGCACCTGATTCAGCACGCTTCCCAGCACATAACGATAACCCTCTGTAGAGGTCGCTACTTCCACAGCCTCCGAAATCGCGCAGCCCAGGCTGCCGCTGGTCTGGGGATGTTCCGAGAGGATCTTCTGGCCGATCTTGGTGGTCGGCGAAGGAGACGGCGTCACAGACGCGCCGTACGTGCGCATAACCTCCCGGCGGAAGGGTTTCTGCTCATAAGAGCATTTTACCATATAGACTTTGCAGTCCAGTCCTAAGTATGCGCAAGCCATTGACAGCGCCGTTCCCCACTGGCCGGCGCCGGTTTCCGTGGTAACGCCCTTTAAGCCCTGTTTCTTCGCGTAGTACGCCTGGGCAATGGCCGAATTCAGCTTATGGCTGCCGCTGGTGTTATTTCCTTCAAATTTGTAATAGATCTTCGCTGGCGTCTGCAGCTTTTCTTCCAGACAATAGGCGCGAACCAACGGCGACGGACGATACATCCGATAAAAGTCGAAGACTTCCTCAGGAATATCAATATAGGGATGTTCATTATCCAATTCCTGCTGCACCAGCTCCTCGCAGAATACTCCGCCCAATTCTTCGGCAGTCATGGGCTGCAGGGTTCCCGGATTTAATAAGGGCGCCGGCTTGTTTTTCATATCTGCGCGAACATTGTACCACTGCCGCGGCATTTCCTGCTCTTCCAAATACACTTTGTAGGGAATTTCTTGCTTTTTCATAAGATACTGCTCCTTTCTTATCGTATATTCTGCTAATAAAACAATCATTGGAAAACCAAAAAAGCTCCTATCCCTGCGTTCTTTTGCAGGGACAAGAGCTCAAATTACTCCTGCGGTGCCACCCGGCTTGATGCAGCTTTTTGCATCCACTCATACATACAAACATATGCTTTGTTGATAACGGAGTAACTTCTCCGGCGCACATACTAGACTTCTGTTTGCCCTCAGGAGCCCATTCCCCACTACAGTCCCTATTGCCTCGCACCGCCCGGCAACTCTCTGAAGCTTCTGCAGAAGGTACTTACTCTCCTTCATCGGTTTGTTTATGGATGCTATTGTACATCGAGAAAGCTCTCTTGTCAAGCTATATTTCTTTTGTCCTCATTATTCCGGCGGATCTGGATTTTCATTCGTCTCTCCTGGATCCTCCGGCGGCTGGGTAGGATCCGGATCGCTGGGCGGATCGACGGGATCTGGATCCTCCGGCGCTTCTGTAGGATCCGGTTCTTCTGTGGGTGTCTCGGAAGGCGTTTCCGTAGGCTCTTCCGGCTCCGGCGTGGGCACGTAGTAGTGCTGGTCGCATCGCTCGGTCGGCAGCGTATTCACATCGAAATACTCTGTAATCGTAGAGCAGCCGGAGGAAGGCAGCAGCCCGGTTTCCTCACATATCGTGGCTTTTTCCACGGTCGCCGGCATCTCAAAATCCTTATATGGCAGATTTTCATGGATACGGTCCATCACCTTTTTCCAAAGCAGCTTGTGGAAATTCCGGTACATGTAATCTTCCGGAAACTTTTCATTATTGTCGTATCCGGACCAGACCGCGCAGGTATAGTAGGGCGTATAGCCTACGAACCACAGGTCGTTATACGTATCGGTCGTACCGGTCTTTCCCGCGGCCGGCATGCGGTTCAGCTCGCAATTCGTCGCCGTACCGTATTTGATTACGTCTTCCATGGCGCTGGTCAGCAGCCAGGCGGTGCTTTCCTTCAGCACGGAGGTTTCCGCCGCTGTCGTATTATCAATCAGGACATTGCCGTCCCGATCTAGAATCTTTGTAAAATATTTCGGCTTAATATATTCCCCTTGATTAGCAATCGCAGCGTACGCGGCGCAAAGCTCCACGTTATGCACGCCGCGATAGATACCGCCCAGCGCTAACGGCAGGTATGCGTCGTTTTCCGCGTCCAACGTCGTAAAGCCGAAATCATCCAGATATTCTAGACCCAGGCGGGGCGTCACATCCTCCAGACATTTGACAGCCACCACGTTCCGGGAATTCTGAATTGCCTTTCGAATCGTAGTAGTTCCTTCATAATCGTTATCCGAATTCTTGATCGGCGTGCCATCCGGATATTCATAAGGTTCGTCGTCATAAGTAGTGGCCAGGCTCATCCCTCTGGTATCCAACGCAGGCGCATAGGTGGAAACAAGCTTGAATGTAGAACCCGGCTGGCGGGTCATATCCGTCGCCCGGTTCAACGTCAGACTGGCCGTCTTTTCCCCCCGGCCGCCTATAATGGCCTTCACATACCCCGTGTGCTGGTCGATCACGCTCATCGAAGACTGCGGCTGCGGCGCAAAGCTGATCCGCTCGGCAAATACCTCGCTGCCATCGGCCAGGATCGAGGCCTTATACTGATCCACATAGGCCTGCCCTTCCTCCGGCGTATCAAAGAGCAAATCGAAATCCGGCTCCTGATTCTTAAAAAACAGCGTCAGCATTTCCTTGCTATAATTCACCTGCTCGCCCTCTGGATTCGTCACGGTAAGGGCATAATCTAAGGCATATTGCACAGAATCCGGGAAATTCTCCGGATTGGAATACTCCTCGTCTAAGATTTTTTGAATTTCCTGATCCTGGGTCGTATAGATCTTCAGACCGCTGCTGTACAACGCGTTCCTGGCCTGGGTCTTGGTATATCCCTTCACATTCATAAAAGCGGTAATCACCTGCTCAGTCAGCTCGTCCTCAAAGTAACTGTACGCAGAATTTTGTTCCGCCTTCGCATGAGTGCTGGCTTCCTGCACCCGGGCGTACACGTCGTCCGCCATCGCTTCCTCGTATTGCTGCTTATTAATATATCCCTGATCCAGCATATCGTCCAGAACGATCTTCCGCCGGGCCGCGTTGTCCTCGGGATGAATACTGGGATCGAATTTCGTCGGATTCTGCGGAATCCCGGCCAGCGTTGCGCATTCGGAAAGGTTCAGATCCCACACGTCCTTGTCAAAATACGTACGAGAGGCCGCCTGCACCCCGTACGCGCCCGCGCCTAAGTTAATGGTATTTAGATAATTTTCCAGGATGACGTTTTTATCCTGGATCTTCTTTTCTACCTGTATCGCCAGAAACTGCTCCTGGAATTTACGGATAAATTTCTCCGTCCAGGTGGATTCCTGGGTCCATGAGGTAAACACGTTATTTTTCAGAAGCTGCTGGGTGATCGTACTGGCGCCCTCGGTGAAATTCCCGCGGTTTTTCATACCGATAAAAAAAGCGCGCAAAATACCTTTGGCGTCAATGCCGTTATGTTCATAAAAACGCTCGTCCTCTACCGCCACCACGGCATGCTGCAAATCCAGCGGAATCTGGTCGATGGAAACGGGCAGACGATTGGCGTCCGGAGCCGCCAGCTTGCGGATCTGATTCCCTTCTGAATCATAGATAAAGGTCGCGTAGCCAAGGGGCATGATATCGATTTCGGAAACATCCGGGGCATTGTCAATAATTCCCTTAAAAGCGCCGATTCCCAGACAGATACCGATCACGCCTATCGTAATCATGGACAGGAGCAACGCCCGCAGAAAAGAGACGTGCGCTCGCTTTCCCAACATAGAAGAACGGGAGGTAAGTGCTTTACGTTTATTCGTCGTCGACTTTTTTCCATAGTTCATAATATTCCTCCTTTCCCATTCCAAAACTACACATGAATAGGATCCTGTATCAAAAGAATACGGCAAACTGCGGCGCTCGCCGCTCGCAAAAGACGCTTTTGACACTCCTTGCTATTATAGCAAATAAAAAAAACGAAATAAACCCCAAAACGACAGATTTTAGACAGTTTTTAGATAGTGTTCACATTTTCCCTTGTATAAATACCTTCACTCCTGTAAACTGGAGCTAAAAGAATGGCGCGGCCATTGCGCAAGGGAGGCAAAATGTATGTTAGACAGCTATAAAACCATTTATCAGGGAGGCCAGGGAGAAATTACGGAAAAAAAGTCCCGATTCATCTGTCACATCGCTTTGACAAAAACAGAAGAAGAAGCGCAAGCATTTATAGAAAAGATCAGAAAGCAATACTGGGACGCCCGGCACAACTGCTCGGCCTATGTACTCTGGCAGGAACGGCTCTATACCCGGTGCAATGACGATAAAG
This sequence comes from uncultured Blautia sp., assembly GCA_948436455.1. Lineage (GTDB taxonomy): Bacteria > Bacillota > Clostridia > Lachnospirales > Lachnospiraceae > Blautia_A. Next base: position 5,308 of record CAOJIB010000121.1, read on the forward strand.
AGCCAAGCGGCACTGCCGGACGGCCGATGCTGGACGTACTTCTGGGCGAAGAAATCTATAACGTAACGGCGGTCGTCACACGATATTTCGGCGGCGTGCTCCTTGGCACCGGCGGCCTGGTTCGCGCTTACTCCAAGGCCGTGCAGGAAGGCTTAAAGAACAGCCGAATCATTGAAAAACAGCGGGGCGTCCTTCTTTCGATCACCACAGATTATCCGGGCCTGGGGAAGCTCCAATATCTGGTCGCCAAGCAGCGGATTCCGCTTCTGGACGTCCAGTATACAGAAAAAGTCATCGGAAAGCTTTTCGTTCCTATTTCCCGGATCGGCGAAATCGAAAAAATGATCACCGAGGCCACCGGCGGCCAGGCGCAGATGCTCCGGGAAAAGGAACAGTATCTTGCAACGCTCGATAAGGAATATCTGCTCTTCGACGATTAAGCCTCTTCCATCGTCTCCGGCGCAGGGTATTCTTTACCGAAAGTTTCCACCGTGATTGTGACGATTACCTGGGGCTCTATGGGCCTATCGGAATAATCGGTAGAAACAGCGGCGATCTTATCGACGATCTCCAGCCCTTCTACGACTTTTCCAAAAGCGGCGTACTGACCGTCTAGATGCGGGCTGTTTTTATGCATGATAAAAAACTGAGAGCCCGCAGAATCCGGATGCATCGCCCGAGCCATGGATAAAACGCCCGGCTCATGCTTCAACGGATTCGCAAAACCATTCTGGGCGAATTCTCCGGCAATACAGTAGCCCGGACCGCCCATTCCGGTCCCTTGGGGACAGCCGCCCTGAATCATAAAGCCCTGGATCACGCGGTGAAACTGCAGGCCATTATAGAACCCCTTATTTACCAGACTGAGAAAATTGCGCACGGTATTCGGAGCAATTTCCGGGTATAATTCCGCTTTCATTACATCGCCGTTCTCCATCGTAATCGTAACGATCGGATTTTGATTTTCCATAGTTCTTCCTCCAAACTGTTCATTTATGGTTTATACCGCGAAATCCGCAGCATTCCTGAATTTTCATTATAATATGTCCCCTGCCGGTATGCAAGTGCAAAGAAAAGAAAAAGACCTGAAATCCGGTTCCCCGGTACTTCAAGCCTCTTTGTCCTTCCTATGGACCTGGCGGGAATCGAACCCGCGTCCGAAAATCTATCCACTGCGGCATCTCCCATTACAGTCGCTGTTTTGACATTCCCTCTCTCATACGCCCACCGACAGGCTTATGACTTCAGTAGCTTCATGATACGTCTACCGGGGCAAAGCTTACCCGGCAAAGTTTCTCACATAGTCGACGCCAGATTCCCAAAGTGTGAGTGCTCTGGGGCTGACGAGCTGCAATTAGGCAGCTAACGCTAAATTTTCATCTGCGTTTACATTTAAGTTCCCAGTTGATGACGCAGTCCGGGAAACTGCGAATGGCTTCCTCAGCTTCAAAACCCCCGTCGAAACCAGTACAAGCCCGGATATCCGTCTAGCGCATCTCCATAAAAGCAATGCCCATCCGGCGTTTTGTACTTCTTACGGGACATTATATGCATAAATCTCTTTTTTTGTCAAGGGAAAATCCCCCGGTTTCACAAAAGAGACACAGTTACTCACTATAATAATAGCAACAGATGAAATCACGAGGAGGGACGTCTATGGATTCTCTGAAAATTTTAGTTGTAGACGACGAGAGCAGAATGCGCAAACTGGTACGGGATTTTCTGGAACGGAAGGGCTTTGATGTGCTGGAAGCCCAGAATGGAGAAGA
>CAOJIB010000122.1 GCA_948436455.1 uncultured Blautia sp.
AAAGAAGCGTTCCGGAGGCATCCGAAACATCTGTGCAAAAAGCGCCGGAGAGACAGTACGCCAAATAATCCTTGGGCAGCATGATCTTATGGATTTTCTTAAAATTCTCCGGCTCATGCTTTTTCATCCAGAGGAGTTTCGGCGCGGTAAAACCCGCGAAGGCGATATTTCCCGTATAGGCAGACAGCCTTTCTTTCCCGATCTCCTGATTCAGGTAGTCCGTCTCCGCGCCGGTTCTTCCATCGTTCCAGAGAATCGCCGGACGGATGACCCGGCCTTCTTTATCCAGTGTCACCAGCCCGTGCATCTGTCCGCCAAAGCTGATCCCTTCGATCTCCCTTGGATCGCAGCCACAGACTACTTCCCGAATCCCTTCTATGGATTGGAAAATCCAGTCTTCTGGATTCTGCTCGGACCAGCCGGGATGAGGAAAATATAAGGGATATCCCCTCGACACAATTTTTCGAATTTTTCCCTCCTCGTCCATCAGCAGCAACTTCACCGCAGACGTTCCAAGATCTACGCCGATATAGAGCATTTTCCTTTCCTCCTTATCCTTCGCGCCGGTCCGGCGCTGCATCTATTATTAAATTATATCTTTTCTATTCGCGAATTTTTCACAGTTCCAGAAAAGCAAAAAAGCCTCGGAAATATCGAATTTCCAGGCTTCTTTTAAGAGGCGCAGACCGGATTTGAACCGGTGAATCGAGGTGTTGCAGACCTGTGCCTTACCACTTGGCTACTGCGCCGTATGATTCTTTACTGCCATATAAAGCAAATCTATATAGAACATCTATATGCCTGCCGGCAGCCTTTTATGTGGGGAATCTTACCTCCACATATAAAAAATGACTCCAAGGGGATTTGAACCCCTGTTACCGCCGTGAAAGGGCGGTGTCTTAACCGCTTGACCATGGAGCCATCATTGCCTCAGCAACGAGATTATCTTATCACATATTTTTCCATATTGCAAGCACTTTTTTCAAAATTTCTCCCTTTTTTTACAACGTCCCTTAGACCGTTATTTCTTTCCCGTCTTTTATGACGAGCTGCGTCTTTAAATCCCTGGTCAGTAGCACCAGATCCGCCGCCTTTCCCGGCGTCAGAGAACCGCGGCTCTCGTAGACGCCCAGCGCTTTTGCCGGCTGCATTGTCGCGCAGGCGACGGCTGTCTCCAGCGGCAGGCGCATCTTCTGTACAGCGATTTTCATACAATCCATAAGATTTGTCACCGAGCCGGCCAGCGCGCCTCCCTTTACTAGAGACGCGCGGTTCCCCAAAACCTCCACCTCCAGGCCGCCCAGCGTATATCGCCCGTTTGGCATTCCCGTAGCGCGCATACTGTCACTGATCAGAAGCAGCCGATCCTCGTCTATCATCCGAAAGGTCGCCCGGACAACCGACGGATGGATGTGCACGCCGTCGCAGATCAGCTCCGCACGCACATGGGGACTGTCCGCCGTCGCCCCTACGACGCCAGGCGCCCGATGAGTAAAGGCCGGCATCGCGTTATATAAATGTACCACATGATCGGCGCCCGATGCAAAGGCTGCCATCGCCGTATCATAATCCGCATTAGTATGGGCCAAAGAAATATGCACCTGGCCTTTCATCTGCCGGATAAATTCCGTCGCCTGCGCATTCTCCTCCGGCGCGATCCCAATAAATTTTACTAATCCTTGGGAAGCCTTTAGAAATTCCCGGCAGGTATCCACACGACAAGCCAGGATATGACGCGCATCCTGCGCCCCCTTCTTTTTTGCGCTGATAAAAGGCCCTTCCATATTGATGCCAAGAAGCTCGGCCCCCTTTGGATTTTCCTCCTTCGCCGTCTCTTTATAAGAAGCCGCCGTCGACAAGATATGCAGCAATTCTTCTACAGGAAGCGTCATCGTTGCCGGCGCTATGCCCGTCACGCCCACCGCCGCCTCGTATCGGGCGATTTCGGCGATGGCTTCTTCCGTCCCGTCGCAAAAATCAAAACCTTTACAACCGTGAAAATGTAGATCGATCAGCCCTGGAATCGCATAACAGCCGCCACCGTCGATGACTTTCCCACCTGCAGGGAAATCCTTCACAAACCTACCGTTTTCGATGGCAATTTCTCCGTCCTGAAAGGTTTTTTCCTCTGTGTAAACCTTTACGTTTTTGATAAGCATCGCCGTTTTCTCCTTTCCGTGTCCTGCCCTTCACTGCTTTTATATAGTCTCTTTTTTCTACAGAATTTCATGCTCTTTTTCACTCTGGCGCCGTCGAAAATGGTAAAAGGCGCCCAGCATACCCGCGTCGTTTCCATGGATGGCGAAGGCAAGCCGCGTATGAGCGGCAATACTGGGCAGCAGGTTCTCTTCCAGAGAAGCGCGGATCCTTTTTTCCAAAAATTCCCTTTGCTCCATGATTCCACCGCCTAGCACGACGACTTCCGGATTCAATACATAGCAAATATTGGCGATCCCCCGTCCCAGCACGGCGGCCATCTCGTCAATGGCCCGGATACAAAGAGCGTCTCCTTTTTTTGCCTCTTGGAATATGCGGCGTCCACTCCAGCATTCTTCCGGCTCCTGCTTCTGGCCGGCCACCTTTTTCGTCAGGATACTTCCCGCGCCCAGAGTCTGGAAATCACTGTCTCCCATATGCATATAGCCCACCTCGCAGGCGCTTCCGGCAGTTCCCCGGAAGATCTTTCCGTCCAGGAGCGCACTGCCGCCAATGCCGGTACCCACCGTAAGCATCAGCGCGATACGGCTGCCAACAGCCGCGCCTGAAATATATTCCGCCAGGCCGGCGCAATTCACATCGTTTTCCACTTCGCAGGGGATCTGGAATTGATTTTCCAAGGTTTCTTTATAAGCAATTCCCGTGTAATCTGGAATCAGAGGCGCCGCATAGAGAATCGTCCCTTTTTCCACATCCACTATTCCAGCCGTCGACAGACAAACGCCGCAAATCCTCTCTCTAGTACAGGATTGCTCTACGATTTCCCGCACCTTTTTGAGCACCTCTGGACCGCCTTTTTGGGCCTCCGTAGCCATGATATTCCTGCTTAGAATTTTTCCATCGCCTCGGATGATTCCATACTTGATCGCAGTGCCGCCTATATCGACGCTGATATACCGTTCCTCTGTGGTTCCCAATTTTTCTTTCATTATAGTCTATCTTTCCTTTTCCCGCAATTTATATCCGTACCTTGAAAATCGCCTTTTTCACGACGGTCGGTTCCTCGATTACAATCCCCGTGCGGTGGGCATCCGCCGGATAGCACACAAGAAAATCACCCGGGCGAAGGAGTACGGAGGCATTCTCTTCGCCGTCCATCGGCAAAAAATCCTCTGCCGGCACATACTCTCGCAGATGCATACGATCTGTAAAATTCAAATCGATTCGCTCCTCTCCCCGCAGCAGAATATGGATATCCAGATAGTTTCTGTGAGCTTCCCAGAAGCGATCCTCCGGCGTAGTCGTGGTATATTCCAATATATTTACATACAGTCTGTCCCCGTCGATCCTATGGACGCCTTTTTCATAAGAAACCAACGGATGCTCTTTTGTATACGCAAAGCATTCTTTCACAGAATTCTCTAAAAAAAACCATTCCTCCAGGTGCGCCATATTTCCAAAAATCATCTCAGCTCTCCTCCTGTATTTCATAAATCGTCGTATGGGGCGCCGGAAGAGACGTATCTCCTTTGTATTTTCGCCAGATAAGGCTGGCCGGAATCCCCACAAGCATGGAAACGGCAATGGAGATGATAGAATACGACCAGATGGATACCGCTCCTTCCGGCGTGAAATATTTGATTCCGATCATCACGACGGAGGCCGCAAGAAACGCCAGCGCCTCGCCAAAGGTATTGGCCACTTTCGTAAAGGCGCCCAGAATAAACATACCGACCAGGATGCCCAACACTAATCCCATAAATCCGTTAAACCACTCATAGGCCGATTTCACGCCTCCATTGGCTAGCACCATAGCCACGGCAATAGAAAATATTCCCACGGCCAGCGACACATATTGCCCGATCCTCGTCTGCTTTTCAAAGCTCAATTCCTTCTTGCTTAAACGCGCCTGAATATCCAACGTCCAGCTAGAGGCCACAGAATTCAACCCGGTGGAAAGCGTGGACTGAGACGCCGCGTAAATGGCCGCCAACAGAAGTCCCGTCACGCCCACAGGCAATTCAAAAGCAATATAAGAAGCAAAAATCTGATCCTGCGCCGCCGCCGGAGGCAGGGGATTTTGCTGGTAAAATACGTACAGCCCCGTTCCGATCAAATAAAATACCGTCGCAATAAAAATAGATAACGCCCCGTTGGTCAGCATCATTTTATTTAGCTTTTTCGTATCGGTCGTCGTCGTAAAACGCTGTACAATATCCTGGCTGGATACATAGGAACCCATAGTATTAAAGCCCGCCCCCACAATCAGGATAAACACGCTGTCTTTCAAGATATTTATATGGAAAATCGGCTGCTTAGGCGACAGGAATTTTCCTCCCAACGTCAACATATCCATGACCGCGCCTACGCCGCCGTCAATATGCGCCAGCAGATATACCAGCGCAAAAGTAACGCCGATAAGCAGCACAGAGCCCTGAATAAAGTCTGTCCAGAGCACCGATTTCAAGCCGCCCGTATAGGAATAGATGATCGCGATCACTCCCATAATGAGAATTAAAAAATTGACGCCAATTCCCGTCAGACTGCCTAGAACCATGCAGGGAAGATACATGATAATCGACATACGTCCCACCTGATAAATGATAAACATCACGGCGCCCAGCACGCGCAGCCCCTTGCTTCCAAAACGAAGCTCCAGATAATGATACGCCGTATCGATGTCCAGCCCGCTGTAAATAGGCAGAAAAAAGCGGATGGTCACAGGAATCGCCAGCAGCATTCCCAACTGTGCAAACCACATAAGCCACGTCCCCGCATAGGAATTTCCCGCCAAAGAAAGGAAGGAAATCGGGCTTAACAGCGTGGCAAAAATCGACACAGAGGTTACCCACCAGGGCACGGTTCCATCTCCCTTAAAATATTCTTTCCCTTTCATATCTTTCTTAGCAAAATGAAGACCGGCAAATAATACGGCCGCCAGATACACGATTAAAATGATCAAGTCAATCATTGTGAATCCCTGCATAGCCCTCTCCTCCTTTTGGTGATTTTATCCCAGGAATTTTTTCCTTGTGGCGCAAATCATCTGCGCCGCTTCTTCTACAATCTTTTCATCTGCCTTGGTTAGCGCCGGCAGCGGCTTTCGGACACCTCCCAGCTCAAGGCCCTCGTTGCGCTTTAGAATGGCCTTGATCACGCCGTACATATTGCCGCGGGCCTCGCACATTTTGAAGATAATCGCGTTGACGGCGTACTGAATTTCCTTCGCCTTTTCCAATTCTCCCGCCTGCAGATAACCGTCCATCCGCAAAAACAATTCCGGCATCGCCCCGTAAGTGCCGCCGATCGCGCCTTTCGCCCCGATGACGCGTCCGCTGATAAACTGTTCGTCCGGGCCGTTAAAGATCACATACTCCTCTCCGGCCTCTGCGCAAAACATCTGAATATCCTGCACCGGCATAGAAGAATTTTTCACGCCGACGACCCTTGGATTTTCCCGCATCTTTGCAAATAACGGCATGGTCAGCGCCACGCCCGCCAGCTGCGGGATATTATAAATAATGAAATCTGTTTCCGGCGCTGCCGCGCTTATATCGTTCCAGTACTGCGCGATAGCATGCTCCGGCAGCCGGAAATAAATAGGCGGAATCGCCGCGATGGCGTCTACGCCAAGTGCCTGGGCATAACGGGCCAATTCCATACTGTCCCTGGTATTATTACACGCCACATGGGCGATGACCGTAAGCTTTCCCCTGGCTTCCTTCATCACATGTTCCAAAACCAGCTTTTTCTCTTCTACGCTCTGGTAGATACATTCGCCGGAGGAGCCGTTCACATAGACCCCTTTGACGCCTTTTTCCACAAAGTATTTCGTCAACGCCTCTACTCCTTTGGTACTTACATTGCCCTCTTCGTCATAGCAGGCGTAAAACGCCGGGATCACCCCTTTATATTTCTCCAGATCTCTCATCGTACGCTTCTCCTTTTCTCAAAAATCCTACATGTAAAATGCTTTCTTTTTACATAAAATATAGATTTTTATCCCTCTAATGCCTGAGCAAAAGCTTTTGTAATCAGCTGCGGCCTTGTAATCGCCGATCCGACCACGACGCTAAAAGCTCCCAGCTCGATCACACGCCTCGCCATTTCAGGCGTACGGATGTTGCCTTCCGCAATAACTCTGTGCCGAACATGCGCAAGGATTTCCCGCAATATGCCAAAATCATCCGCCTCGATTTTATCCCCCCGGCTCTGCTTTGTGTAGCCTACCATCGTAGTTCCGATAAAATCAAAGCCCAGCGCATCCGCGTGCAACGCTTCTTCGACTGTAGAACAATCCGCCATCCAAAGCTGCCCAGGATATTTCTCTTTTATCTGTCCAAAAAATGTATCTAAGGATATTCCCTGCGGTCGAAGGCTGCCGGTAGCGTCCAAGGCGATGATCGCCGGCCGCACCTCCATCAGCTCGTCGATTTCCTGCATCGTCGGCGTAATATAGACCTCGCTATCCGGATAATCCCGTTTTACAATCCCAATAATCGGGAGATCTGTCTGCGACTGGATTTCCCGGATGTCTTCCCTTGTATTGGCCCGGATCCCGCAGGCGCCGCCTTCTTTCGCCGCCAACGCCATCCGACCCATAATAAAGGAAGAATGCAAAGGCTCCGCAGGCAGCGCCTGGCAAGATACAATCAGTTTTCCTTCCAGACTTTCTATCGTTTTCGCTCCCATATTTTGTCCTTTCCTTGTTTTTCGCAAATGCTAGATTGCCTGTCGCCGCTTATCGCGCGCGTTCGACCCTGAAAGTATTTCCCTTCCCCAGGCATTTTATTGAAATTTGGCATTTTACTTATATACTGCCGGAAAATAGGCATTACTATTCATGTGATTGTA
>CAOJIB010000123.1 GCA_948436455.1 uncultured Blautia sp.
CCGCCGGTTCGATTCCAATTCGAGGGCTTAGCCCTCGAGCACCCATGACAACAATTTACTTTTTCGACAGTCCGAACCCCCCACCGGGGTGTAGTATTATTGTAGTGTAAAAAAGCGTCCGTGTCAATAGCTTTTTCAGAAAATTTTCCTTCTTTCCAACATAGGAAAATTTCCCAAACAATTGGCGCAACTTTGAATTAAAAAAAACATGCGCTTCCTTTTTATAGGCTATGTGATACAATAATTCTGTAATCCATATGGCATACCATACCAAAAGGAAGGAGGTGAACAGAAAAACCTACATCATTCAAAATCTGATTCGAAAGGAGGCCCTGAAAATGGGTTTTGTTTGCCGCTATGGACTCTTTTTTACAACGGTGCTGCGTTGTCTTTGGGAAATAGCGTCGGTTATGAACGACGGATTAGCCGGAACAAAACCCGCAAACACATCGAAAAAATGAAACACAGGGGGATTTTATGAAGTACGTACGCGCGGCAGATATCTTACCGCAGGAATTGCTCGAACAATTGCAGCAGTATGTAGATGGCGCTATGCTCTATATTCCCAGAAAGGAAGAAAAAAAGATCTGGGGCGAACAGACCACCACGAAGGTAGACCTTGCAAAACGAAATGCCCAGATCTACATCGAATTTATGGAAGGAAAACCCGTGTACCTGCTGGCCGAAAAATACTTTCTGACCAAGAAAAGCATCCAGCGGATCATCCGGCAGGAAAAATCAAAGCATGTGAATTAAAGGAGGGAAAACAAATGATCAGAGGCGTTCACCAAGGTTCGTCTTATCCATTTTCATCCGCCAAAAACGCAGCGGCAAAACCCACGGCCAGCGGCTTCGGGCAGCGGCTGATCGACGCCGCCATCCAAGCCGACGGCAGCTTAAATGGAAAACATGTAAACCTATATATGGACTGCCTGGTCAGTCAAGCGTCCGGCAGCGGCCAGGAACTGCATATGAAATACGACGAAAGCTCCACCGAAGAGGAGCCGGTAATCTATGCCTGGGGAAAAGATCTGGCGGGAAAGACCTTTGAACGAAAGATCTTCGTCAACGCCGTTGATCCCGGCTATGCCAGCCCGGCGGAAATGAAGGCGCTACACGCGCATCTGGCAAGGCAGGGCGGCATACAGGACACTTCCCTGCCCATAGACGTGGCCATAAACAGCTACGATGTCAATGAGAAAATAGACTTTACCCAGTATCTAAAGGAATGGAACGCCATGCAGGCGCTGGCGAAAAATCCGACGGCGAACGCCGGACGTCTGCAGCTGGAGCAGTATCTTTCCCGTCAAAGACAAGCGCAACGGCCAAGCAGCCAAAGCCTGCCTGGCGAAAACGCCCCTGAATCGCTCCGAGAAGCCTGGGACAAAGCGGAACAAGAAACCGGCATAAACGGCGAAGCAAGAGATGCCGACGGAAAGCTCTCGGCCCTTACAAAGCTCTTTGTCCTGTCTCTGGAAAAATTCTATCGCGAGGGCGATTCCGATATCCTAGGCAATACCGTCTCTTCCGCCCGGACAGCCATCTTACAGGCGCTCTCTCGCCTGGGAAGCCCACAGACAGACGCGCAGAAAAAAGAAAAAGAATTTTATGAGGCTTTTTTGCGTTATCTGTAAACTTATCGTACAACATACAGAAAGCTTGCCACTGGTAACCTTTCTGCATACTTAAAACATACAGAAAACCTTCTACCGGCAGCTTTTTTGCATACTAAGGCATACCGAAGGCGGGGAAACTCCCCGCCTTTTCTTCCGCACTTTACCCGTTTTTCAGCAGCTTCTGGAACTGCCGCAGCGCCTCTTGCTGTTCCTTTGTCAGCTGCTTAGGGATAGCCACCTGAAGCGTCACGTACTGATCGCCCCGGTTGCCCACTTTGGGCGGCATCCAAAGGCCCTTGCCCGGCAGGCGGATGCGGGCGCCGTTTGACGTGCCTGGCGCAAGTACATAGCGAACGTCCCCTTCGATAGTCGGAATCTGGATCTCTCCGCCCAAAACCATTTCCGGATAACTGATTTCCATTGTGGAGTACAGATGGTAATCCTGGCGGATATAGCCCGGCTGGTCATCCACCAGAACCACAACCACGAGATTTTTCCTGGAAAACGCTTTTTCCCCTTTATCCAGCACATCCTCCAAATGATAAAAACAGCCGTCGTACGTCCGCGCCGGAATATGCACCAAGGCCTCCCTGGGCTTTTCCCAAATGCCCGTGCCATGGCAGTAGGGACACGTTGCCCCGGCGTTCTCCCGACTCTTTTCGCAATGGGGGCAGGGGATCGGATCCTTGGCTTTGATCGTCTTTGTCGCGCCTGTGAGCACTTCTTCAAAGCTCATATGCACTGCGGTACGAATACTGGCAGGCGGCGGCCCCTCCTCCTTTGGACGGGGATTCCGATTCTGACAGGCGCCGCAATGGCCGTCCTCGCCTTCCTGCCGGGTGGTATGACGAGCCTGCGCAGTATACGTCTCATGCCCCCAGGCATTATACTGCTTGCGAGCCTTTTCATCCCCCAAAACCTTATAGGCTTCAGAGATCTCCTGAAATCGCTGCTTCGCCTGCTCATCCTCCTGGTGGGAATCCGGATGATACCGTTTGGCCAGCTTCCGATAGGCTTTCTTGATTTCGCCTGCAGAAGCATCCCGCCGGACGCCTAAGATCTGATAATAATCCTTCATCCAATCCTCTCCCTTACTCCTAAGAATTCTTTGTGCCAATTTGATCGAAAAAATATCTGCTATAAACAATAATTCTTTTTTATAAAACCATTTCTCAATATACACAATATAGCACAAAAAACAGCCAAAAAGCAACTATTTCTCCCGCTCCTAGCCACGACACAAAAGGAACACGCGCCCCCGTATCCATAACCGCGACACCTATTCCTTTCCCTGTCAAACGGTTCCAAAGCATAAAATCACACCTCCCAAAAAAGTACTCCCATTTACCATATTCACAATCTTCCCCGTCGGTGGATAAAAAACGTCTGTAAGAGAAATTTTTCTTCCACCTGTCACCGAATCCTGCCAAAAGACATATGATGAAGTGTAATCAAAATTCTGGAGGATTTACAAAATGAGTGATTTAGCTGCTACAAACTGCGGATGTGACAATGGATGCGACAATAACTCTGGTCTGTTTAATTTCGGCGGAGGCTCCTGCAACTGCATTATCTGGCTGATCCTGCTTTCCACCATCTGCGGCGGCAATGGCTGCGGCAACGGTTACAACGGTTTTGGCGACAATAGCTGTCTGATTATCCTATTGCTGCTCTTCTGCTGCGGCGGTAACGGCTGCGGCTGCTAAAAAGAAGAAACACAAAAAAGGGGCGCGGCTGCGTCCCTTTTTCTCGCACATGCAATTTCCTTATATCTAATGAAAAAAGCGATAAAATATCTCTTCCATACACCACTGCAAATCCAGTTTTTCTACCGCGGCAGCCGTCTTTATCGGAAATTTCCACAGGATTTCCCCATCCAAAGTATACGTCACCCAGCCTACTAGCTGTCCCTTTTCCACCGGCGCCTTCAGCCTCTTTGCCAACGTACAGGTGACCTTAACCTGCTCTTTCTCTCCAAGAAGCAGCTTCCTCTGGCGGTCTTCTTTCGAGCATTCGCACAGAAGCGGCACTGTGGCGTTTCCAGAGAGCTGTCCGGCAGGCGGCACGCTTTCTTCTACCGGCAATTCTTCCAACCTCGGTTCCTTCCAGATATCACGGTACTGATAATGCGCTAGGCCGTACTCCATCAGCCGCCTGGTATCCTTCCACTTATACCCCTTGTTATTGGGCCATCCGCAGCCTAAGAGCGCCACGATAAACTGTCGGCCATCCTGCTCCAGCGCACCCACATAACAATAGCCCGCGTCTGCCGTAAAGCCGGTTTTCCCAGAGAGGACTCCGTCCATCATATCCAGAAACGCGTTGGCATTGGACACCTGGTACTGCCGTTTATGATCCAGATCCCAAAAGCTATATTCTCTCGTCTGCGTAATTTTTAAGAAGGTTTCATTTTGCACGGCATAGCGCATGATCGTCGCCAGATCCCGGGCCGTGGTAGAATGCACGCCGCCCTCATCCTTGTCGTCCAAGCCATTGGGCGTAACAAAATGCGTATCCGTACAGCCCAACTTTTGCGCCTTCTGATTCATGAGCTTTGCAAAGCCTTCCACTGAACCGCCGATATGCTCTGCAATGGCTACCGCCGTATCATTGTGGCTCTTGAGCATCAGGGAATAGAGGAGATCCTCCAGATAAAACTGTTCCCCCTCCACCATATTCAGCTGTACGTCCGGCTGAGCGGCCGCCCGGGCGGATACCTTTACCACATCGTCTCCCCGCGCATTTTCCAGCGCCAATACACAGGTCATCACCTTCGTGGTACTGGCCATAGGCCTTTTCGTATCTCCTTCTTTTTCATAAAGCACCCGGCCGGTATCGCCGTCCATCAGCACGGCGGAAAGGGCGTATAATTCCGTCGGCTTTATCGCGTCCGCCCCGGCTGCAGCCGGCTGCAGAGATTCCTGAACCATCTCTCCTTGCACGCTTTCCTGCTCCTGAAGGGATGCGCTATAATAATCTTCCAGCCATCGGACCTCTCTGGCAGACTGCACATACACAAGAGCCGCGCCTCCGAGAAGGCACAGCACGCTGACCACAAGAAGCTTCGCTTGTTTCATCATAAACACTGCCCCCAGCTCTTCCATAGGATGTATCCCGCAAAAAACACAAAAGAACTGTACAGGATACCTTTCGATATAGTATATGGACAGTCGAAAGGACATATACATAGGAAATAGAGAAAAGCTGCGCGCCGCGGCCCATGCTGTTTCACTTGCACATCGATGCGATTTCGTGTATGATAAACGAAAGAGGTGAATGCATGAAGAACAAAAAAGAAGAAATCCCTGTGACATTCTGCGAGGGGCTCCACGAGCATCCCTTACATCTGGAGGACGCCATCCCGCCGCAGGGGATCCTACAAAATCTGGCGGAGCTTTTTAAGGTGTTTGGCGATCCTACAAGGGTTCGCATTCTGTACGCCCTTTCCGCCGAGGAGCTCTGTGTCTGCGACATTGCCAACGTCCTTGAAATGACCCAAAGCGCCATTTCTCATCAGCTTCGGATTTTAAAACAGATGCAGCTCGTCAAATTCCGTCGAGCAGGCAAAACTGTGTACTATTCTCTGGCAGACGCTCATGTTTCCACCATTTTGCAGCAGGGACTGGAACATGTGCAAGAGCCGTAACCCTTTCTGAATTTTTCTAAGCAGCCGAAAAGACAGCCCCCGGCAACGCGTCTTGCCTTTTCGGGACTGCCTTTTTATTTTCTCTATACTTATCAGCCAAATCGCTACGCACGACAGGATTTCCGAAACAGCAGATACCCGGCCACAAACATCACGGACAGCATGGCCACGCCCGCCTTAGAGGTACCAAAGATCTGCGTGGACACGCCCATCAGCAGCGTTCCCATAAACGCGGCGCCTTTACCGAAAATGTCATAAAAGCCAAAATATTCGCTGGAATTTTCCTTGGGGATCAGCCTGGCAAAATACGAGCGGGATAGCGCTTGGATCGCTCCTTGGAAAACTGCCACGCAAACGGCCAAGAACCAGAATTCCCACGCCTTATCCAGCTGCAGAGCGAACAACGCGATACACAAATAGCCCAAAATACAGACGCGAATCAGCTTCGCCGTATGCAGCCCTTTGGAAAAGCGTGCGAATAAGATCGAGCATGGGAACGCCACCACCTGCGTAAGAAGCAGCGCCAATAACAGACTGGTATCGTTGATTCCCACGTCCTTTCCATAGGAGGTCGCCAGATCGATAATCGTATAAACGCCGTCAATGTAGAAGAAAAACGCGATCAAAAACCACAGGATCTGCTTTTCCCCTCCGATACGCCTAATGACCTGTCCAAGCCGCAAAAAGCTGTCCAAGAGAGGATTTTTACTTCCCTCCACAAAGTGGATCTGCCGGTAATTCTTTAAAAGGGGCAGCGTCACCACCAACCACCACAGCGCGTTGAGGATAAAAGCAATCCAGGTGGCCGTCCCTGTGGAAAGCCCCAGCTTTGGCGCGTACAGAATCAACACCAACGACGCGATGAAAGGAATGCAGCTTCCAATATAGCCCCAGGCATAGCCGTGGGAGGATACCAGATCCATCCGCTCATCCGACGTAATATCTGTCAGCATAGAATCATAAAAGATCAAACTGAGCTGATACCCCACCCGGCCAAGGACAAACACCGCCAAAAAGGACAGCCAGTCCCCGGGAAATACCAGGCAGAAACAGCCGATCACACCTGCCAGGAAAAAAACTGTGAATAACGGTTTTTTATGCCCTTTGCGGTCGGCCGCCGTTCCCAGGATCGGCCCCAAAACGGCGACTAGGATCGTACTGATAGAAAGTGCGTAGCTCAGATAAGCTGTGGAATTCGCCAGACTGACCCCCGCCGCCGTGGCAATATTTTTAAAATACAGGGGAATAATCGTCGTGCACAGCATCACATAGGCCGAGTTTCCTACATCATAGAGGATCCATTGTTTCTCAATCTTCGTCAGCTTATCCATCTTTTTCTCCTACTTTTGGCTATTCATAGTTTCGCTCAAAACGCTCCGGCACCTTTCCGCCCTTCTGGTAAATCTCATAGAGCGCCGTCAGGCAGCCGCCGCTTTCTGTCAGCGCCTCCTGATATAGACCCAGTAAATGCTCCAGCATGGGCATACAGCTTTTGTCCATCTCCTTGC
>CAOJIB010000124.1 GCA_948436455.1 uncultured Blautia sp.
CGATCTTCCACTTCTTCCTTTTCGCTGGTGGAAAACAGGCGGTTCATACGCAGCATATATTCCTGCATCGGCTGATTTTTTTCATAGTAGATGTAATAGCCGCTCTGACGCACCATATGGCCGGTTTCATACAGAAAAAAGGCCTCCTCCTTTTCCAACGGTTCCATGAAAAAAAGCACCTTATCATTTCCTCCGAAATAATGAACATGTGCTCTGTAAAAACTGTCGCTGATTTCCATTTTTAAATCCGCCATCGCAAAAAACCATCCGACAACTTCCTGATCGGGAAAACATTCCTTTTCTCTTTCCTCCAGGGCCGTCCAGATTTCGTCGGTAAAAGCCACCTTTTCCGGCGCCGCGTCCATCCCCTCCGCCAAAACCGCTCCCCGGATGAAAATGTACGTAACGCCGCTCTGCCAGTTCGAACGCCCCAAAAGCACGGCTACTTTCCCTTCCTCTTTCGCCTCCGCCGCTACCTTATTCAAAAAGGTATAGACATAGTCTTCTATATAAATTTTATGATTCGTACCGCTCTCCCCTATCTGCCGTATGTTCCGAGGACTCCGGAAAAATTCTTCATTCCCCGCCGCTTCCTTTTTTTCTTCCTTATAAATGACCTCTATCATTTTCATCACCCCTTCTTGGGAGAAGGATAGCACAGGGAAACTGCGGATTTTAGCAAAACCTCAGAGGCATGGAAAAATATTTGGCGACAGATTTTGCAGCCTGTCCGAACCATGTATAATTTTTCCTGTTTTGGAAATGCTGACTATACAAAATGCCTGCCACCTACAAAATACAGGGAGAATACGATGACCTATTATATTGACGGACAAGAGAAAAACTGCGGCCAGGAAGTGGGACGCTGCCTGAAACGCTGCATGGAAAAGGAAACGAAAGCCTGGACCCAGCTGGTGCTTCTGTGCATTGGAAGCGACCGGATCACCGGCGATTCCCTGGGACCATACATCGGCTACCGGCTCTCCGGCCGCCGCCTTGCCGGCACCTTTATTTACGGCACTTTGCAGGAACCGGTCCATGCACTGAATCTTACAGAGACCATAAGAAACATCCAGACGCTTCACAAAAATCCCCTGGTGATCGCCATCGACGCCTCTCTTGGCAAAAAAAAGCACCTGGGAGGTATTACCGTCGGAAACGGCAACCTTTTCCCAGGCGCAGGCGTGCGCAAGAAGCTCCCGCCGGTGGGGGACATTTTTATTACCGGCATTGTGAATATCTCCGGCGTGCCGGAACAACTTTCCCTGCAAAGCACGCGGCTTTTCACTGTCATCTCCATGGCCGAAGCCATTGCCGAGGGGATCCTTTTGGCACACTATTCTTGCCGTCGGCGGCTGTTGGGCTTTCCACAGACCCTTCTTTCCTATCCGGACGAAGAGTCATACCAGGAAGCAATGCCGTCGCCAATGGCTGCTTTCACAAAAGATTTTCTGTAAAAACCCCAGCGCCGGCGGCCTCCGTATGAATGCACGCAAGCTCCATCGCCAGGATTCTCTATCCGAGGAGCCGCGCTTTTATACCTGCCATCGTCTCGCAGGTGCTGCAGTATTTATCCGTCAGACAGATGATCCAAGCCTCCCGCCTCATAGGCGGAAACAATGTCAGCGGCCACATATGCTTGACGATCATTTCCTGCTCCAACGGATTCAACCGGAAATATCGACGGGCATTTTTCAGCGCTTCCGCCGGATGCGTCAATCCATGAAAATGCTTTCCCGTCCTTCTAGCATACTGGTGCCAGTCGTAGAGAAAAAGATCGTGCAGCATCCCCGCCCGGGCCGCCGACCGGGCATCCAGCCCCAGCAAGCGGCAGATGCGGTAATTATAATACGCCACGCGCAGGCAATGGCTGTAGCAGCTCGTCCTGCCATGCTGGGGATATTTCTTCATCTCCAGTACTGCCGGATGATGGGCAATCTCCCGGACGGCCCGGTAGAAATCTTCTTTTTGTCTTTTCCGAAAGATTACCTTTTCTTTTTGTTCCCTTACTGCCAAAATTCTTTTACCTGTTCATAGACGCCGGTGCCGTCCAGCCGATATTTTTTCAGAAGCCCTGCCGCGGGACCGGATTCTCCAAAGACATCCTTCACACCGATGCGGCGCACGGGAACCGGGCATTTCTCAGAGAGGCATTCGCATACGGCGCTTCCTAGACCTCCGATCACGGAATGCTCCTCTACCGTTACGATCTTTTTTGTCTTCTGCGCCGCTGCAACGACTAATTCCTCATCCAAAGGCTTCAGCGTATGGATATTGATGACCTGGGCCTGGATGCCGTCCTTTTCCAGCATTTCGGCCGCTTCCAGGGCGGAATTCACACACAGGCCGGTGGCGATCAATGTCAGATCGCTCCCCTCTCGCATAACGATCCCTTTTCCCAGTGTAAACGTATAATCGGGCCGGTCGTTAATCACCGGAACCGCCAGCCGGCCAAAACGCAGATAGACCGGGCCTTCGTATTCATACGCCGCCCGGACGGCTGCGCAGGCCTCCACCTCGTCGCAGGGGCAGATCACCGTCATCCCCGGCAGGCTCCGCATCAGCGCAAAATCCTCGTTGCACTGGTGGGTCGCTCCGTCTTCTCCTACGGAAATTCCGCCGTGCGTCGCCCCGATCTTCACATTCAGATGGGGATAGGCGATGGAATTGCGAATCTGTTCGAAGGCTCTGCCGGCGGCAAACATGGCGAAGCTGCTAATAAAGGGCACTTTGCCGCTGGCCGCCAGCCCCGCGCCGATTCCCGCCATATTGGCCTCCGCAATCCCGCAGTCGATATGTCTTTCGGGAAATTCCTTCTGAAAAACGCTTGTTTTTGTAGCCGCCGCTAGATCGGCGTCCAAAACGACCAGTTCCTTGTGCTCTCTTCCCAATTCCACAAGGGTTTTCCCAAAGCCTTCCCTGGTCGCTATTTTCCTTATTTCTGCCATAACGCTTCACCTGCCTTTTCCAATTCCGCCATGGCGGCTTCGTATTCCTCGTCGTTGGGCGCCTTTCCATGCCAGGAAGCCGCGCCCTCCATGAAGGAAACGCCTTTTCCCTTTACAGTTTTTGCAATAATCGCCACCGGCTCTCCCTTCACGCCCCGAGCTTCGTCAAAAGCTTCCCGAAGCTGTCCAAAATCGTTACCGTCTTCCACGGTAATCACATGGAAATTAAATGCTTCGAATTTCTTGTCGATGGGATACGGCGTACAGACGTCCTCCACCGCTCCGTCGATTTGCAGACCGTTATTATCCACGATCACCACCAGCTGATCCAGCCTTCTGTGACCGGCAAACATCGCCGCCTCCCAGACCTGGCCCTCCTGGATTTCACCGTCGCCAAGGAGCGTATAAACCCGATAATTTTTTCCATCCATTTTCGCCGCCAGCGCCATACCCACGGCCGCGGAAATCCCCTGGCCCAAAGAGCCGCTGCTCATATCCACGCCGGGAATGTGCTTCATATCCGGATGTCCCTGCAAATAGGAGCCGATCTGCCGCAGGGTCTTTAGATCCTCCACCGGAAAATAGCCCCGGTGCGCCAGCGCGGCGTAAAGTCCCGGCGCCGTGTGGCCCTTGGAGAGGACAAAACGATCCCGGTCCTCCCACGTAGGCTCCTTGGGCCGCAGCCGCATTTCTTCAAAATACAAATACGTAAAAATCTCCGCAGCAGACAGAGAACCTCCCGGATGCCCGGCCTTTGCCGCATGGACCGCCGTCAGAATGCCCTTGCGGACCTTGTTGGCAGTTCTTTGTAATCCCAGTTTATTCATAGTCGTTTCACCTTTTCTCTTTCAATCCCGTTTGCTTTTGGGAACGCATGTTATTTTCCAAAAACTGCCTCATAATCCTTCTGAAACTTTTCGATTCCGGCGTCTGTGAGCGGATGGTGGAGCATTTTCTCCAAAACGCCGTAAGGAACGGTCGCAATATCCGCCCCTGCCAGCGCACAGTCTGTCACATGCATTGGATGACGCACGCTGGCCGCAATGATCTCTGTGGAAAGTCCAGCTACGGCAAAGACGTCGGCGATCGTCCGAATCAGTTCCACGCCGTCTACAGAAATGTCGTCCAGCCTGCCAAGGAACGGGGAAACGTACGTAGCGCCCGCCCGCGCCGCTAAAAGGGCCTGGTTCGCCGTAAACACCAGCGTAACGTTCGTCTTTATATTTTCCGCGGCAAGTACCTTCACAGCTTTTAGGCCTTCCCCGGTCATGGGAATCTTTACGACCATATTGGGATGGATCGCGGCGATCTGCCTTCCTTCCTCCACCATACCCTGCATATCCGTCGTCGTCGCCTTGACCTCGCCGCTGATGGGACCGTCTACGATATCGGCGATCTCTTTAATGACCTGGGCAAAGTCTCTGCCCTCTTTCGCGATCAGCGACGGATTTGTGGTTACGCCGCAGATAATCCCCATATCGTTCGCCTTGCGGATTTCCTCTACATTCGCTGTATCAATAAAAAATTTCATCGTATTTCCTCCAGATACTCTTTCATCCTTTTTTCGTTTGGTTTATAAGTCTACCCGCCCCTCCAAGGCACGGAGCAGCGTCACTTCGTCGATGCATTCCAAATCTCCGCCTACCGGCACGCCGCTGGCAATCCGGCTGACCCGAATACCTGAGGGCTTGATCAGCTTGCTGATATACATGGCCGTCGTCTCGCCCTCCAGGCTGGAATTCGTCGCGATGATCACTTCTTTCACATCGCCCTGGAGCCGCTGCATCAGTTCCGTCAACCGGATATCCTCCGGGCCGATCCCTAGCATTGGGGAAATTGCCCCGTGCAGCACATGATACACGCCTTCGTATTTTTCTGTTTTTTCGTAGGCCGCCAGATCCCTGGGATTTTCCACGACCATAATGGTCTGCCTGTCTCTGGACGGATTGCTGCAGATCGGGCAGATCTCCTGATCGGTAAGCGTGCAGCAGCACTTGCAGTACTGCACCTTTTCCCGGGCGTCCTTGATCGCCGCCGTAAGCTGGCCTACCTGCTCCTTTGGCATATGCATAATATGGAAAGCCAGACGCTGGGCGGACTTGGCGCCGATCCCCGGAAGGCCGGCAAGCTGTTCCACCAGGTTGCTGATATGTCTGCTGTAGTATTCCACTGTTTATTCTCCCTCCTTTGCCGGAAGCATCAGAAGGGGAAGCCGCCTCCCAGGCCGCCGGTCAGCTTCGACATAACGGCCGCGTTCTCCTCCTCCGCCTTGCGGAGCGCTTCGTTGACCGCCGCCATGATCAGATCCTCCAGCATTTCAATATCGTCCGGATCCACTGCTTCTTCCTTTAAAGATACCTTTGTCACGACCTTTTTTCCGGTCACGGTTACTTCCACCGCACCGCCGCCGGCTGCAGCCGTAAATTCCTTTTCCTCCAGCGCTTTTTGGTTTTCTTCCATCTGCTTCTGCATCTTCTGGGCCTGCTTCATCAGATTGTTCATATTTCCGGGCATACCCATGCCGCCTGGAAATCCACCTTTTCTCGCCATTTTCTCCCTCTTCCTTTCCTATTGCTCCTCTTCTTCGGGGTCGTCCTCGCTTGTAATTTCCATATGGATATTTTCTTTTAGAATCTGATCCACCGTAATTCTGGCCAGTCCCTGCCGGGACTGCTGCGCCGCCAGAAATTCCACCGGCACCTGCCGCCCGGTCACCGCCAAAATCTGCTCCTCCAACTCCTGCTTATAGATCGGATCGTTCACATAGATCTGACCCGCCAGGCTGATAAATTCCACATACAGCACAGGCTCACCCGTCCGGGCGTCATATCTGGGAACAGCCTGTAAAAGCTGGCTTTTTAAGCCGCCCTTTGTCCCTCCGGCAATCGTACGCCAGCCTGCCACGACCTTTTGTAGATCCTCCGGCGCTGCTTTTGCCGGCTTTGGCGGCGTCTCCTGCTCTGACAATTCTTCTTTTGGAAGCGAAACGGCTATCGCTTCTGCCGGCAGGCGAGGCGCTTCCTCGATCTTTTGCTCCAGCACCCGCACCCGATCCAGCAGGGAATCCAAATTTTCTTCCATTACCGGCCGGCATAGCTTAATCAACGCGATCTCTACCAGCACCCGCTTAGACGCGGCGTACCGAATCTGACCGCTCAATTCGGAAAACACACGGATATAGCGCATAAAAGTCTCTGTATCCGCCATCTGCGCCTCTTCTTCCATTGCCTTTAGGTTTTCCGAGGAGGCGTCCACCGCCTCCTTTGGATCCTCCGAGGTTTTTACTAACAGAAGGTTCCGCAGATACCAGGTAAAATCCGCCACAAACTGCGTCAGCTCCCGGCCCCGGATCAAAAGCTCTTCTAGCACCTGAATCGCACCAGTGACGTCGCCCTTTAAGACCTTTCGAAGGAGCTGGCCGAATACTTCCGTGTCCACCGCGCCCAGTACTTCCAGCACCCGGTCGTAGGTCAGCGTTTCCCCCAGGTAAAAGGCAATACACTGATCCAGCAGGCTTAAAGCGTCACGCATGGAGCCGTCGGCCGCCTTCGCCACATAACGTATCGCACGTTCTTCAGCCCGCACGCCTTCTTTTTCTGTCAATTCCAGCAGACGGGCCGCGATGGTATCTATGGATATCCGCCGGAAATCATAGCGCTGGCACCTAGAGAGGATCGTAATCGGAATCTTATGGGCTTCTGTAGTCGCCAAAATAAAGATCACATAAGAAGGAGGTTCCTCCAACGTCTTTAAGAGAGCGTTAAACGCTCCCGTCGACAGCATGTGAAGATCGGAAGAGCGTCGTGTAGG
>CAOJIB010000125.1 GCA_948436455.1 uncultured Blautia sp.
ATCTTGGTTTGGCTCCTTGTGGTGAATGTGGACAATCCCATTATTACCCGGTACATATCCGATGTGCCTTTGCACGTTTTCAATGAGGCATATATTGAAAGCGGCGGGAAAATGTGTTTGATCGAGGAGTCGGAAAGTACGATCACCGTAAGCGTTACCGGTAAAAGAAAAACTGTGGAGAGGCTGACGGTGGGGGACATTGTGGCGACGGCGGATCTAAAGCAGATGATCTCCTTGAATACGAATCCGGTGATGGTGCCCATATCTGTAAGCTGTGCGGGAATCAGCCAGGGAGATATTCAGGCGGTGCCCAGGAATATGTCGATCACGTTAGAAGAAATGATGTCTCAGGAATTTATTATTTCCGTAGACGCGGGAAGCTCTCAGCCGGGTACGGGCTATGAGATTGGAGAAGTGCAGTCGATACCTGAGAAAATTGAAATTACCGGTCCCCAATCGTTGATCCAAAAGATTGATCGGGTGGTGGCGAAAGTGGATGTGACTGGACTTGTTCGGGATACGACCAAAAAAGCGGAGCTGAAGATTTATGATAAGAACCAGGATGAGCTTTACAGCGGCCAAGTGCGCTATCTGAAATTCGATATTGCCGAGCCGACGGTAGACGTGGCTGTCAGTCTGTGGAAAGTGCGGGAAAATGTAGAACTCGTCGTTTCTTATGTGGGTACGCCGGCTTCCGGATATAGAGTGGATCATCTTTTATCCACGCCTTCTGCATTGAAGGTGGCGGGAACCGACGAGGCGTTGCGGCAGTTGGCCGAAAATGGGAATAAGATAGAAATTCCGGCGTCGGAAATTGACGTGTCGGGCGCCGGGGAGGATTTTGAGACGAGAGTGAATATCGCCAAACTGCTGCCGGAAGGCTTAAAGCTGACGACGGGCAGCAGCGATACAGTGATTGTCCGGGCCAATATCCTTCCGCTGCAAAGCCGGGAATATCAGATTCCGACGAAAGATATCGTGGTGCAAAACGTGCCGTCCGGTATGGAAGCGGTCTGTGAGACGGAGAAAGTGACGATCCGGGTGCGGGGCAGCCAGGCGCCGCTGGAGGATTTGACGGAGGCTATGATCAATTTGTCCATTGACCTGGTGGGAAGGACGGAAGGGAGTTATGAGATACCGGTCAACGTAACTCTTCCCATGGGTTATGAGACAGTGGCGGATGTGAAGGTTACAGTGAAAATATCAGAAATTACAGATGCATCGAATGCAGAGAAAGAATAACGGGGAGTAGCATATGATTAGTCGGAAAGTGACAGTAAAGAACCCTACGGGCCTTCATTTGCGGCCGGCAGGGAACCTTTGTAAAGAGGCGATCAAGTACAAATCACTGCTTACGTTCCGGTATAAAGACGGAACGGCCAATGCAAAAAGTGTGCTGAGCGTTCTGGGCGCCTGTGTGAAATGCGGCGAAGAGATTGAATTGATTTGCGAGGGCGTGGATGAGGAACAAGCCCTGGAAGCCTTGGTGAAAGCGATTGAAAGCGGCTTAGGGGAATAAAGAACCGTCCAAAAGGAGAATAGGGCTGTAGCCGCTTCTCTTTTTGGGCGGTTGCTTTGTTCCCGTGCTTATAGGGGAAGTTGTTTCTGGAAAAACTCCAGCAGTTCTTTTTCGCTTTTTTCGGCGTAGAAGGGATCATATGCCTGCAGATCGGCCAGCGTGTCGAATTCCAGGATTTCTCCTGGCTGGTAGGGCTTGCTGTACAGAAGTAGCCGGTCGAGGTGTTCCATATAGATTTGCTCCCACAGCAGCGGGCTGGTACGGGGCAGGTTATATTCTTTTTCCAGGATCGATAGAAAGGTTTTGGTAAACGTCTCGTCCCAGCAGACGTGCCCTAGCATATACCAGGCATTGGCGCCGCCGATTTCTACATGTGTGATTCTTCGATCCTTATCCAGAGTCAGGCACCATTCCGAGGTCGGCCCTTTGGCATACAGGGAAGAATAAAAAGGTGCGGGGGCTGTGGCGGTAAAAGGATTTCGGGGGAAATAGTTATCTCCAGAGCAGATGTAGCTGTTTCCAAGGAATTCCCGGACAGCATAGATACTGGAATGATTGTTCCGGCGTTGGTATTCTGGATTGTACACTAAACGCACCGGGAATTTCTCTTTTAGATAGTCAAAATGCTCGGCCATATAGCCGGTAACTACATAAACCTCGGAGATGCCGGCTTCTAGTAGCTGGCGAATCTGTCGTTCAATCAGAACCTCTCCTTTGACCGGGAGAAGGGCTTTGGGACAGGCTAAGGAGAGCGGCAGCAAACGGCTGGAAAGGCCTGCTGCCAGGATTACTGCATTTTCAATATTCATAACAATCCTCCGAAACTGTGGCGTAAATGTCCTTGAAAAGTCATTTACAACAGTAGCGGATTTTCGGCGGAATGTCAAGTGCCGGGTCTTTTAGTAGAAAGAGGAGGTATACATGAAAAAGAAAGGAACACTGTTTTTGCTTTTGTTTCTTCTTCTGTTTGCGGCGGGAAATGCGCAGACTGTGCAGGGAGCCGTCAATGCGCCGGCGTCCAAGGCGGCGGTGAGCATAAAGTCAAAGACGACGGGCTGGAAGAAGATCGGCGGATATTGGTATTACTATTCGGCGCAGGGAAGGCTGCAGTCTGGGCAGATTAAGGATAAGGGAAAGATTTATTACTGCCTGCCTAATGGCAGGATGGTAACTGGCTGGTTTCAGAATAGCCGTTCAAAAAAATGGTATTATTTCGACAGCAGCGGTGCAATGATCCGCAACGGCTGGAAGTATATTTATGGAAAGTGGTATCACTTTAACAAAAACGGCGTGATGCAAATAGGCTGGCTAAAGGAGAAAAACGTTTGGTATTATCTCGGTTCTAACGGCGCTATGTATACCGGCTGGCATACGATCGGAGGGAAAAAATATTATTTCCATACGAATGGAAATATGGCCGTTTCCCAATGGATCAAGTATCAGTCCGGCTGGTACTATGTGGGCGGCAGCGGTGCGCAGCTTCGCAGCCAATGGCTGCAATTGAATGGGACCTGGTACTATTTGGGAAAATATGGGAAAATGGTCACCGGCTGGTGTAGCATTGGAGGAAAGAAATATTATTTTTATTCCAGCGGCGCGATGGCCGCCAATACCTGGATAGGCAATTACTACGTGGGCGCGGATGGGGCGATGGTTTCCCAAAACTGGCAGAACAGCAGTGGGACGGAGATGATTTACAGCAGCCCCACGCTTCAGGTAGAAGTGAAAAAGGCGCAGAAAAACGGCCATCCTTACTGGCTGGCCCGCGTGCGTACAGCCAACGCCAGCCAGCTAAAATCCGCGCTGTCTTACGGTACGTATGGCGGGGCCAGACAGACGACCTCCAGCGCCGTGGCAGCCAACGGCGGTGTAATCGGCGTAAACGGCAGCGCCTTTGACTATAGCTCCGGGAAGCCGTCGCCTTTGGGAATGTGCATCAAAAACGGCGTGATTTACGGGAATTACGCCACCAGTTATACGGTATTTGCAGTAAAAAACGATGGAACGATGTTTACGCCGCCGGTAGGCCTATGGGGTTCGTCTCTGCTGCAGATGGGTGTGAAGGATACATATAATTTCGGGCCGGTGTTGATTAATAATGGAAAGGCGCAGCCTGCGATTGCAGAAACGAATAAGCAGTATCCGCGGACGGCCGTGGGTATGATAAAAAAGAACGATTATTTGCTGCTGGTCACAGATAATGGTTACAGTGGCCTGAACCATTGGGAAATGGTAGATATTTTTCAGTCTTTTGGCTGTCAATATGCCTATAATCTGGATGGTGGCGGTTCTTCTACGCTGTATTTTAACGGAAAAGTGCTCAATAAGCCGGCCGGCGGTACGGAAAGACCCTGTGCGGATTTCCTTTTATTTACCAGGTAACAGAAGACATATTTGTAAAAGATTCTGCGATATCCGGCAGGCCGCATGGGAAAGCGGGCCTGCCGCAGACATTTTCTATGTCGGAATATGCGAAAAAGCTTGCCGATGTCAGGTGTCCCACATACAAAGATAGTTAGATTCGAAAGGGGAAAAA
This sequence comes from uncultured Blautia sp., assembly GCA_948436455.1. Lineage (GTDB taxonomy): Bacteria > Bacillota > Clostridia > Lachnospirales > Lachnospiraceae > Blautia_A. The sequence goes on from CAOJIB010000125.1 coordinate 4,056, forward strand.
CTGCAATGTTTATGACAAAAGAGAAAGATTTTTATCGGTCCTTTTTTAAACTGACCGTTGCGCTGATGCTGCAGCAGGCGGTTGTCCTCAGTGTAAATCTGGCGGATAACGTGATGCTGGGCGGCTATTCAGAAACGGCGCTGTCCGGCGTGGCGGCGGTGAATCAGATCCAGTTTATCCTGCAGCAGCTCGTCTACGGGATCAGCAATGGGATGATTGTGCTGGCTAGTCAATACTGGGGGCAGCACAAGACAAAGCCGATCCGCCGGCTGATGACCATTGCCTTTTGGGCGGCCATTGGAATCGCAGGCCTGCTCTTTATTCTAGTCAGCGTATTTCCGCATGGGGCGGTGGGGATTTTTACCAATGATGAGGCGATCGTCGGCCAGGGCGTATCGTATCTGGCCATCGTCCGGTTCGGGTATCTGTTTTTCGCGGTGACGACGATCCTTTTGGGCGGTATGCGAACGGTAGAAAATGTGAAGATCGCTTTGTATGTGTCGGTAGCGGCGCTTATTATCAACTGTTCGATCAATTTTGTTCTAATCCAGGGGCGGTTCGGTTTTCCGGAGCTGGGCGTTAGGGGCGCGGCGATCGGTACGCTGACGGCGCGCATCGTAGAGTGCATCATCGTCAGCGTATATGTTTTCTATAAGGATTGTAATTTACAGTGGCGTATTCGTCATTTATTCCAGTTTGATCGAACGTTATTCTATGATTATCTGCGCGTCAGTCTGCCGGTAGTAGTGACCAGCTTTTTGTGGGGCTGTAATACGGCGCTACAGACGGTCATCCTTGGCCATATGTCGTCCAATGCCATCGCAGCCCATTCCATTTCTTCTACGGCCTTCCTATTTCTGAAGGTGACGGCTGTAGGCGCGTCCTCAGCGGCGGCGGTTCTGACTGGGAAGGTCGTAGGCAGCGGAGATATGAAAAAGATTCGGGAGTATACCAGGACTTTCCAGGTGCTTTTTGTAGGGATTGGCCTGGCGCTCGGCGCGATTTTATTCCTTGTCCGTATACCGCTTTTGAGCCTGTACGTGCTGGCACCGGAAACGGAAAGTCTGGCCAATGCCTTTTTGCTTCTGGAATCGACGGTGCTGGTGACGATGTCGTACCAGATGTGTATGAATACCGGGATTATCAGCGGCGGCGGGAATCCGCGCTTTGTGCTGATTATAGATCTGATCGTTATCTGGGGCCTGGTGATTCCTTTGTCCTTTGCCAGCGCTTTTTATTGGCACGCTTCGCCTTTACTGGTATTGCTGGTGCTGAATGCAGATCAATATCTGAAATGTATTTCCGCAGGGATTTACGGGAATAGCTATCGATGGGTACGAAATCTGACGCGGCAGTGAGCCGGCGGATTACGCCTGTTCAAAAGAAATTTCCTGCTTTTTAAAAAAAGTCAGGACAGAGCGATCCCAGAGATGCTCCAGCGTTTTGTCCATGGTAAAGATGCGCAGGGAAAGGCCGGTAGTACATAGGAGTTGGCTGCCGTTATACTGGAAATTTAGAAATAGGCCGGCGATATTTTCCGAGGGGATAGAAAGGCCGGTATTTTCCAGCAGACGCTCTATAACGGCTGTAGGAAGCGAAAAGACTATTTTTAAATGCAAAGGAGTCTGCCGGCCCTTAATCATGGAGAAGCAAAGAGGGCGGATTTCCTTCCAGAAAATCTGCTTCCTGTGGGAAGCGCGGAGGGCTTCCTGCTGATCCGTATCATAAAATTCCGGATGCAGGACGCCGTCAATGGAAAAGGTGCAAAAAGTGGTGATGGAGGTTTCCGTTACCCATAAAGCGTCGAAGGATGTGCCGAGTAACAATTTTGTCATAAAGTCTTTGATATTGGTAATTTTTAATGCGAGCATGGGATTCTCCTGAGCGATATTTTTTGTCTGTGAGTCTATTATAATGATTAAAACGGAAAGATTCAACAGAAAGGGAAAAAAACCCTTTTCAAGGGCGTCCACATATGGTACTATATATGTGGTATTTAAAACTACATATTATAGCAGAGAGGACGATATAATCAGTTATGAGATACAGAATCGTAGTGGACAGTTGTGGTGAATTAAAAGATGAATGGAAAGAAAGCGGTCGATTTATTTCCGTCCCCTTGTCGTTGATGGTGGGAGACGAGGAGATCATAGATGACGAGACTTTTTGTCAGCCGGAATTTCTGGCGAAGGTCGCCGCCTGCCCGCAGTGTCCGAAATCAGCCTGTCCTTCTCCGGAAAAATATATGGAGGCGTATCAGTGCGACGCGCAGGAAATCTATGTGGTAACGCTGTCGTCGGAGTTGAGCGGTTCTTACAATAGCGCCAAGCTGGGACAGGAATTGTTCCTGGAAAAGTATCCAGATAAGAAAATCTATGTATTTAATTCCTGTTCGGCGTCGGTGGGAGAAACGCTGACGGCACAGAAGATCGATGAATGCGCAAGCGCGGGGATGTCTTTTGAAAAGGTGATAGAGGAAACGGAAGCATATATTGAGGCAATGCATACGTATTTTGTATTGGATAATTTGGAAACCTTGCGGAAGAACGGGCGGCTTAGTACGGTAAAGGCATTGGTGGCTTCCGCGTTAAAGATCAAGCCAGTCATGGGTTCTACGCCGGAGGGGACGATCTGCCAGTTGGATCAGGCTAGAGGTATGAACCGGGCGCTGGTAAAAATGGTAGATTATATGGC
>CAOJIB010000126.1 GCA_948436455.1 uncultured Blautia sp.
TATATCTTATTAGCTACTCCTGTTACAACTTTACTTTATCACAACAATCACAACAGATGTTGCGCATAGCAGGTGGTCATGATTTGCCTCTGCCTCTATTCAAATCCTTTTCTCTTTTTGGCCACATCGATCAATGCTTTCGCTTCTTCGAAAGCGTCCGAAAGATAGCTCTCTGTCCATTCTTTTCCGGCCTTTTCTTTTTTCTTAATATCGCCCCATTTATCTAGCACTTCTTCAGAATTTGATACTGTTTCCTCGCCAAAAACGTGAGGATGCCGTCGGATCATCTTTTCACTGATTCCCTGAATTATATCATCCATTGTGAATAAGCCATTTTCTTCTGCAATCTGCGCATGCATCACTACCTGCAAAAGCAGATCGCCAAGCTCTTCGATTAGGTTATCCGGATCGCCGGTATCCTTTAGGATGTTGATGCCGCAAAGGACCTCGGCGGCCTCTTCCATGCAGGTCGCTTTCAGGCTAAAATGGGTTTGCTCCCTGTCCCATGGACAGCCGTCGGGGGCGCGCAGACGCGCGATAATATTTTGCAGTTCTTCAAATTTTGTCATAAATTACTCCTTCCTGTATTTTCTTATTCATGGATCGAACCTCACACTTTTTGATTTTTCCTTAATTCGCTGGTAGCCTGAAAACTATATTTAAATAGAATAGAAAATTGTAGTCGGAATTTGGGGGGATTATTAAATGATTAGCTTCATTGTATCATAGCTTAAAAAAAACATCTATTTTATAATTCAATATTTTTTCCAGAATGCTGCTCGGTGCGGCTGTGTATCGCGGGATATGCCTTTTTTCTATGAAGATCTATGTAATTTAAGTATTTGTCATATGTGAAATAAAGAATTATACTATACGCAAAGAGTAAAAAATAGAATGTGGGAGGTAATAAAAAATGGCAGTAAAGCAGACGGCAGGCAGAGATTCTTTAGGGAATTTCGCGCCGAAATTCGCACAGCTTAACGACGACGTGTTGTTTGGCGAGGTATGGAGTCGGGAAGATAAGCTTTCCCTTCGCGACCGTTCCCTTGTGACCGTGGTGGCCCTGATGGCGCAGGGACTTACAGATTCTTCCTTTAAATTTCATCTGATGAGCGCGAAAAATAACGGCATTACGAAAACAGAAATCGCCGAAATTCTCACGCACGCCGCTTTTTATGCCGGATGGCCGAAGGCGTGGGCGGCGTTTCGTATGGCGACGGAGGTATGGGCGGAAGATGCGTTGGAGGAGGATGCAAGGATGGCCCATGAAAATTCTATGTTGTTTCCCATTGGCCAGCCTAATGACGCTTATGCGCAGTATTTTGTTGGACAGAGTTATTTGGCGCCGGTTTCCGGTCGGGAATTCTTTATTGCGAATGTAACTTTTGAGCCGGCATGTCGGAACAATTGGCACATTCATCACGCGGCTGCTGGTGGCGGACAGGTGCTGATTTGCGTTGGAGGCAGAGGATATTACCAGGAATGGGGTAAAGAAGCGGTGGAAATAATGCCGGGTATGGTCGTTGTGATTCCTGAAGGGGCGAAGCACTGGCACGGCGCCGCGCCGGATAGCTGGTTCTCCCATTTAGCATTCGATATCCCAGGGAGGGATGCTTCCAACGAATGGCTGGAGCCGGTCAGCGATGCAGATTATGGGAAACTAAAATAAAGCAAACGGCATGTAAAATGACAGTATTCTAACGAAATTTTCTCCAAGATTGTTCAAAGATGGAAGTGACCTTTGAGAATTGTCAAGAAATAGCGGGGAGTTCAGCTTGGGAAATCATTGCCGGCATATGCGATGAGAAGATGCCGCGATGATTTCCTATTGCCGTAGTGTTGCCGCCGTGCATATTTGTCAATGGGAAAAGGAGGAATTGTACGAAAATAATCAAAAGGGCTTGTATAATAGAAGGGAACGGTATATAATAATTATATCCTGATAAACGGTAAAGATTATTATAGGATAAAATCAAAAAAATCTTCAGGGCAGGGTGCAAGTCCCTACCGGTGGTATAGCCCACGAGCCGCAGAAAGTTTCAAAGATCCGTAGGCAGAAAAGAATAGCGGGTAGAAGCTTTGGTATGATTCGGTGCAATTCCGAAGCCGACAGTACAGTCTGGATGGAAGAAGATGAAGAAGGCAGGAGATCCCTGTCTGTAGAATCGATGCTCTGGAATGGTATTCCAGGGCTTTTTTCGGCTATGATCTGCGGCGATATTTGGAGGAAGTAACGATGGAAGATCGAGAATATATGGCGCTGGCGATCGAGCTCGCCAAAAAAGGCTGCGGTTTCGTGTCGCCCAATCCGATGGTGGGCGCTGTCATTGTAAAGGATGGACGAATCATCGGGCAGGGGTATCACAAGCGCTATGGCGAACTGCATGCGGAAAGAAATGCCCTGGCCTCCTGTACGGAGTCGCCTAAGGGAGCTACGTTATACGTAACGCTGGAACCTTGCTGCCACCATGGCAAACAGCCTCCCTGTGTGGACGCTGTTTTAGAGGCTGGAATTTCACGGGTGGTGGTTGGCTCCGGCGACCCGAATCCGCAAGTAGCTGGTAAAGGAATTGAATTTTTAAAGAAAAACGGCGTCGCGGTGACGGAGGGAGTTTTGGAGGAATCATGCGATCGTCTAAATGAAATATTTTTTCATTATATTCAGACGAAGAGGCCCTTTGTCGTTATGAAATACGCCATGACGATCGATGGAAAAATCGCCACCAGCACAGGGGATTCCCAGTGGATTACTGGAGAGGAAGCCCGGGCGCATGTGCATTGGCAGCGGCATCGCTTAAGCGGCATTCTGGCGGGCGTGGGGACAGTGCTGGCGGACGATCCCCTTTTGACCTGCCGGATGGAAGGCGGACGAAATCCGGTGCGCATCATTTGCGACAGCCGCCTGCGTACACCGCTTACGTCCCGATTGGTGCAGACGGCAAAGGAGATTTCTACGATTTTGGCGACCTGTGCTGACGAGGAAAGATATCGTCCATACCAGGAGGCCGGTTGCCGGGTATGGACGGTTAAGGGTGCAGACGGCCAGGTGGATCTGCCGCGGCTGATGAAAATGCTGGGCGAAGAAGGGATTGACAGTGTATTGCTGGAAGGAGGCGGCACACTGAACTGGTCTGCGGTAAAAAGCGGCATTGTCCAAAGGGTCCAGGCGTATATTGCGCCGAAGCTGATCGGCGGCCGGGAAGCAAAAAGCCCGGTGGGTGGCGAAGGCTTTGCGGCGTTAGCCGATGCGCTTTTGCTGCAAAATAGTACCGTTGTGCAGCTAGGCAAGGACTTTATGATTGAAAGTGAGGTGGTTGGCCATGTTCACGGGAATTATTGAGGAAATAGGAACGGTACGGCAGATTCAGAAAGGACGGCATTCGGCGGTGTTGCATATAGAGGCCCGGACAGTTTTGGAGGGTTTAAAGATCGGCGATAGCATTGCCGTCAACGGCGTCTGTCTGACCGTTATTTCTTTCCATTCCGATGGCTTTGCGGCAGACGTGATGCATGAAACTTTAAATCGCTCGTCGCTGGCTCATTTAAGGAGCGGTAGCCATGTGAATCTGGAGCGAGCCATGTCTGCCAACGGTCGGTTCGGCGGACATATGGTGGCCGGCCATGTGGACGGCGTAGGCCAGATTATCCGGATTCAAAAGGACGATACCGCCGTGTGGTATACTGTGCAGGCAGCGTCGTCCGTGATGCGTTATATTGTGGAAAAAGGTTCCGTGGCGATCGATGGGATCAGTCTGACAGTGGCGGAGGTATCGACGGAGAGCTTTTCTGTTTCCGTCATTCCCCATACTGCGACGGTAACCGTTTTGTCCGAGCGACGAGTCGGGGATACTGTAAATCTGGAAACGGATATCGTCGGGAAATATGTGGAAAAGCTGCTGCAACCGGGAGAGGCAAAAGCGGCTTCCAGCGGTCTGACAGAGGAATTTCTGACCCGCTACGGATTTTCTTAAAAGGGTATAAATGATGCTGGGGTCAAAAGGTATTTTGACCCTATGATACTACGGATTGTTTCGCACTTTGTACTCCCACAATCCTAAAAGCATTCGAAATTCGCCCGAATCGGGCTACTTTCTCATGTTTTTACGGGTCCCAAAGTCATACTTTTTCATGCGAGCATGAAAAGCATGACCTTTTGACCCCGGTATCATACAAATGGAAAGGAGACGGCATGTTTCAATTTAATACAATAGAAGAGGCTTTGGAGGATCTGCGCCAGGGCCGGCTGATCCTGGTAACGGACGATCCCGATCGGGAAAACGAGGGCGATTTTATCTGTGCGGCGCAGTTCGCCACTACAGAAAATGTGAATTTTATGGCGACCCACGGAAAGGGCCTGATCTGTATGCCCATGTCGGAGGAATACGTGAAAAAATTGCAGGTTCCCCAGATGGTAAGTTGCAATACGGACAACCACGAAACGGCGTTTACAGTTTCCATTGATCACATCTCTACGACCACCGGTATTTCCGCTGCAGAACGTTCCATAACAGCTATGAAATGCGTGGAGGAAGGCATTCGTCCGGAGGATTTCCGGCGGCCGGGGCATATGTTTCCGCTATTGGCGAAAAAGAACGGCGTTCTGGAGCGAAATGGCCATACGGAAGCCACGGTGGATCTGTTGCGTCTGGCGGGCTTAAAGGAATGCGGTCTTTGCTGCGAGATCATGAAAGACGACGGTACGATGATGCGCACGCCGGAGCTGATTGAGGTGGCGAAAAAATGGAATCTGAAATTCATCACGATTCGGGATTTACAGATGTATCGGAAGCAGCACGACGTGCTGGTAGACTGCAAAGCCGTGACGAAAATGCCTACAAAATACGGAGAATTCAAAGCCTACGGTTACGTCAACCAATTGAACGGCGAGCACCATGTGGCGTTGGTAAAAGGGGAGATCGGTGACGGGAAAGACGTGCTTTGTCGCGTGCATTCGGAATGTTTAACCGGCGATACCTTCGGCTCGCTGCGTTGTGATTGCGGTCAGCAGTTTGCAGCGGCGATGACTCAGATTGAGAGGGAAGGTCGGGGGATCCTTTTATATATGCGTCAGGAAGGCCGGGGCATCGGCTTGATTAATAAGCTGCGGGCCTACGAGCTGCAGGAGCAGGGGATGGACACGCTGGAGGCGAATCTGGCACTGGGGTTTGCGGCGGATGAGCGGGAGTATTATATCGGTGCGCAAATCCTTCGGGATCTGGGTGTGAAGACGCTGCATCTGCTGACGAACAACCCGGATAAAGTATACCAGATCTCGGAATTTGGACTGGAAATCACCCAGCGCGTGCCGCTGCAGATGGACGCAACGGCGCACGATCTGTTTTATCTAATGACAAAACAAAGGAAGATGGGACATATATTAAATTATCAGGAAAGGAAGGAAAACCGATGAGAACATTTGAAGGGAAACTGGTAACGGAGAACATGCGGGTGGGAATCGTCGTAGCCCGTTTTAACGAATTTATTTCCTCAAAGCTGCTTAGCGGTGCGATGGACGGCCTGCTGCGCCATGATGTAAAGGAGGAAGATATCCACGTAGCCTGGGTGCCCGGTGCTTTTGAGATTCCGCTAATCGCGTCAAAAATGGCCAAGAGCGGCAAGTACGACGCGGTTATTTGTTTGGGCGCTGTGATCCGGGGCAGTACCAGCCATTACGATTACGTTTGCAGCGAGGTTTCCAAGGGGATTGCCGCCGTGGCCTTGGCCAGCGAAATCCCGGTGATGTTTGGCGTGCTGACTACGGAAAATATCGAGCAGGCCATCGAGCGCGCCGGCACCAAGGCCGGGAATAAAGGTTACGACTGCGCGCTGGGCGCCATTGAGATGGTGAATCTGATCCGCGAGATCGAAGCCTGATTTTCGTTATTATATTTATAGGCATTGAATATTCCCCGCAAAGACAACCGCGCCTGCGGAAAAAAGGATCTTTGAGGGGGATTTTTTACATATATTAAAAGCGTATTTCTTTAAAATATAAACTGCACCAGCAGCATATAGCAGATTGTTCCGCCGGCAATGGAAAGTAGCATCTGCCGCTTCCAAACATGCAGGCAGATGACCAAGGCCGTAGCGAGAAGCTCCGGTATTCCGTGACTGCCGGTAAGGAAGCCGACGTTTTTAAAGCAGTAGATTACTAACAAGCCAAAGACGGCTGCAGGAAGTACTTTGCCCAGGTATTGTATGTATTTCGGCGTTGGTTTTTCCGCCGGGAACAGCAAAAAGGGCAGGAATCTGGTCAGCATGGTTCCCAGAATCACGATCCCAATCGTTAGAATCTGTTCGGTAAACGACATGGCCATTATCTAATCCCTCCCTTCTCCAACGGCTTTCTAAGCAGTGTTAAGATTCCCAAAATTCCGAGCATGGATGGAATCATAAAATTTTCCGCGCCAAAAATAAGCAAACAGATGGCAGATATTCCAAGCCCCGCAAGGGCGCTTGCATGATTTGTTTCTTTTAGCCATTGCTCCAGAAAAATGACGACGAACATGGCCGTCATGACAAAGTCTAGCCCTTCTGTATTGAAGTGGATCAGCGAGCCAAAAATACCGCCCAGCGTCGCGCCGAAAAACCAGTAAAAATGGTTCAGCAACGTTACGTAAAACATAAACCAGCCTCGGTCAACGCCCATCGGGATGGAGGCTGTATAATTGATGGAAAAGGTTTCGTCACACATTCCATAG
>CAOJIB010000127.1 GCA_948436455.1 uncultured Blautia sp.
CGTCGATCATGCAGTCCATACTATTACTGGAAGGAGACGGCGCGCCCGGCTCGAAGGTGGTGCTGATGGAGCTGGTCACTGTACCGTAGCCCACCTGAGAGGGGTTCATGCCACCGGAAGCTCCGGTGAGAATACTTCCTGATTTACCCTGAATCGAAGTTACGTACATGGAATCCTTGAAGTTAAAGCTAGCGGTCTTATACCCCCAGGTATTTACGTTTGCGATATTATTACCGATGGTGTCCAGCTTTGACTGATGGGTACGCAGGCCTGCGATACCTGCGATCATTGATCTGACCATAATTCTTTACTTCCTTTCTTACTTCTTTTCTCTTTGCTGTCGGGCATCTGCCATTCGCACAGATGCAAAGCCTCCTTTATGGTCCGGCTACATTAAGACAGCGCTGTCAATATTTGTGAAAATATTATTTTTCATTTCTGATTCATTCATGGTAGTAATTACGACATTATTGGGAATATTCACAATAAAAGCCTCCTGGCTGCCGATTACCACCACATCTCTGGCGCCCTTGGCTCTGGCCTTTAGGACCGCCTGATTTAAATCCTGAAGCAGGTTTTCATTCATGTCAATGCCCCGCTCCTGCACCCGCTGGGCGGCGTGCTTAGAAAACTGGACATTCCCGGCCTCCCTGCTGATTTCCTTTTGAAGGAGTTTTCCAAAATTCGTCTTCGGGGTTGTTTCTACGGCCGCATGCTGCAGCTTCAGGGTATTGGCGTCGGTAGTAATTCTCTGAATCCGACTCATTACGCTTCCCCCTTTTTTCAACGCCTCTTTTATGCTTCTACAGAGGTGTCTTCCTTATTCTCCCCATTCTCCGTCTGTTCTCCGTTATTTCCGGAAGTGTCGTCCTTTTTCTCCTCAGGAATCTCGCCTACAGACATGATCTGGGACAATTCATACTTTTCTCCGTCGATATACACGTACTGGCTGCTGGTAAGATCTACGCCTGTCACCACGCCTTTGTGCTTATCCGTGACATTTCCATCATCATCTGTTATCGCTACAGTCACTTCCCGGCCGATCATTCCCGTGGAATACTGGGTAAGAATCGTCTGCGAAAGATTATTCGTCACAGTAGCGAAATTCGCGATCGCCGTCGATACGCTGTTCATCGTGGACATCGTGGACATCTGGGTCATTTCCGCCATCATCTCGCTGTTGCTCATGGGATTTGTCATATCCTGGTAGCGAAGCTCCGCGGCCAGAAGCTGCCAGAAATCGTCCATGGATAAGGTACCGTTCGTCGATACGGCGTCTGTCTGCGTCTGCAAATACTGATTGTAAACGCTACTGTTTCCTTCTACTTGATTTACTGCCATTTTTCTGTTCCTTTCGTTATGTCTTATTCTTCCAGTCCCAGACGAAGTCTCTGTAAGAAATGACTGCTGTCTTCAGGCTTTGCCTTCTGCTGTTCTTCCCGCTGCCGCTCCTGCTCGGATTCCCGTCCGGCCTGATTGTTGCCGCGTCCTTCTTGATAATCCTCGGTAGGACGTTCCTCTACGACTACCGTCGTAGTGTCTCCCAGACGCTGCTCCATCACCGCGCCGATTTCTCCGGCTTTCTGCCCAAGCATAGCCATCGTCCTTCTCTCGGAACATAGGATCGAAATTGTGGTCTGGCCTTCCTCGTACAATACCTTGACGGCAATCCTTCCCAGATTAGCTGGCTCTAAGAGGATCTCGAATTCATTTTTTCCCTGGGTAATATTGGAGATCAGGGATTTGGGAAGTCCTTCCGCGAATTCCTCCGGCGTAGCCGCATGCACCACTTCCTGAGTTCCTTCATAAGAAGTCCTATGTACGTTTGTATAACTTCTTTGGGGATTTACGCCCGCCAGCGCAGCCTGCGGGTTCTGCTCTTCTTCGTCCCGGCCATCCTCTTTCTTCTCTGTCTGCCCTTCAGACTTTACCATCTGCTGGACGGCGGATCCCTGTACCGCCTGAGTGTCTTGGACAACTGTCGCTATTTCTGTCAGGTCCTTTGGAATATCAACCGTCTCCTGGGCCGGCCTTTCCTCTGTCATAAGAACAACTTCTGGCTGTACCTTTGTCTGCACTGTCCCAGCATCCGCCAATTGCACCTGCGTCTCCTGGCCACTTAGCAGCGTTTCCACTGGCAGGCCTTCGCCTTCCTTGGCAAGCTGCGGGATTTCCTCCGCTGCTGGCTGCACGGCTGCAAGATCTACTTCCGGTATGACCGACGTCACTACGCTCATTTCGACTTGCTCCTCCATAAATAAGGGAGTCTGCATTTCTCTGGCAAGCTGATCCACGCCAAAGGTATAAAGCATTTCTTCCGGCTTCGCGGATTCTTTCGTCTCTTTGACGGGCGCGTCTTCTTCCCGGGACGCATCTTCTTTTTCAGCTTTCGTATCCTCCGTCGACTTTTTCGAACTTTCCGGCTTATCCCTTAAAATCCTCCGAAATTCATCCGACAACTCACCGGACTGCGCTCTCCTTGCCCCGACATTGGCCGCAACGCTGCTTTGTGTGCGTTCCATCTGCACGCGTGTCATCTAAATATCTCCTCCTTTCTTATTTTGAGATTCTATGGTAAACTGCATGGCAGTCGTACCCTTTAGTCATCATGGTATTGAAAATACCTCTATAATTTCTATCAAATCCAAGGCAAATAACGCATCATTTTTCATTATAGCAGAAAAAATGCAACTTAACAATCATTAACGCAAAAAAGCGAAGGCCTTTATTTAGAAATAAGATTCCGTCAAGAACCACCTGCGCGGGCGGCTGCTGCTCTTTTATTGGATACAAATTCTTCTATAAAAAGCTCCTCCTGCTTCTGTACCATTTTGTCGTATTCCGCCTTTTTCTTTTCCTTAAGCTTTGTAATGGAAGAAGTTTCTTTCTTCGCCTCCACTACTTGCTCTCTTTTCTTTTCCTCTTCTTCCTGTAACTTAACAAGCTGTTCCTGCTTCCGGCGGATTTGCAATCCCAGCGCTTCCAAATAATTTTCATAGCCGCGCATATCTGCAATGGACATTCCCTGCACCTTGCGCATTTCAAATTCTGCCACACAGTCTTCGTGGGTCTTTTCCAATTCCTGAATTTCCCGTTCGCACTGCCGCACCCGGGCGATCGCTCTGGCGTGCTCGCCCTTTAAATTATCCAGTACCTGCTCTTTATAATTGAGTACTGTATCTAGTGAGAAAAAGAATTTCTTCATGCATACCCCCCGTCGCCATCGCTCTTTCCTATATTTATTGTAAAATCTGCCGCATAGTCTGAACGACCTCTTCATAGGAAAAGCTGGCCTCGATTTTTTGCATCAAGAATTCATTAACTTGATCAATCTTGGAAATCGCATAGTCCAGCCGGGGATTCGTTCCCGCCTTATATGCGCCGATGGAAATCAAATCCTCGTTCTTGGAATAAACACTCAAAATATCCCGCATCTTCGCTGCCAGCTCCCGATGCTCAGGATCAACGATATTGACCATCAGACGGGAAATGCTGGCATTGACGTCGATGGCTGGAAAGTGATTTTCATTGGCCAGCTTCCGGCTGAGCACAATATGGCCGTCCAAAATACCCCGGACAGTATCCGCAATCGGCTCGTTCGTATCGTCGCCTTCTACCAGCACTGTATAAATCCCTGTAATAGAACCCTTCTCGAATTTCCCGCTGCGCTCTAAAAGCTTAGGGAATTCCGCATAAATCGAAGGAGTGTAGCCTCTTGCAACCGGCGGCTCTCCGATCGCAAGCCCAATTTCTCTCTGAGCCATAGCAAAACGAGTTAGGGAATCCATCATCAAAAGGACATCTTTCCCCTGATCCTTAAAATATTCCGCAATCGTAGTCGCCACCAGCGGACACTTCATACGCAGCATCGCCGGCTGATCGGATGTGGCCACGACTAGTACGCTTCGCTTCATTCCTTCAGGACCCAGATCTTTCTCAATAAATTCCCGTACCTCACGGCCTCGCTCGCCTACCAGGGCGATCACATTAATATCCGCTTTAACATTTCGGGCAATCATACCCAGCAGGGTACTCTTACCCACGCCGCTTCCAGCAAAAATGCCGATACGCTGGCCTTTTCCCACAGTATTTAAGCCGTCTATTGCTTTTACGCCAAACTCCAGGCAATCTGTAATAGGCGGCCGCGTCAGAGGATTGATGTAAGCATTTTCCACATAGTAATGCCGCTGGGAAGAAAATCCACCCAAATCGTCCATGGGCTTCCCCGTGGCGTCAATAATTCTTCCTCGTAGAAATTCTCCTACCGGAATCTTTAAGCGACGCTTGGTATTGCGAACAAAGCTGCCCGCAGCCACGCCGCTGGTATTATCATATGCCATCAACTGGATTTTGTCATCTTTAAACCCGACCACCTCCACCGGGATCTGCTGATGCTTTTCTTCATTATAAATCATCGCAATATCTCCGATACTGGCCCGGTTGCCAGATGACTCCATCGCCATTCCCACAATATTTTCAATTTTCCCTATATAGCTGACCGTTTCCGCATTTTGAATCATTTCCGGAAGCTTTGAAAACATAGTCTTTCTCCTCGATTGCGATAAGCAAATGCCTTACCGCTTATATACAGCTTCCGGGTCTTTACCTGTCGCTTCTCAGACCCGGGCGTTATTGAGAATGTCCTTGATATTTTCCAACTGGGTGCCTACGCTGGCATCCACGATCTCATCCGGCAGCTCTATAATACAGGTGCCCTCTTCTCCATTATCCATCGTAATAATCTTGATATTATCGGACAAAGCAGAAAGGCTTTCCAGAAATTCCGCATCCACTTCCATGGATACGCCGACATTGTTGCATTTCGTAATATAAATTTTCGCCCACTGCCGCTTCTTCATCTTATCGGTAGCTGCCAGGATCATCCGCTTGATAATATCCCCGCTAGAATGCAGGCTCGTCTGGATGATCTTCTCTGCTACCGCCAACGTTACTTTCTTTAAATCGTCAATATAGGTTTCCAGAATCTTATCCTTTTCCACGGAAACGCTTTGCAGCACCGCCGTGAAATCCTGCTGAAATTTCTTCGTCTGCTGTTTCAAAAGCTGCCGCTGTTCCTCATGGGCCGCCTGATAACCTTCCTCAGCGCCCTCCTGCTTTCCCTGCTCGAAAGCCTCTGTACGCAGGATTTCCGCCTGCTCCCTAGCGTCGGAGAGAATTTCCTCCGCTTTCGCCTTTGCCTGCTCCAGGATTTCCTCCGGAGTCATCTCCGGGACCGACTCTAACGCCTCTTCCCCCTCTTCTACTCCTTCGGCAGCCGCTGTTGCCTCCTGGATAATCTGAAAGCCAGACAAAAAGTCGTAAGGCTGAATGGCCTCGGAACTGCCTTTTCCTTTTACAACCTTAGACAATGATCTCATCCTTTCCGCCCTTGACGATAATCAACTCGCCCGCTTCTTCCAGACGCCGGATTACGCCAACGATTCTCTGCTGTGCCTCTTCCACATCACGAAGCCGCACATTGACAGTAACCTCCAAGTCGGACTGGATGCTCTCTGCCATACGAGAAGATACGTTTGCGAAAACAAGCTCGCGAATCGTTTCGTCGGAACCTTTGAGCGCGTATACAATATCCTTGATATCGCACTCACGGATAAACCGCTGAATCGAGCGATTGTCCATAGAAACAATATCTTCGAATACGAACATTTTCTTGCGGATGGTATCTGCCAATTCCTCGTTTTCTTTGCCCAACTCGTCGAAAATATATTTTTCGTTTCCGCGGTCCATATGATTCATAACGTCCGCAATGTAATCGATACCACCGATCGTCGTATAGTCTGTAGTCAGTATATTCTCGAATCGCTTCTTTAATGTCGCCTCTACGATTTTTATCGCATCCGGCGACGCGCTGTCCATCCGGGCGACGTTTTCCACTACCTTAATCCGCTTCTCCTTGGGAAGCTCGCTGATAATCATCGCCGCCTGATCCGCATCCGCGTAGGAGAGCACCAAGGCGATCGTCTGCGGTCTTTCATGCTGCAAAAAAGAAAACAGATGCTTTGCGTCGCTCTTGCGAATAAACTCAAAAGGCCGTGTCTTCAAAGACTTGGAGAGCTTTTCCAGTAAACTCTGGGCCGTGGCCTCCCCAAAAGCCTTCTCTAGCACGCTCCTGGCGTATTCCATGCCACCGTCTGTTACAACCTTCTGAGTCAGACAGGTCTTGTAATATTCATCTAGTACTTCTTCAGTCTGCTCCGGCGGCAGATGGCCCAGCTTCGCCACCTCTATCGTCAGTTTTTCAATATCGCTCTCACTGAGATGCTTATAAATCTTCGATGCTTTATCGGCGCCTAACGACACAATAACGGCAGCCGCTTTTTGTTCAGGAGCTAGTTTATTATTCTCCATCCTGTCCACCTCCGTTCAGCCAACTCTTAATAAGCTGTGCGGAAATCTCCGGATTCTGCTCTGCAAAATCCCGGACGTTTTGTTTCAGTTCCATGCCTCGGTCGTTCTGGATATCCAGAATTTCCTGGTTGATATCGCGAGGTGGAAGCTCCGGCATTTCCGCCGCGGCGGCCAGCTCGGCCTCCAGCAGCGCTTTTTTCTTCTTCCGCCTGCGCAGAAGCAGGAATACCAGAAGCAACACCAAAAGCAACAAGATTACGCCGACAATAATAACCGGGATCAGCGGAATTCTTCTTCCGCCTGCTGTTGCGGATTCTTCCTCT
>CAOJIB010000128.1 GCA_948436455.1 uncultured Blautia sp.
TTCGCAGTCACCCACGACACCCTTGCTGTTGGCTGTATCCTTCCCACTACCGGGCGGATTCGGGACTTTCACCCGTTAGAACGTGCGCTCGCTGGGCGCACTACAAAAAACCGCCTGTCCCTTCTTGGGATCAGACGGTTCTTTTTCTTATTTCTATTCCCTTTCCTCATCCTTGCTAACAAGAGCGATACCCAGCTCCTCCAATTGCGCCTCACTGACTGTATTTGGCGCCTCGGACATCAGACAGGAAGCGTCCTTCATCTTCGGGAATGCGATGACCTCTCGAATACTTTCTGCACCCGTCATCAGCATAACCAGACGATCCAGGCCATACGCCAGGCCTGCATGCGGCGGCACGCCGTATTTGAACGCATTGAGTAAAAAGCCAAACTGCTCGTAAGCGGCTTCTTTTGTAAAGCCCAGCACCTCAAACATCTTTTCCTGCACCTCGCTCTGGAAAATACGCACACTCCCGCCGCCCAGCTCGGTACCGTTTAAGATAATATCGTACGCCTTGGCCCGCACTTTTCCCGGATCCGTATCCAACAGAGGATAATCCTCCTCCATCAGCATCGTAAAGGGATGATGCATGGCCGTATAACGATTTTCCTCTTCGGACCATTCTAATAGAGGGAATTCTGTCACCCATACGAAGCGGTATTCCTGACCGTTTAGAAGTTCCATCTGACGGGCCAGCTCCAGCCGGAGATTCCCCAGCACGTCCCAAACGACCGGATTCTTATCGGCCGCAAAGAGCAATAAGTCTCCCGCTTCTCCATCCATCGCCTGTACAAGCGCCGCCATTTCCTCCTCCTTCATAAATTTTCCAAAGGAAGATTTTAGGCTGCCGTCTTCCTGAATAGACAGATACGCCAATCCTTTTGCCCCGAAATCCTTGGCAAAGGAAACCAGCTTGTCAATCTTTTTCCGGGGCATGGCTCCCTGCCCCTTAGCATTGATTCCACGCACACTGCCGCCGCCCTCTATGGCGCCGGAAAAGACGGCAAAATCGCAGTCTCGAACCACTTCCGTCACATCGACCAGCTCCATACCAAAGCGCAGATCTGGCTTATCTGAGCCAAAACGGTCCATCGCTTCCTGCCAGGTGATCCGGGGAATCGGCAACGGCACCTCTACATCCAATACTTCCTTAAATAAGCCCGCCAGGAAGCGTTCATTGACATCGATCACTTCTTCCACATCCACAAAGGACAGCTCCATATCGATCTGCGTAAATTCCGGTTGGCGGTCTGCGCGCAAATCCTCATCCCGGAAGCAGCGGGCAATCTGAATATACCGGTCATAGCCGGAACACATCAAAAGCTGCTTAAAGATCTGCGGCGACTGGGGCAGCGCATAAAAAGAACCGGGATGCACGCGGCTGGGCACCAGATAATCCCTAGCTCCTTCCGGCGTACTTTTATTCAGAATCGGCGTTTCCACCTCCAAAAAGCCTTCCTCTGTAAAAAAGCGGCGAGTATACGCGGCGATCTGACTGCGGAGCATCAGATTTCTCTGCAAATCCGGCCGGCGCAGATCCAGATACCGGTATTTCAGGCGCACCTCATCCTTTGTCTTACTGTTTTCCTCTACGGGGAATGGAGGCGTTTGGGCTTCTGATAAGATCCGAAGCTCCGTCGCCCGCACTTCCAATTCGCCGGTAGCCAGATTTTCATTGACGGCGCCGGAACGCTTTTCCACACGGCCTACTACCGCGATGACAAATTCACTGCGCAGCCGCCCCGCCTTTTCAAAGCCTTCCTCTCCCACGTCCGTAGTTTCGAAAATCAACTGCATAATTCCCGAACGATCTCTTAGATCCACAAAAACGATCCTGCCTTTATTTCGGCTTTTCTGCACCCATCCCATCAGGGTGACTTCTCTGCCGATCATATCCTTCGTCACTTCTGCGCAGCGGCAGGTTCTGCGCAGTCCAACCATTGATTCTGCCATTTTCTTTCCTCTTCTTCTCCAGCACGTTTCCTGAAAACGTCCTCACACGGGACTTCGGAAACCGCTTCGTTTGCAGTGCTTATTCTGTTATATAAAATCTTTCTTGCATATATAAATCATTCAGAAAAAACTCTCTGTCGCCTTTTCCTTTGAAAAAACATCTTTAAACCGCTCGTGTATCACCCGCTGAAACGCCAGAAATACTCGCATATCGTAATTCTTTACTTCTTCAATCATCAGCTCCATAGCCGTATTCGCCTCAAAGGCCTTCCGATAGGGACGATTCGTCGTCAACGCTGAAAATACATCGCAAACCCGCAGGATCCTGGCGCCTATGGGAATCTCCTCACCCCGCAGGTTCGCCGGGTAACCGCTTCCGTCGTAATTCTCATGATGATACAAAATGCTGTCCAGAACAAACGCCGAATAACGCCCCTGCGCCTTCAATTCCTCATAGCTCAAAGTAGAATGCATCCGGACGTATTTCAATTCCTCCACTACCAGCGGATTATGCCGAGAGCCTTCAATGTGCCCCCGCAGCCGCAGTTTTCCGATATCGTGCACCATACCGGCGATCGCCAGCTCATAACACTGCTCATGCTCCATTTCCAGAGCCTTCGCCACGTCATAGGCCAGATTGCTCACAGCCATCCCATGGCTCAGCTCGCTGAACAGATCGAATTCCAACATACGGTCAGGACTTTCCTGCTCCTTACGCACCGTCACCTTGTCTCCCTCCTTTTGACAAACAGGCGGCCACTCCTTTTCGTTTCCTGCTGATCATTTCATCTATCCGTGCAATATAGCTTTTTACATCTTTGACGTTTTCCACGCGCTCGACGCGCCCATCCCCGCATACAAGCTTTGAGGCTCCGCCGGCTCCCAGCGCCACAATCGGCTGCCGCTCTTCCATCATCAGTATATTATAGAGACCGGCCTTATGCTCCCTGGCATAGCCGACGTTTTCAAAATTCCCGGCCATATTCTTCTGCCGATACAGATAATAGGGCTGCATATCCATCTCCCGGGCGTCATCCATGACCATGTCCATAATTTCCTGGCTGTTTTCCATGCCCATTTCCCGATATTGTTCCTTGAACAAATTCAGGCGGGCGGCTCTTTTTACCGCCAAAGAGTGGACGGTTAGGCTATCGGGAGCCAAGTCCTTGATTGCCCCCAGAGTCTGGCGCACCATTTCCTTATTCTCTCCCGGAAGACCTACGATCAAATCCATATTAATATTGGAAAAACCTTCCCTACGGGCCATGGAAAAAGCGTTCTTCGTATCCTCCACCGTGTGCCTGCGGCCGATCAGATCCAGCGTACGCTGGTGCATCGTCTGGGGATTCACAGAGATTCGGCTCACCGGGAACTGCCGCAGGGCCTGCAGCTTCTCCCGTGTAATGCTGTCCGGCCGCCCGGCTTCTACGGTAAATTCAAAAAGCCCATCGCAGGGGAAATATTCCTTTAGCGCGCCCAAAAGCTCCGTCAACTGCTCCGGCGATAATGTGGTGGGCGTCCCGCCGCCTATATAGACCGTATGCAGCGGCATTCCTTCCATCATTGCAGAAACTGCGGCCATCTCCTTTTTCAGAGCCTGCAGATAGTCGCCCACCTGCTCCTTCCAACGGGAAATGGGCGAGGAGCTAAAGGAACAATACAGACAAATGCTGGGACAAAAGGGAATGCCAATATACAGACTGTAGCCCTTTGCATAGTCCAAGTTCTCCAAAAGCGTCATTTCCCGCCTGGCAATCTCTAAAGCTAAGGAAATCTTTTCGGAACTGACGTCGTAGATTTCCCGCAGGCGCTGGGCCGCCTGGGCGGCGTCCATCCCATTTTCCAGCATGTCCGTCGTCAGCTTTACCGGGCGAATGCCGGTGAGGTTCCCCCAGGGCAGCTCCTTTTTCGTATGCCGGGACAAAAGGTGGTACAGGTTCTTCTTCACCTGGATCTTTCGTTCGCGCCTTATAAGCGCACGGCCTTCGCTTAGCGGCGCGATGGTCGAAGAAGCGGCGGCGCCTTTCGGGAAACGCAAAAGGAATTCCCCGCCGGCCTTCGCCACTAAGAGAACGTCCCAGTCCTCTTTTGTTCCTTCCTGGCTATGTACCTGCGCCGTAGGGTAAAAGGCTTTGACAAGATCGTAGATATCGTGTTCGAATTCCCGGTCCTCGTACCGGATCGCAATCCTACACAAAGGGATTATACCTCTTTTCATGGGCGATAGTCGTCATGGAATCATGACCTGGAAATACCTCCGTCTCCTCCGGAAGCGACTCTAAAAGACGGCGCAGGCTTTGCATCAACTCTCGGGTGCTCCCCGTGGGAAGATCGGAGCGGCCCACCGATTCACAAAAAAGCGTATCCCCAGAAAACAGCACGCCTTCTTCCTGGAAATAATAGCAGCAGCTTCCCTTCGTATGACCGGGCGTATGCAGCATCTGAATAGAAAAGCCCGCCGCCGTAAAGCGCTCCGCATCCTGTAGATAGACATCCGCCTGCAGCGCATAGCCGGCCCCCTGCATGCCGGTCAGATTATATTCCGGCGCCAAAAGCAATTCCTTTTCCGCCGCGCAGGCATAGATTTTCACATCGTATGCCTGCCGGAGAGCCTCCGCTGCCAGAATATGATCGTAATGCCCGTGAGTCAGGAGAATTCCCACCGGCGTTCCCTCTACGCGCGTAAGCATTTTTTGGATCTTGTCCGGTTCATCCGCCGGATCTACAATGAGCAATTCCTTCGTCTCTTTATTCTTCACAATGTAGCAATTCGTGTAAACCGCGCCTAATACGCTCTGATGAATCTCTATTTTCCCCATGTTCCTCTCCTTTGGCGATCAGCCGGTGCTCCGCTCCACATCCAATACGCTGTCCACCTGCCGGATTTTTTCCACCAGGCTGTTCAGCTCCTCTTTGCTGGCAATCTCAAAGCTTATAGAGATCGTTGCCTTCTCCTGCTTGCTGGTCTTCGAGTGAAGGCCGCGCAGATCAATCTTCTGCTCCGTAAAAATTTTGGAAATATCTACGAGCAATCCCGTCCGGTTATTGGCGTAAATATCGATTTCCGCCATATAGCCTTCCTTCTCTTTATCGTCCGTGGACTGCCATTCCGCCTCAATTAGCCGTTCTCTATCCACCTCACCGATACTGAGCACATTCATGCAGTCCGTCCGGTGGATTGTCACTCCGCGACCTCTGGTAATATAGCCTACGATCTCATCCCCCGGGATGGGATTACAGCAGCGTGAAAAACGTACCGCCACGTCGTGAATCCCTTTGACTACGATACCGCCCTTTTTGCCGATAATCCGGGGCTTTGCATCGGGATTTCCCTGAATCGTCTCCAATACTTGGGCGTCCGTTACCGTCTTCTGCCGTTCCCGATGGTACGCCTCCATTAGCTTATTGAGGATCTGGCCCTCTTTTAAGCCGCCGTGGCCCAAAGCCGCCAGCACCGAATCCCAATCCTTAAAGCCATATTTGCGCATGACCGCTTCCATATACGGCGGCTTCGTATAAGCGCCCAGCTTGACGCCTTTGAGCTTGGCATACTGGGTCAGCATACTCTTGCCCTTTAGGATGTTGTCTTCCTTTAATTCCTGCTTAAACCACTGGTTGATCTTATTCTTGGCCTGCGTGCTCTTGACAAGCTTCAGCCAATCCCGGCTGGGCCCCTGAGAATTCTGAGAAGTAATAATCTCGATCCGATCGCCGTTATTGATGACGTATTCAATCGGTACCAGCTTGCCGTTGACTCTGGCCCCTACCATATTATTACCTACGGCCGTGTGGATATTGTAGGCAAAATCAATGGGCGTCGAACCGTTTGGCAGCGTCCGCACGTCGCCCGCCGGCGTAAAGCAGTAGACATTATCCGCAAAAAGATCCAGGTCATTTTTCAAAAGGCTCATGAATTCCCGATTATCGGACATATCCCGCTGCCATTCCAGAATCTGGCGAAGCCAGTTGAGCTTTTCCTCCTCACTTTGCCCGGCGGGCTTTTTCCCATCGGAGGATTCTTTATATTTCCAGTGAGCGGCAATGCCGAATTCCGCCGTCCGATGCATCTCGTAGGTACGGATCTGAATCTCGAAGGGCTGCCCGTTCGGGCCGATCAGCGTCGTATGCAGCGATTGGTACATATTGGGCTTCGGCATGGCGATATAGTCCTTGAACCGGCCGGGCACCGGCGTATACATTTCATGGATGACCCCCAGCGCCGCGTAACAGTCTTTGACCGTATCCACCAGAATACGCACGGCAAATAGGTCATAGATCTGATCCAGGGTCTTATCCTGATTGACCATTTTCTTATAGATGCTGAAGAAATGCTTGACGCGGCCGTCGACTCTGGCGGAAATCCCAGAACCATCCATATGTTTTTGCACTTCTTTGACAATACTATTGACAAAGGCTTCCCGGGCCTCCTTGCGTAAATTGATCTTCTCCACCAGATCGTAATATACGTCTGGATTAGAATATTTCAGAGAAAGATCGTCCAGCTCCACCTTGATCTTAGAAATGCCTAAGCGCATGGCGATGGGGGCGTAAATATCCATGGTTTCCCGGGCCTTTTCCAGCTGCTTTTCCGGACGCATGTACTGCAGCGTCCGCATATTGTGCAGCCTGTCCGCCAGTTTCACCAGGATCACCCGGATATCCTTCGCCATAGCCAGAAACATTTT
>CAOJIB010000129.1 GCA_948436455.1 uncultured Blautia sp.
AATATTCCGTATATAGGCAAAATCCTTACCGAAAATCTTCCGTTCCGTCTCCAGATCCTTTTCTTCTCCTGCAAAAACCCCCAGAACGCTGACGCCTTCATTACGCAGGCGGCGTACTTCCAAAGCCGTATCCCGAGCGGCGTAATCTCCCCGGTAAGGCAACGGATTTCTGGAGCCGGGACGATTGATCACAACGTCGTACGGCCGGCCGTCGCTTAAGATGATCAGAATCTTCTTTTCCTCTTCCCGAAGAAGGAGTCCCTGGCCAGCAGCCTTGACCGCCAGGCCATCCCGGTTATTGGAAGAAGTTATATATTCAAAGATATTCGCATTCGCCCGCCGGTCGTCGTCGTATTCCCGAAAGCGATGCAGAATCGTATAATCCCAGAAGGTACAAAAGCTCAGCACCCGATGAGGAATTCCCACATTGCTCAGCGCTTCGCTGATGATGTAGCCCTGCAGCGCCACTTCTCCCTGCCTGGGCCGCTGGGAACCGCTGGCGTCGATCAGCACGTCTACGACAAAGTCCGTACAGTCGCCCCGCAGTCTGCGGGTAAACACATAGGGATCGCTGGTGCGGCCGATACGCCAAAGTCTTCCCGGCACAATATTTCCCCGGTCGGAAAGTACCTCGTTACTCTCGTCACGCAGAACGATGGACTTTTTCAGAATCTCTGTCAGATGGGCAATATTCTGCTTCACGATCCGATGTTTATCGTAGTATAGGCGGATATTTTTATCCTTCAGCCGTCGAGCATACTCATACTGATAATTCCGGCGCACGGGGTTTTTCAGAATCCCTTCGGTAAAATACAGGCTGCAATCTCCATGCATATCCCGGCAGAGGTGGTAATTGAGACGCTTTTCCTCGTTGGGCGACAGGTACGTCTTTCCATAATTCAGCTCCACGTAGCTGTACGCCTTTTCCAGCGCCTCGGGGCTGACTACGGTGATCTTCTGCTTGACGGGACGCTCGTCGGCCATTTCCTTCGTTAATTCCTGATCTTCCATCCGGCTCATGTCGCCGGTTACCTTTTCCATATAGGATTCCAGCGCTTCCTCATACATTTCCTCGGAAAGATAATCCTGCCAGCTAAATTCCGTCAGCTCTTCCAGGGTCACGGCCAATACTCTGGAAAGATCGCCGTACCGAGCTTCGAATTTCGGATCGACCACCTGATTATATACCTGGTCGATCACTACGATCAGCTCCAGGGTGTCCTTCGCTTCCCGGCTTTTTTCCACCAACGCCATCTGGCTGGCCAGCTTTGTTTTCCCCTCATAGCTGCCCAGCACGTGCTTTTTGAGCAGGGCAATCTTGAGCCTGCCCAGAGGCGTGCGGACAAGCTGCTCGAATTCCTGATCCAAAATATCTTCCAGCGCCTTCTTCCGAATACGGGCTACGCCTGGCCGTTCGGCCGCGATCTTTTCCCCGGCGGCCTCCTCCATGCATAGAGAAGCTACCTGCGTTAAGGCGGCTTCCTCGCCATGGCAGTAGATTTTCTTTACCATATACAGCCCCAACGCCTCCCGGTCGTAATATCGGGCGAAGGCCCCCTGGCGAATGCCGTCGTACAGGGCGATCTCCTTGGAACGCAGAAAAAGCTCCAGATCCGGCTTCATATCCAGCGTATAATCCCCGCTTACAGTCCAGAGGAGATTCTTGATGCGGCTCTCCAGCTCCAGACGATAGTCTTCTATCAAATGTTCGTTTTCCATACGCTTACCCCCGGTAAACCTGCTCCCGCGTCCAGTCCTCCGGGATCCGGGTCATGACCACATCCCGGACGATTTCCTTTTCAAAAATATCGAAGGTTTTATTCGTGATGCCCATTTGCACGGCCGCCAGCGGAGAAAGTCCCGCTTCTATCACGCGAAGGGCGGCAAGCAGACCGCGCAGATCCAAGGACTTCGTGGAAATTTCGCCGTTTTTCGCCTTTAGCTGTAGATCCAGGAAAAGCCCGATAAACTGCTCCTTTGCTTCCTCTGTCAGCCTTGGAAACAGGCGCTTTAGAATAAATTCCAGCGTCTCCTGGTTTTGAGCGGGCATATCGATTACCAGAAAGCGGGAAACCAGCGCCTCGTTCAATTCCTTTGTGCCTGCATAGCCGTAATTCATCGTCCCGATAAACCGGGCGGCCGGATGCAGGTCGATCCGCTCGTAGCCGGGAATATCGATGGAACGACGATAATCCAGCGTGGCGTGCAAAACGGAAACCGCGTCGTTCTTCGCCATATTAATTTCGTCCAGAATACCGAAGCCGCCGTTCTTCGCGCACTGGGTAATCACGCCCTGGCGCAGCTGCACTTCGTTATTTTTAAAGGTATCGGTGCCGATCAAATCTCCGCTGTCCGTATTCACATGGAAGGAAACATTATACATAGGCCGGCCGAAAATATACGCCAGATTTTCTCCCAGGATATTTTTCCCCGTGGCCTTCGGGCCCGCCAATAAAAGGTTCTCCCCCTTTAAAATTCCCGCGATGGCCATTTCCAGAATCTCTTTCCCGTAAAACGGGATCTCCGGATGGGCCAGCCGATTTTCGATCTGCTGCTTTCCTTCGTACTCTTTCCGGAAATCCTCCACCCCCGAAAGCAGCGCCGGGGAAACGCCCTGTTCTTCCAAAAAAACCAATTCTTTTCTCATAATTTTCCCGCTGTTCCTTTCATTTCCGCCGAAGCTTTTTTCTCACGCCGAAGACTTACAGATCAAAAATCAGATCGCCGTAGGAGGGCACCGGCCACATTTCCTTATCTACGATCATTTCCAGCTGATCCACCGGGCTGCGCAGCGCTTCCATCGCCGGAATGATCTGCTCCCGGTAAAAGATGGCCCGATTCCGTCCCTCTTCCATGGAGGCCGCCTGCGCCGTCAGCTTCTCCAGCTCCTTAAGAGCCGTCTGCATCTCTGCTAAAAGGCGGGAGCATTTTTTCAGCAGCTCCACCTGCACGCTTACGTCCGCTTCCCCCGTCACCGCCTGTACCGTCTTCGCAGAATCCGCCAGCCGAGTGATATAGTGAATCACCGCCGGAATAAACTGCTTGCTGGCCATGTCGATCATCGTCCTGGCCTCCACATTAATGGCTTTGGCATATGTCTCATACTGAATCTCCGCCCGGGACTCCAGCTCCGCCCGGGTAAAGACGCCGAAGCTCTCGAAAAGCCGAACCGCCTTTTCCGACGTCAATGCGGGAATCGCATCCACCATAGAAGGCAAATCCGGCAGGCCGCGGCGTTTGGCCTCTTCCTCCCATTCTTTGGAATAGCCGTTGCCGTTAAAGACGATCCGCTGATGCTCCGTGGCAAACTCTTTAATCAGATCGTGAATCGCCAGCTCCAGATCCGGCGCGCCCTCCAGCCGGTCGCAGACCTCCCGAAAGACTTCCGCCGTAATCGTATTGAGAACCACATTGCACAAAGCGATGGAATCTTGGGAGCCCACCATAC
Source organism: uncultured Blautia sp. (assembly GCA_948436455.1). GTDB lineage: Bacteria > Bacillota > Clostridia > Lachnospirales > Lachnospiraceae > Blautia_A. The sequence continues at coordinate 3,449 of CAOJIB010000129.1, forward strand.
GGAATTCGAATTTATTTCCGGTAAAGGCAAAGGGCGAGGTGCGATTCCTGTCGGTAGCGTCCTTATTCAAATCCGGCAAGGTACGTACACCGGTCAACAATTTACCACCTTTTTTACTGCTGGTGGCGGTACCGGTGTGGATCAGCTGCTCCAGCACATCCTCGAGCTGCTCGCCCAAAAAAACAGACAAAATCGCCGGCGGCGCTTCATTACCGCCCAGCCGGTGGTCGTTCCCCACATCCGCCGCTGAGGCCCGAAGCAAATCTCCGTGAACGTCCGCCGCCTTTAAAATGCAGATTAAGACCAAAAGGAACTGGATATTTTCATGGGGCGTTTTCCCCGGATCCAAAAGATTGATGCCGTCATCGGTGGTCAAAGACCAGTTATTATGCTTTCCGGAGCCATTGATGCCGGCGAAGGGCTTTTCGTGAAGCAGACACCGCAGGCCGTGGCGGCTGGCTACGGTCTTTAACACGCGCATGATAATCTGGTTGTGATCCGTGGCGATATTGGCCTGCATAAAGATCGGCGCCAGCTCATGCTGGGCTGGGGCTACCTCGTTATGCTGCGTCTTGGCCGTCACGCCCAGCCGCCAGAGCTCCTCGTTGACCTCCTTCATATATGCGCCCACCTTCTGGCGGACGGCGCCGAAGTAATGATCGTCCATCTCCTGCCCCTTGGGCGGCATCGCGCCAAAAAGCGTACGGCCGGTATAGGTCAGGTCCTTTCTCTTCAGCCATTTTTCCCGGTCGATCAGAAAATATTCCTGCTCTGCGCCCACCGAAGGGATCACCCGGCGGGAGGTCGTATTGCCGAACAGGCGCAAAAAACGCAAAGCCTGGGCATTGATCGCTTCCATAGAACGCAGCAGCGGCGTCTTCTGATCCAGCGCCTCCCCGGTGTACGAACAAAAGGCGGTGGGAATGCACAGGATGCCGCCCGCCGCGTCGTGCCGTACAAAGGCGGGAGACGTGCAGTCCCAAGCCGTATAGCCTCTAGCCTCAAAGGTCGCCCGCAGTCCCCCGGAAGGAAAAGAAGAAGCATCCGGTTCCCCTTTAATCAGCTCCTTACCGGAAAAGCTCATCAGTACCTTGCCATTTTCCATCGGCGCGGAAATAAACGCGTCGTGCTTTTCCGCCGTCACACCCGTCAGCGGCTGAAACCAATGGGTAAAATGGGTCGCGCCCTTTTCAATGGCCCATTCCTTCATTTCATGCGCCACCACGTCCGCCACCTCGATAGACAGCTCCTTGCCCTCCCGGATCGTCTCCTGCAATTCCTTATAGACCTTCTTGGGAAGACGCGCCTGCATTACCGCGTCGTTGAAGACGTCCTCCCCGAAAATCTCCGCTACATTCACATACGCACATTCACTCATTTTTCTGCTCCTCACTCAAACTCCGCCCGTCTTTCGTTTTCTTTTGTACATAGATCTGCAACGCCTGCCGAAGACTTGCGATCTCAATATACTGCTGGTCGCCGCCGAATTCTCCATCCAGCGTCCAGGGAATAGATTCCTTCGCATGAATGGTCAGCTTACCGGTCTTAAATGTTTCCACCATATCTGTCGTGTCTTCTTTCACGAGAAGGGCGGAAAGAATCTCCTGCAGCTCCAGCGGATTCTTGGGCATACGGATCAGCGTAACCTCAAAAAGGCCGTCCGCCATATCCACATTCTTGCCGGTCAGATGCTTAAAGCCGCCTACCGAGCGGGAATTCGTGATCATACCGTAGATGAAATCTCCCTCGTAGATCTTCCCATCTCCAGTCTGCACGACCATAAAATAAGACTTAATGTCAAACAGCCGCTTCATCCCCTCCAGGACGTACGCCACATGGCCCAGTACATTTTTAATATCCTGCGCCGTCCCGTAGGAAACATCTGTGAAAAGCCCGAACGCGGCGATATAGACAAACGTCCTTTCATTCATTCGGCCGATATCGCACTGGTACAGTTCGCCGTCCACAATCGCTTTGGCTGCCTTTAGCATACTCTTTGGCAGCCCTAAACTGCTGGCGAAATCGTTCGTGCTTCCTGCCGGGATATACCCCACCGGCGTGCGGCTATGACATTCGATCAGCCCGCTAACCACCTCGTCCAACGTACCGTCTCCGCCGCTGCATACCACCAAATCCACCAGCGGCGCGTACTGCATTACCTGTTCTTTCGCATCTCTGACTTCCTGCGTGGGATGAAGGATCACCTCATACCCGCCTTTCACAAGAATATCCACAATCTCCATCAGCCGCAGCCTGATCTGCCCTTTCCCCGCTCGGGGATTGAATACAAAAAATGCACGTTTCTTCAAACAGATTCCTCATTTCTCACAACAAAATCCAACAATTGCCAAAGCTGCCGTAGCAGCAGATTTCCAATCGAAACGAAACCAAAAGTTCTTTAGCCATTGTACTACGGCCTTTTGCTTCCTGCAAGTGAAAATTCCATAGCAAAACCCTGCCGCAGCCGACCGTTTTTCACACTCGATATAAAAAAAGAAGCTCCTTCCAACAACTTTTTTGGAAATTGCTTCTCTTCTTGTTCTTCCTAGAAAATCCGCCGCCAAGGAAACGGACATTCAATCTTTTGTATGGAGAATGATCTGCCCTTCTTCTAAGCTGGCCGGCACGTCGATAACTCTTTGGTTCGCGCTTCCCCGCCAGGGAAGATTCACGTCGAAAAGCTCTTGCTTGAATTCCCCATCCACCAGCACGTCCAAATAGGAAAGAATCTCCAAATCCAAGAGACTTTCCCAGGTATCTCCCGTGTACAGCCAGATCGTCTTATCTGGATATTGGCCGCGGATCTGGCGGGCCAGCGCCGTAACCTCTTGGACATTTGCCGGATGAAGAGGATCGCCGCCGCTGAAAGTCATGCCGCTTACGTAATCCTTGTCCAATTCCCGGCAGAGCTCTTCCTTTTCCGCTTCACCGAATACCAGGCCGCCCTGCTCGTCCCAGGTAACAGGATTTTGACAGCCCGGGCATTGGTGTTCGCAGCCGGCCACCCAGAGCACGACCCGCAGGCCGTCGCCGTTTAGCATATCGTCCAGATCGGAAGAGCGTCGTGTAGGGAAAG
>CAOJIB010000130.1 GCA_948436455.1 uncultured Blautia sp.
CTTTTATGACGTTTTTTGCTATTTTTAGTTCTTTTTCAATAAGATTATCGTATTCGGGATGTCAGAGTTCTTCGCTATTTTCTGACTGTAGTCAGAGAAGAAAGTATTATAAAGGCCGCGGAAGTTTTGCATATTACGCAGCCCGATGCTTTCCCGTCAGCTTGCACAGATGGAGGAAGAAATTGGCGTCAGGCTATTTGCCAGGGGAATGCGGAAAATTCGGCTGACGAATGAAGATTTCCTGCTTCGTCGTCGGGCCGAAGAAATTTTGCAGCTGGTATAGAAAACATAAAAAATTTGGATGTATTATAATGAAAAAATGATAAAGATAGATTAGCTAATGTTAACTAAATGTAAGGAATCTGTGTGGATGAGTTGAATTTCGAGGCTTAGAGGAGGTTACAGAACGAGAGCTTTATAACGACGCTCCCCGCACCGCCATTTTGCATTTCATCTTGACACATTTTTCGAATACTAAAAGCATACTGCAGCTTATAATCGTTTCAATTTCAAAATATCCAAAAAGTCAGCTGTATTTTCTGGATATTTTTAATAGCAAATAAAAAATGCGGATGAGGGGACTCGAACCCCTACGTCTTGCGACACAAGAACCTAAATCTTGCATGTCTGCCAATTCCATCACATCCGCATTTGCCGGACCTCGTCCATCTGTTTTCAGTTTATAACTGGTTTTATTATTATAGCATCGTCATGGAATTCCTGTCAAGGTTTGTTCTATTCAAGTTTTCGCAGGGCGACAAAAACAGCCCGATCTCACGGGGAAATTCGCCGTTTTCTTCTACCTCTTGGATAAACTGGACAAGGCATTACAATAAAATCTTCTGACATAATACTAAAAGGATCTTCCATCCGCTATTGTAGTGGTGGGGAATCCCTGCAGAATTCTTTGCAAGGCAAATGAGCGCGATAAAGAATATTATTTCCGAGATCGAAAAACAACGCTTCCACTTAATAATTAATCCGCACTTCTCCAGAGGAGAGCGCCTGCCGTCGTCCGTCGGCATCCTGTACAAGCAGGCGGAAGTTTTCATCCAGATCCAGAGCTAGTCCCTGCCAGGTATTTGCTCCTTGCAGGATCTGGACTGGACGGCCCAGCACGATGGACTTTTGGCGGTAAATATCGTAGTATTCCTTTTGCGGCAATGTCTGGTAATAAATGGAAAAGCGGTCTAGGATGCGGGCGATCATCTGGTTACGGACGTCCTCGCGGCAGGTTCTTTGGGAAAATAATGAGCCGACGACGCTGCGAAGCTCTTCCGGATAATCGTTGGCAGGCGGATATACGTTGACGCCGATGCCCAGGACGGCATATTCCAGCTTTCCATCTTCCATATCCACAGCCGCTTCCGTCAGGATTCCGGCGGACTTCTTTTCGTGGTACAGGATATCGTTGACCCATTTAATCTGCGTTTCCCCATCGATAAATTCATCCAAGGCTTGGGCGACAGCCGCTGCCGCGCAGGCGGTCAGGCAGGCGGCCTGAGAAAACTCCAGAGAAGGGCGTAGCAGAAGGCTCATGTAAATGCCGCAGTCCCGAGGAGAATAAAAGCTTCGGTCGCGTCTTCCCCGGCCATTCGTCTGCTCCTGGGCAATCAGCACAAGCCCCTCCGGTTCTCCAAGCTGGGCTTTGTGCTTGAGCGCAGTATTGGTGGAGGGAAGAGAGTCACAGACTTCTAAACGCCAGAGGGCCGTAGATAGATGAGACTGAATTTCTTCCTTTGAGAGCCGGCTATTTTTCTCTTCCAGGCAGTAGCCTCGGTTGGGAACGGCGCAGATGGCGTATCCTTGTTCCTGGAGGCCCTTTACCGCTTTCCAGACGGTATTACGGCTGACTTGTAGCGCGTCGGCCATTTCCTGTCCGGAGATATAGGCCCCCTTCTTTTGAATCAGCAATTCTAAAACACGGCTTTTGGCAGACATAACATTCCTCTCGATTTCTTAAAGTACGCGGGATTTGTACAATAGTTTAACAGATTTCTTCGAGAGTTTCCAGCAGACATTCCCGACAGATTTTTACCGCCTGCAAAAGCTCCGCCTCCTCGATGATAAGCGGCGGGTTAAAATACAAGACATCGCCTAAGGGACGGAGCAGGAGTCCGCGCCGCAGCGCTTTTTTGTAAACCTGGTAGCCCACGCGCCATTTAGCGGGAAAAGCTTCCTTTGTATCGGCGTCTTTGACGATTTCCATCGCGTGGATCAGGCCGATATGGCGGATTTCGCCGATGTGCGGGCAGTCGGCGAAGGCGTCCAATAGGGCTTGAGTAAGAAAACTCGCTCGTTTTGCGGCGTTTTCCAGGATCGGCTCTTCCCGGAAAATCTTCTGTACGGCCAGAGCTGCCGCGCAGCCTAATGGATTGCCGCTGTAGGTATGGCTGTGCATGAAGGCTTTTCCTTCATTATAATCAGCATAAAAAGCGTCGTAAATCTGATCAGTGGTGACGGTGATCGCCATGGGTAGGTAGCCGCCGGTCAGCCCCTTGGACATGCATAGGATATCCGGACTGGCGCCCGCATGATCGAAGGCGAACATTTTTCCCGTCCGGCCAAAGCCGGTGGCAATCTCGTCGGCAATAAGCAGCACGTCGTATTGATCGCAGAGCGCGCGCAGCTTTTTCAAGTAGACGGGCGGATAAATCCGCATGCCGGCGCTGCCCTGGAGCAGCGGTTCGACGATCATGGCGCAGGTTTCCTCTCCGTAGCGGACAAAGGCTTCCTTGGCGCTGGCGATGCAGGCGGCCGAACAATTATCCCGGCAGGCGCCATAGGGACAGCGGTAGCAATCCGGCGCCTCTATTCGGATCGTATCCATGAGCATCGGCTGATAAATCTTGGCGTACAAATCCATCGTTCCCACAGAAAGCGCGCCGATGGTTTCGCCGTGGTAGCCGTCGCTTAGGCACATAAACCGCTTTTTCCTTGGATGGCCCGTTTGGTACTGATATTGGAAAGCCATTTTCAGGGCGCATTCCACGGAGGCGGAGCCGTTGTCGGAGAAGTTAAATTTCGTCAGGCCATTAGGGATAATTTCTATAAGCTGTTCACACAGGGAAATAGCCGGTTCGTGGGAAAAATTGGCGAAAATCACATGCTCCAGCTTGTCCAGCTGGGCTTTGATGCCGGCGTTGATCTTTGGGTTGCAGTGCCCTAAAAGGTTGCACCACCAGGAGCTGACGATATCGATGTAGGCGTTTCCCTCCATATCGTAGAGATAAACGCCTTTGCCGTGGTCGATAATAATGGGCGGCAGTTCTTCATAATCCTTCATCTGGGAACAGGGGTGCCAGATGTATTTTAAATCTTTTTCGGCTAATCGCATAGTTTTTCTCCTTGGATCGGTTCAAAATAGGATGCCAGCTTGGCGGCGGAGATTTCCAGGCGGGTATCTCCCGGCTTAATTCTGGCGATGGTGGGAAGTCCGGTATACTTTTCGATCATGGCGATATTATCTTCCTCCATGGCGTTTCCCGGATGATAGTTATTGTAGAGGATGCCTTTGACCGGCAGGCCTTTTTTTTCCATATAAAAAACGGTCAGCAGCGTGTGATTGATGGTGCCAAGGCCCGCGTCCGCCACGAGTACCGAGGAAAGTCCCAGCGCGCGGATCACATCCTCCAGCCAAATTTCCTGTGTGTCCTGGCGGAGGGGACAGAGAATGCCGCCGCTTCCTTCCATGACGACGTACGGATGCGTCTGGCAAATTGCGGCAAATTTTTCCTGGATGACGGACAGGTCGACGGGGTTTCCTTCTGTCTGGCAGGCCAAATGAGGAGAAACGGCTTGGGTATAGGTATACGGACACATTTCCTCTAAAGAGGCATCGATGCCGGATATTTCCCGGACGTAGGAAGCGTCGGAGCGCACTTCGCCATGTTCGTCTGTTTCGATACCGCTGATGGCGGCCTTAAAGTATGCTGGCGCAAGACCCGCGTCCTGCAGCGCTTTGACCAGCAGCGCGGCGACATAGGTTTTCCCGATGTCTGTATCGTTTCCTGTGATAAACAGACCTTTGGCTGGGGGGATTGGCAGATCCTGGGAGAGCTGTACCTGGTAGCCCAGGCTTTGGATGAGCTGCCGGTCCTTTTCGATGGTATTTCCCACGGTGGTCAGCATATCGCCAGAAATGGCGGCGTTGGCGCCGGAGGTAAAACAGCGCTTTCCGTTATCCGGAAGCAGGCCCCGTCCGCCGGCCAGACGGATGGAGGCGGCGGGAAGGAGGAAACGGAAAATGGCCACCGTCCGGCGTAGTTCCTCCTCGGTCAGCCGGGAGTTCCCCTCATAAGGTGTTCCGGGGATGGGATTTAAAACATTTACCGGGATGGAGGATACGCCCAGTTCACGGATTTGGCAGGCCATGTCGATCCGATCCTCCATCGATTCTCCAAGGCCTAGGATGCCGCCGCTGCAAACAGACAGGCCAGCCCGTTTCGCTGCCTGGATGGCCTCGATCTTCTCTTGATAGGTGTGGGTGGTACAGACCTGGGGAAAATAGCGCGCGGAGGTTTCCAGATTATTATGAATCCGGGAAACGCCGGCCTCTTTTAATTTTCGATAATTTTTTTCATCTAAAAGCCCTGCGGAGACGCAGATCTGCAGATTGGTTTCTCGGCGCAGGATGCGCACGCTCTGGCAAAGCGCTTCCACTTCCGAATCACTGAGGCGTTTTCCCGAGGTGACGATGGAATACCGCAGAATGCCTTTTTCCTCGTTGTATTTGGCTAGCTTTAGGATTTCTTCGGAAGAAAGCAGGGAATAGCAGTCGGTTCTTGTCTGGTAATGGGCGGATTGGGCGCAGTATTTGCAGTCTTCCGAGCAGCGGCCGCTTTTTCCATTGATGATGCTGCACAGGTCGAAGCCGTTTCCGGCAAAGGTACGGCGAAGCTCGTCCGCCGCCGTGCAGAGCGGCTCTAAGGGGGCGTGGGTGAGCAGAAGCGCTTCTTCTTTGGTGATTTTCTCTCCTGCCAGGATTTTCTTTTTTAATGCGTCGATCGTATGCATGGTTTTCTCCTTCCTGCCCGTTCCTGCTGCATTTTCAGGATTACCGGGCGAAGTCTTTTGGCCATACTGGCCGCCAGGATGCACAAGACGATATCGCCGGGAACCGCCAGACAAAAGCCGTAAAGGAATAAGGTGCCGGCGGCGACGGGCGTACCCAGGACAAAATTACAGATTAGATAGTAATAGAGAAGCCCTGCGCCGTAGACCAGAAATAAATTGGCGAAAACAGCGGCAAAAAGCTGCCCCATAGTCGGGGCGGAGCTTTTTTCTGTCAGTCGTCCACACACATAGCTGCCAAGGAGGAAGCCTGGCAAATAGCCGAAGCTGGGCTTTAGGATGTACCAAAAGCCGCCGCCTTCGGCGAAGATCGGAAGGCCTAAAAGCCCTAAAAGAATGTAAAGGCCTACCGCGCCGGCACCAAAACGGCTACCGAAAAAAAGCCCGGCGGCTGTTGTGAAAAAGAGCTGCAGGGTAAAGGGAACGACGGGAACGGGAATTTTGATGAAAGCGCCTATGGCGATTAACGCGGTGAATAGGGCCATCATCGTTAATTCTCCGATATCAAACTGTTTTTCCATGTTCGGATCTCCTTTTTTGTTTTATTATAAAACCAGACGAAATAAATTGTCAACTAATAATATGATTCAGGGTGACGTTTGGATAATCACAACCACCGGCTAAGCCGGTGGTTTGCTCTGGCCCTATAAGGGCCTGTTACCGGCACTTGAGTCTAAAGACTCGTCAAAAAAGTTCGCCAGCCGCAACATCATTTACTTACAGAGCCCTTCCGGGCTCATCCTTATTTGTTTTGCTTTACCGGCTCACCCGTAAACGGGTCAATATACTCTTTCAGTGTCATTTGGTCATATTCTAAATCTTCTTTTAATTGATTTTGAATATACTCTTTTATCTTTTTCGCATTTTTCCCTACTGTATCTACATAGTAACCTCTGCACCAGAAATGGCGGTTCCCATATTTGTATTTTAAATTCGCATGTCTTTCAAATATCATTAATGTACTTTTCCCTTTCAGATACCCTACAAAACTCGATACACTTATACTCGGTGGGATCTCTACCAGCATATGGATATGATCCGGACACACTTCCGCTTCTATAATGCGTACCCCTTTTCTTTTACACAACATGCTTAAAATATTCGCAATATCCTGTTTCAATTTTCCATATACAATCTTCCTCCGATACTTCGGGGCAAATACAAGATGATATTTACAATTCCATTTTGTGTGTGATAAACTATTTGTGTCCATAAGACAACCTCCTTTGATTTTTCATGTGGTTGGCTAACCTGCATGTATTATATCACTGGAGGTTTTTAACTATTAGCTAAAGCAATGTTGACTCACC
>CAOJIB010000131.1 GCA_948436455.1 uncultured Blautia sp.
GGCTCAAGGAATGGTTGCTTCCTGAAATGAAAGAAAGTTTCGGCCTGATCGTGCGCACCAATGCGGCGGAAGCTTCTAAAGAAGAAATCCTGCGGGAGTTGGCTTATTTAAAAAAGCGTTACGATAAAGTCTGTGAGATTGGAAAAAGTCGTATCACTGGCAGTCTTTTGGAGGCGGCGATGCCCTTTTATCTGGAAGCGCTTCGAGATGTCTATGAATCGGAGCTGGAGGAAATCGTGGTGGAGGGCGCAAAAACTTTCGAAGAAGTCCGTTGTTGTCTGGAGGAATCTTGGCCAGGAGATTTAACAAAGCTTCGCTTATACGAGGATGCCCTGCAGCCTCTTTCCAAGCTTTATGCGCTGGAGCATGTGCTGGAGGGGCTTTTGCAGGAAAAGGTCTGGCTGAAAAGCGGCGGGTATCTGATTATCCAGCAAACAGAGGCTTTTGTAGCGATTGATGTCAATACTGGGAAATTTACAGGGAGACAAAAAGCGCAGGAAACCTTCCGAAAGATCAATCTGGAAGCGGCGGCGGAAATTGCAAAGCAGCTGCGTCTTCGGAATCTTTCCGGCACCATCCTGATTGATTTTATTAATCTGGAAAATATTGAACACCAGGAAGAATTGTTCCATGTTCTGGAAAAGCATTGCCGCAGGGATCCGGTGAGAACCACCGTCGTAGATATTACAAAGCTCAATATTATAGAAGTAACCAGACAGAAAATCCGGCGGCCGCTTCGCGAGGAGCTAGAAGAATTATCCACGGTCAGAGGAATGGACGTATAGCATTTCGAAGTGGCGGGCGAAAGTCCTACAAATCAAAAAGCTTCATAGAAAAGAGGAGTGCGGCGACTATGCAAGAACAAATGAAAAAAGAGGAACGGCTGGGCAGCGCGCCGATTGGAAAGCTTATGCTGTCCATGGCGGTACCGGCCGTAGCCGCCCAGTTGATCAATTTATTATACAATATTGTGGATCGGGTATATATCGGTCATATTCCAGAATATGGAGACGTGGCCCTAACAGGTGTCGGCGTGACTTTCCCTATTATTATGCTGATTTCTGCTTTTAGCGCCTTTGCGGGCATGGGCGGCGCTCCGTTGGCCTCGATTGAACTTGGAAGGAAAAGACACGACCGGGCGGAAAAAATCCTTGGGAATTGCGCGGGCTTAATCGTGTTCTTTGCCGTGATTTTGACAATTTTGTTTCTTCTGATAAAGACGCCTGTTCTGTACGCTTTTGGCGCCAGTGCTACGACGATCGGTTATGCCGAAAGCTATATTACCATCTATCTTGTGGGAACGATCTTTGTGCAGACGGCTCTGGGTTTAAATACCTTTATCAGCGGACAGGGCGCGGCACGAACCGCCATGTGTTCGGTGCTCATCGGCGCAATTATTAACATTTGCCTAGATCCAATTTTTATATTTTTCCTGGGGATGGGCGTACGTGGCGCGGCTCTTGCCACAGTGATTTCTCAGGCAGTCAGTGCGGCGTGGGTGGTGCGCTTCCTTGCTTCTTCACAAAGCGTGATTCGCTTAAAGCCGGTGAATATGTTGCCGGATAAAGCAGTTATCAAGCAGGTAGCAGCTCTTGGGATTTCCCCGTTTATTATGCAGAGTACCGAGAGCCTGGTCAGCATTACGTTAAATTCCGGCCTGCAAAGATACGGCGGAGATATGTATGTGGGGACGATGGCAATCATGAGCAGCATCATGCAGCTGATCGTTATACCTACCCAGGGGATTACGCAGGGCGTACAGCCGATTATCAGCTATAATTTTGGGGCCAAAAATAAAGAACGGGTGAAGGGCGTATTTTGGCGGCTTGTGATCGTCAGCTTTCTAGGGACGCTGCTGCTTGGCGGAATCGCAGTATTTATGCCGTGGCTATACGCCGGTATTTTTACGGATAATCAGGCCTTGGCCAGTCTGACCAGTCAGGTGATGCCCGTATACTTTTTTGGCATTATGATTTTTGGTATCCAGTCGGCGTGCCAGTCTACGTTTATTGCGTTGGGGCAGGCCAAGGTATCCGTGTTTATCGCGTTGCTTCGGAAGATTATTCTTTTAATCCCGTTGGCAATTATTTTTCCAAAGTTTATGGGCGTTATGGGTATTTATCGGGCAGAACCCGTGGCGGATATTCTTTCGGTAACGACTACGATGATCTTATTTACAATTACCTTTAAAAAGGTCCTGCGGGATATGGACGCGCCGCACTCTTAATATAGAAAAGAGGCTTTTGTATAAAGAAATTGGTACTAGAAAACTGCTGAAAATCGGAAAATATTATTGACGAAATTCAATTTTCATGGTAAACTAATCCAGTATGCCGCACAAAGAGGTTTTAAGTGTCTTTTGACCACCGAATTTGGCGAGTAATGGGTATAGGGAGGTGCCACAGTATGTACGCAATTATTGCAACAGGCGGTAAGCAGTACAAAGTTGCAGAAGGCGATATCGTGAAAGTGGAAAAGCTCGGCGCAGAAGCCGGTGCAGAGGTTGTCTTTAACAACGTAATCGCAATTCGTGATGACAGCCTGAAGGTTGGCGCAGAAGTTGCGAACGCCAATGTAACTGCTTCCGTAGTGGAGAATGGCAAAGATAAAAAAGTGATTGTTTACAAATATAAACGTAAAACTGGATATCATAAGAAAAACGGCCATAGACAGCAGTACACCAAGGTAAAAATCGAAAAGATCAACGGTTAATGGTACAGGTTTATGATTTGTGTGACAGTCGAAAAGAGCTCCGATGGCTATGTTCGCTTTGAAAGCCGGGGACATGCAGGATATGGAGAAGCTGGTGAGGACATCGTCTGCGCCGGCGTTTCCGCATTGATTATTACAATTGCTAATGCGCTGGAATCTTTTACAGAAGATGCCTGTATCCTGGAACAGGACGACGGTTATGTGGCGTGGCGGTTTCCGAAAAAGGTAAGCCCTGCGGGGACGCTTTTGATGGATACGCTGCTGTTGGGCTTAAACGATATTCAGAATAGTTACGATCATAAGTATTTGCAAATTAGAAACAGGGAGGTGGACGGACATGATGCAGATGAACCTTCAATTATTCGCTCATAAAAAGGGAGTCGGTTCTACAAAGAACGGCAGAGATTCTGAGTCTAAGAGATTAGGCGCAAAGAGAGCAGACGGACAGTTTGCAAAAGCAGGAAACATTATTTACAGACAGCGGGGGACGAAAATCCATCCCGGTACGAATGTAGGCTGCGGAAAAGACTATACGTTATTTGCGCTGACAGACGGAATTGTAAGGTATTCCAGATTAGGAAGGGACAGAAAGCAGGTTTCGGTTGTTCCTGTATCTGCGGAGTAATGAGCAGGGCTTCAAATCGTTATGGTTTGAAGCCCTTTCCTGACATATCCCAAATCTCGCAGCGCGGGAATCATATAATTATTTCTGGTTTGATTAAATTATCGGAGGAATCAGATGTTTGCAGATAGAGCAACAATTATTATCCGCTCCGGAAAAGGCGGCGACGGTCATGTAAGCTTTCGGCGGGAGCTTTACGTTCCAAACGGCGGCCCCGACGGCGGCGACGGCGGAAAAGGCGGCGACGTGATCTTTGTGGTTGACAAAGGGCAAAATACATTGGCTGGTTACCGCTATAAGCAGACCTTTAAGGCTGGAAACGGACAGGACGGCGGCAAAAAGCGCTGCCATGGGGCGGACGGCGAGGATCTGATCCTGAAAGTCCCGGAAGGAACTGTAATCCTGGAGGCTCAGTCGAAAAAGGTCATTGCGGATATGTCCGGAGAAAACTGTCGACAGGTAGTCCTTGCGGGAGGCCGGGGAGGCCGGGGAAATATGCATTATGCGACGGCCACCATGCAGGCGCCGAAATATGCGAAACCGGGACAGCCGGCCAAGGAGCTGGAAATCTGTCTGGAATTAAAGGTAATTGCCGACGTGGGCCTAATAGGATTTCCAAACGTAGGAAAATCTACTCTATTATCCCGTATAACAAACGCCAAACCGAAGATTGCCAATTACCATTTTACTACTTTAAGTCCGAATCTGGGCGTTGTGGATATGGAAGGGGGCGGCTTTGTTATTGCCGATATTCCCGGCTTGATTGAAGGCGCGGCGGACGGCGCGGGGTTAGGGCATGAATTTTTGCGCCATATTGAGCGGACCAAAGTGCTGATTCATATTGTAGACGCCGCTTCGGTGGAGGGCCGAGATCCGGTGGAAGATATTTACAAGATTAACCGGGAGCTGGCTGCTTACCATGAAAAGCTGGCGAAACGGCCGCAGATCATTGCCGCCAATAAGGTCGACGCAATCTATGATCTGGGAGAAAGTCCGGTAAAACGCTTAGAGGAGGAGTTTGTTCCCCAGGGGATTCCGGTATTTCCCATTTCCGCTGTCAGCGGGCAGGGCGTCAAAGAGCTTCTCTACGAAGTAAGGAAGCTTTTAGATGCGGTGGATGAGGAGCCGGTTGTTTTTGCTCAGGAGTATTTTCCGGAAGATATGCTGATCGACGAGTCCTTGCCCTATACGGTAGAGGTTTCGCCGGAAGATCCCCACATTTATCTGGTGGAAGGGCCGAGAGTGGAAAAGATGCTGGGCTACACCAATCTGGAATCTGAAAAGGGTTTTGCGTTTTTTCAGAAATTTTTAAAAGAAACGGGGATTTTGGCAGATCTGGAAAAAGCGGGCATTCAAGAGGGAGATACCGTTCGGATGTACGGTTTCGACTTTGACTATTATCAATAAAAGGAGCTTTTATGACGAGCAAACAAAGAGCCTATCTCAAAGGCTTAGCCATGAAAATCGATCCGATCTTGCAGTTGGGAAAGAACGGCCTGACGCCGGAAATTACAGCGTCTGTGGACGAAGCCCTGCAGGCTAGAGAATTGATCAAGATCCATGTCCTGCAGAATTGTCTGGAGGATTCCCATGAAATGGCAGAGGTTTTAGCAGAGCGGACGCATGCGCAGGTCGTACAGGTGATTGGCAAGAAAATTGTCCTGTACAGAGAGGGAAAAAAGGAAAAAAAGAAGATCACATTGCCGTAGGCGGGAGCCAGATATGGGATTAAAAACGCATAAAATCGGAATTATGGGAGGAACTTTTGATCCAATCCATCTGGGGCATCTGATTCTGGGAGAAAAGGCCTATGAGCAGCTAGAGTTGGAAAAGGTATATTTTATGCCTGCTGGGAATCCGCCCCATAAAAAGAGCAGACCGGGAAGAGCGGAAGATGGGCAGCGCATTGAAATGGTTCGGCTGGCCATACAGGAAAATCCGCATTTTTCCCTGTCGACACTGGAAATGCACGAGGATGGTTATACGTATACTTATCGGACGCTGGAAATGCTCTCCAAGGAGCATCCGAATACGGAATACTATTTTATTATAGGCGCAGATTCTCTCTTTTCCCTGGAATCCTGGATGCATCCGGGACGGATTCTTCAGGCCTGTACCATGGCGGTTGCAACCAGAGATCATGCTTCCAGGCAGGAGCTGTCGGCACAAATACGACGGCTGACAGAGAAATTCCATGGTCGTTTTGTGTGCCTGGATTCCCCGAATATTGATATTTCCTCCCAGCAGCTTCGCAGGTGGGTGGAAGATGGGCAAAGCCTGAAATATTATATTCCTGACAATGTTATTGAGTATATTTATAAAAACAGGATCTATCATATATAAAAGGGAAAACAGTGTTGTTATTTGTGGACCGTTATCTGGAAATGACAAAGGAGGCGGTGCTATTGGAGCCGAAAAAATACAATTTCCATAAAATGAAGAAAAAGCTAAAGAAGCATCTGGATGAAGACCGCTTCGAACATACTTTGGGCGTGATGTACACCAGCGCCTGCCTGGCTATGGTATACGGAGAATCAATCGAGGATGCCCAGGCGGCGGGGTTGCTTCATGACTGTGCCAAATGTATTCCTCATAAGGATCGATTGAAGCTTTGTCACAAATACGGCATACAGGTTACAGATTTTGAACGGAAGCATTTATATCTGCTGCATAGCAAGATGGGCGCGTATATTGCACAAAAGAAATATCATGTGAAAGACCCGCGAATCCTGTCGGCAATTACATACCATACCACAGGAAAGCCGCGTATGACAACATTAGAAAAGATTATCTATATTGCCGATTATATAGAGCCTATGCGTGCGCGAGCCCCGAGGCTTGGAGAAATCCGTCGGCTGGCTTTTCAGGACTTGGATGAGTGTGTGTATGAAATTTTAAAAGATACGCTGGATTATTTATCTGCTAATCCACAAGATCTGGACACAATGACAGAAGTAGCGTTTCATTACTATAAAAAGCTGCATAGGGAACGGAAAGGAGAGAATGCCT
>CAOJIB010000132.1 GCA_948436455.1 uncultured Blautia sp.
TTTTCGCTCCGGTATGGTACAGCGGCGGAATGCACAAAAAGACGTCCTCCCGCGTCTGGCCGTGGTGCTTTTGCTCTGTTTCGCAGGAAGAGCGCAGCGCCTGGTGGTTATGTAGGATTGCCTTTGGAAAGCCGGTGGTGCCGGAAGAAAAATAGATGGCGGCGTAATCGGTCTCCTTTAGGGCGACGGGCGGCGCGCTAGAAGAGCAAAAGCCCGTCAGCTTCAGGAAATCCTCCGCGTAGGCCGGGGCTTCCGCGCCCGGGAAAAACAGCATCTTCACATCCGGCAGTTCCTCTATAATCGCGTCCATCCGGCTGATAAACTCCGGCCCGAAAACCATCGCCTCCACATCCGCCAGCTGCAGGCAGTACTGGATTTCCTCCGAGGAATAGCGGAAATTCAGCGGTACGGCTATGCCGCCCGCCTTTAGGATACCGAAATAAACAGGCAGCCATTCCAGACAATTCATCATCAGGATGCCTACCTTTGTTTCTCGCTGTAAGCCGCGGCTTAATAGCAGATTTGCAAAACGGTTGGCGCGCCTGTCAAAATCCTTCCAGCTCAGCTCCCGGCGGTAGGGAGTGCCGTACTTTGCGCTTTCAATAAGGCTCGCTTCCCGCCAGGTTACGGCGTTGTCGCGTTCCTTGGAGGGATTCAGCTCCACAAGCGCCGTATCCGAGCCGTAAAGCCGGGCGTTTCGTTCCAAAAGCTCCGTGATCACCATGCTAGGGTTCCTCCTTTTTTGTTCCTTTATAGAATATTTGCTGAATGTACCGCAGAAAGCAGCGTATGCTGCGACAAAGGGACAGTTTTAAATGCATTGCGCGCCGCCAAAAATCCTGGCGGCAGACGTATGGCAGTTTGCGGCATCTTTAATAATTTAACACTTTTAACTGTTAAAGTCAAGACGGATTCTACAGAATTGCATAAGAAAGGCAGCCGCCGCAGGGCACGGGGCTGCTGCTAATACCAAAAACCTGCCGCCGGTAGCTTTTAGCACACTAAGGCATAAAAAGGACAGCGCCGCTTATACGGCCGCGCTGTCCGCTGACTGTAGATAAAATAGATTTTCGTCATGGATGCTCGAGAGCTCTGCCCTCGAATTTTATCCTCTGGTAATGAAAATTTACGGCGTAGCTATGAATTTTCCCAGAGTGTCTATATATTTTACATGAGTCCTGGAATCAGCATCGGGACATACAGGATCAGGAAAAATACCAGAACCAATCCCAGAAGATAGGGAATAATGGATTTGGCAATTTTTTCAATGGGAAGATTCGTAATGCCGGAAGCGACAAATAGATTGATAGCTACCGGCGGCGTAATCATTCCAATAGCGATACCCACGACAAACACAATGCCAAAATGCACCAGGCTGATATTCAAGGCTTTTACCAGCGGCAAAAATACAGGCGTCAAAATAATAATAGCTGAAGAAGTTTCCATAAATATGCCGGCGATCAGGATAATGATGGCGATTAAAAACATAATGATGTAGGGGTTGCTGGAAATGCCAAGCACAGAGCCGGCGATCGCTTCCGGGATTTTCCAGTTGGCCAGCACCCAGCCAAAAGGCCCGCTGCAGGCGATGATAATCATAATGACGGCGGAGGTCTTGGCGCTGCCCTTCATAATATTGAAAAGTTCCTTCGGTCCCATATCCCGGTAGACGAAGACGGATACCAGGATTGCATAGATTACTGCCACATCCGCCGCTTCGGAAGGGGTGAAGTATCCGGAGAAGATACCGCCCAGGATAATGACCGGCATCAGGATTCCCCAGATGGCCTTTAAAAATGTTTTTCCGACGTTTTTTAGGGAAAAGGGAACGCCCTTTGGATAATTGTATTTCGCGGCCTCAAACAGAGCGATTGCAATCAGGATCCCGCCCATTAGGATGCCCGGGATAAATCCGTTCTTGAATAAGGTGTTTACGCTTTCCTCCGCGATGACCGCATAGAGAACCATGGGAACGGATGGAGGAATGACGACGCCGATGGTGCCCGCGGCTGCGATCAGGGCCGCCGACTTCGCTTCGTCATAGCCTCTTTTTTTCAGCTCCGGGATCAGGGTGGCTCCTACGGCCGCCGTCGTCGCTGCGCCAGAGCCAGAAATAGCGGCGAAAAACATGCCCGCAAGTACGGACACAATGGACAGGCCGCCCTTAATCATGCCCAGAAGCGCTTCTGCAAATTCCACCAGTACCTTGGAAACCTTTCCCTTCGCCATCAGATCTCCCGCGAAAATGAAAAAGGGGACGGCGATGAGGGAAAAGGAGTCCGTAGCCGTAAACATACGCTGCACGATCATCAGAAGCGACACATCGCCTTTGACCAGCACCGCCACAGAAGAAAGCGCAATGGAAAACGCTACGGGAACTCCTAGAATGAGCAGGGCAATAAATATAAGAAATAGTAGAGCTGCCATTTTATGCTTCCTCCTTTCCAAGCAGGCGCATCACGCTGCCAAGTACCGCGTCCAGCGCGTGAAAAAACATCACGCCGCCGCCAATGGGGATACAAAGGTATACATAGCGCATGGGCAGACGCATAGCCGCCGAAAGCTGGCTGCCCTGCTTGCCAAAATACTGGATGCCATGAAATACGATCAGGGCAAATAAAATCATACAGAGGATATGTATCGCGATCAGCAGGATTTCCTTTGCTTTTGCCGGAAGGCTGTCCTGGAGAACGGAAATGGAAATATGGCCGCCGTTTTTATATACGCAGCCCGCGCCGAAAAACGTACTCCAGATCAGCAGATAGCGGGTCGCCTCCTGGCTCCATGCCAGAGCGGTGAAAAAAATACGGCAGACGATCTGCGCGCCGGTGATGATGACCATGGCGCCCAGTAAGATTACAATGATGAATTCTGCGAGTTTATCCAGAATGTCACTGAACTTATGAATTCCTCGAACGAAACTCAAAATCAAACTCCCCCCTTTTGCAGTTGGTTTTGCCAGATATGGAAAAGCTGCCGTCGGCAGCTTTTCCGCGTAATAACGTATACGGACTTTAGGCAGGCTTCCCGCCGGCGGATCAACAGCCGCCCGCAGGCAGCCACGCCGTGGCTTCTAGTGGTTTACATACCTGCGATAACTTCCTGGATCTTGGATACATAATCCGCATACTGGCTGTACTGGTCATAAACCGGCTGTACGGCTTCCTTGAAGGAATCCAGATCCGGATCCTCGATAACCTCCATGCCATTGTCCTTCATAGCCTGCAGCTGCTCGCTTTCCTGCTCGGCCACCCATGCGCGCTCATATTCGGCTGCTTCCTGTGCGGCGTCCAGGAAAATCTGCTGTGTCTCGGCATCTAAAGAATTAAACAGGTCCGCGCTCATCGTAATGATCGCCGTAGAATAAGAATGGCGGTCCAGGGTGACGTATTTCTGGGATTCCCACAGGCTGTAGGAATAGATGACGTTGATGGGGTTTTCCTGTCCGTCTACGGTACCCTGCTGCAGGGCGGTCAGCGCGTCCGCCCATGCCATGGGATCCGGATTTACGCCCAGCGCTTCAAAGCTTGCGGTATATACGTCGTTTTCCATGATACGGATTTTCAGGCCCTCCAGATCCGCGGCGGTCTGTATAGGCTTTTTGCTGTTTGTCAGGTTACGGAAGCCGCGCTCCGCGTAAGCTAAGCCCTTCAGGCCGGAATCCTCCAGCGTATCTAAAAGCTCGCGGCCAATCTCCCCGTCCAGTACGGCGTAGGCCTGCTCATTGTTGGCGAAGAGGTAGGGCATATCCAGAACGCCCATGGCGTCTGAGAAATTGATGAACGGGCCGCTGGTGATGATGCCCATATCCAGGGTGCCAAGCTGCATGCTCTCCAGCATATCCCGTTCGCCGCCCAGCGTGCCGTTGGGATAAATCTCAATGGTGTACGCGCCGTTTGTTCGCTCCGATACAAGCTCCGCAAACTTTTCCGCCGCTACTTGGAAGCTGTCTTGCTCGTTTACCGTCGTGCCAAGCTGCAGTACGGTGGAATCAGCGGGAGCGGCGTCTTCCTCTTCTTTAGCGTCCGCGTCGCCCGCTTCTTCCTCGGCTTCTGCGGCAGGCGTCTCCTGGGATTGGGCGGCGTCATCCGAGCCACCGCAGCCTGCAAGGCCCAGCAGCATGGCTGCCGACAAAACGAAAGCGGCAAATCTTACACTTCTTTTCATAATACGTTTCCTCCTTAAATATAGTAATATATGTCAGCCGCCGCCACAAGGCAGCGGAAATGACCAATGAAAAAGGCCTTCATCTCCACAAAGAGACAAAAGCCATAAACTTCTGCGGTACCACTCTTCTTACTGTTGCAATAACAGTCACTTGGCCTCAACAGCCCGTAGGCTGTTTTTACGAGTAACACGATAACGGGTGTCTGCCGTTCCGGCTTACACAAAGCAAGGCTTCTTGGGCCGGGCTGTTCCAAGGGGATCTTCCTGAAAATCTAACCGCCATGTCACACCAACCCATGGCTCTCTGCAGGCCGCGTAATCAGTACTTTTCCTTATCAGCACATTTTCAATGGATATGCAATTTCGGAATTATAGTAAACCTTTCTTTTTTATTTGTCAACTATTATTTTTTATTTCTACTGATACTCTGTCCGTATACTTCCCATAGGCTGCTCTCCGTGATTCTGTGCTTTGGCAATGGCCAGAGAGACGCAGAAGATCGCGGCGGCGCAGACTAGCTGGATGCCCATGGCTCGAAGGATTGGAAGCAGAGACTGGGAGGAAAAGCCGTTTAAGGCGCTGATGGCGTCGCAGGCGCTGGCGTACCAATACGTAGGCGTCAGGATGGAAACCCGCTTGAGGGAATCGCCAAGGAGCTCCAGCGGCACGAAGGCGCCGCCTAGGAACGACAGGCCCAGGGAGAGCAGATTGGCCACGGCGTTTTGCAACCCCCAGTCATTGATGAAATTGCTGATCAGCAGCGCGATGGACAAGCTGACGATGGTATAGGCCAGCATGTTTGCGGCCAGAAGTCCCAGAATCCGCAGATCCGTACCGGCCAGATCCCGAATGCAGAAAAGAGCGCCGGTGAAAAAGAGTACTGCAAATACCAGCAGACTGATGCACAGGCCAAACAGGCCCAGCTGCAAATTTTTCGCCAGAGGGCGTAAGGGACTGGCCACGTTTCGCAGGTTTAAGTCCGGACGGCGGAAGATCATCAGGACGGTGGTCAGGCTCATAATGATTAGAATCATCGCCGTATAGGCATACATCCGTGCAGCGGACTGCATAAAGATCGGCAGCGGCTGATGGGTGGAAAACTGTACCTTCTGCGTGTCTCCTTCTGTTTTCAGAGCCCCAAGGACTTTGCCGACCAGCTCTTTCTCGGAGAGCTCCGGGAAAATCCGGGTATAATTTCGATACATATGCAGGTATTGGCCGGCCAGATCGCCCAAATAGTAGCCTTTGGCTGAATTGGGGATTGTGACGGTTTCCAGCCGCAGGGGTTCTTCCGTCGTCAGCTTCCGGGAAAATCCTTCTGGAATAATCATAATATAGTCGGAAGCGTGGAAGAAGCAGGCGTCCTGCAGCGCTTCTTTGTCATCCGGCAGAGGGACGCAGCTGCCGTGCGCTTCCATAAACTGGGAAAGGCCGTCGAGCAGGGGCGAATTCTCGTCCCGGTTGATAATGCTGTAGTTCGGCTTTTCCACGGAAAAATCGGTCTGGGTCTGGCCGCCCATAAACCGCGCGTTCAGGATCGAAACTGCGGTAAAAACGATAAAATAGATCAGCAGATTGAGCGGGCGTCTGCGCATAATAGACAGACAGACGTTAAATACTTTCATATTGCTGCCTCCTTATGAAAAAAGCAGTAATCAGGATACATCCCAGGGACATGGCGAGGAGTATCAGGATATTTTCCGTGTAGCGTGTATAATTGTCGTAATAATACAGGCAGTAGAAGGCGTCGGAAATGCGGGCGGCCGGATTGATCCAGGCGAGCGGCGGGAATTTTTCGGCAATGATATAATTAATATCGCTGACAACCAGGCCGGCCAGACAGCAGCAGGTCATGGTGACGCCCACGACGACGCCGATCTTGCCGTCGGCGGACAGCCTTTTGGAAACGGATATCATCGCCCCGAAGGCGACGCCTGCAAGGCAGCTCACCAGGCAGGTAAATAGGATCAGCGCGATTCGCGGGCCAAAATCCACCCGC
>CAOJIB010000133.1 GCA_948436455.1 uncultured Blautia sp.
TAGAACGTACAACCCTCCCATATATTGGAAATGGGGAGGGTTGTTTTTATGAAAATAAGAGTCTTATTAAAATCACTTTTATGTTCCTATGTGCTGACCGGGATCTTTTTGCTTCTGCTGGCGTTTCTTCTATATAAAATGGATCTAAAGGAATCCGTTGTAGGAATGGGGATTGCTGCGGCGTACATCCTTTCCTGCTTTTTCGGCGGATTTCTGATGGGGAAAAAGACCGTCAGCCAGAAGTATCTCTGGGGAATGCTTTTGGGCCTTTGTTACTTTCTGCTGCTCATCGGAGTGTCCTGGCTGTCTGAACAGAGACTGGATATGAGCATTCCGCATGCGGCGACCGCCTTTGGCATGTGCCTGGTGGGCGGCACATTGGGAGGAATGCTGGCGTAACAAAGCAAAAAATACTTTTACAATTAGGAAAAGTGTGTTATAATCGGCAAAGAATATATGTCAGAGGAGGGATTGACGATGAAGCACGTAAAGACATTAAATACAAAGAATTTGCGCGGTACAGTGAAAAAGGGCGGCTGCGGCGAATGCCAGACCTCTTGCCAGTCTGCTTGCAAAACTTCCTGTACAGTTGGAAATCAGAGCTGCGAGCATAAGTAATACGTGATTTTTCAGTACCTTAACAGGACGTGCGGAAAGTTATCTTGTGAGAAAAGCGTACTGTAATGATTCAGCTTTCGACAGGAGAGGCTGTCGCAAAATAGCAGATAGGTGCAATATATGGCGGAATATTTGGTGGATTCTGTCTGTATATTGTAGTGGTCTCCTATTTTGTGACAGCCCATTCTTGCGTTTCCCTGTCGGTGCAAGGAGAGGTTAGGAAATAGGAAATGAGTCTGATACATCAGTATAAAAATAATGGTTATAATATCCTTTTGGATATTCACAGCGGCTGCGTCCATGTGGTAGACGACGTTGTCTATGAGGCGGTAACTCTGATGGATGAGGGCTGCGAGGCACAGGAAACAGCCGCACGTCTGACGGGAAAATATCCAAAGGAGGACGTCGAAACGGCGATAGAGGAGTGTCTGACTCTCAAAGAAGAACAGATGCTTTTTACCGAGGATATTTACCAGGAGGCCGTTCGGGATTTTAAGGGTCGCCAGAGTGTGGTCAAGGCGCTGTGTCTGCATGTCGCTCACGATTGCAACTTAGCCTGCAGATATTGTTTTGCAGAGGAAGGGGAATATAAAGGCAGCCGGGAGCTGATGTCTCTGGAAGTAGGGAAAAAGGCGCTGGATTTTCTGATCTCCCATTCCGGTGCGAGAAAGAACCTGGAAGTGGATTTTTTCGGCGGGGAACCTTTGCTGAATTGGGAAGTGGTCAAAGAGCTGGTGCGTTACGGCCGGTCGCAGGAGACGCTGCATAATAAGCGTTTTCGTTTTACGCTGACGACAAATGGCGTCTTATTAAACGATGAGGTCATGGAATTTGTCAATCGGGAAATGGCCAACGTAGTGTTGAGTATTGACGGAAGAAAGGAAGTGCACGACGCTATGCGTCCTTTTTCCCGGGGAGCGGGAAGTTATGATTTGATCTTACCGAAATTCCAGAAGCTGGCCGACGCAAGAGGGCAGGAGAATTATTACGTGCGAGGTACGTTCACCCGTTATAATCTGGATTTTGCTAAGGATGTGTTGCATCTAGCGGATCTGGGCTTTCGGCAGATCTCCGTGGAACCGGTGGTGGCGTCCCCCGAAGAAGATTATGCTATCCGTCCTGAGGATGTTTCCCGCATTTGCGAGGAATATGATTTTCTGGCAAAAGAAATGATAAAAAGGGAAAAAGAAGGAAGGGGTTTCCAATTTTTCCATTTTATGATAGATTTAACAGGCGGTCCCTGTGTATATAAAAGATTGTCCGGCTGTGGTTCTGGTACGGAATATCTGGCGGTGACGCCTACAGGAGAGCTATATCCCTGTCATCAGTTTGTGGGTGAGGAGGGTTTTTCCATGGGAAATGTCTTCGACGGACTGACAGGCGAGGAGATACGCCGGGAATTTGCGGATTGCAATGTATATACAAGAGACGCCTGCCGGGATTGCTTTGCCAGGTTTTACTGCAGCGGCGGCTGCAGCGCCAATGCCTACAAGCTGTCCGGGAATATAAAGGGTACATATACGGTCGGTTGCGAGCTTATGCGTAAGCGCGTCGAATGTGCGATTATGATCAAGGCTGCGCTGGCCCAATAATACGTTTCCGTCCGCTTGGCGGACGGCGGCGATACTCTACCGCTAGGCCTTATGGCCCGCGGGAATAAAAGAAAGGATAAAAAGGAAAAAACGATGAAGAAAAACAATGGAATACTTGTGTTGATTCTGACAGTTGTGATTCTGGGCCTTTTGGGGTATACTTCCGCTGTCGGATTCGGCGAAACAGGTACAGGTGCGGCAAGGAACATCAAGACCGGACTGGACTTGTCCGGCGGTGTCAGCATTACGTATCAGACGGTGGAGACAAATCCCTCTTCGGCAGATATGAACGATACGGTGTATAAGCTGCAAAAACGTGTGGAGCAGTACAGCACGGAGGCGCAGGTCTATCAGGAGGGCAATAACCGGATCAACGTGGAGATCCCCGGCGTAACAGATGCCAACGCCATCTTGGAAGATCTCGGAAAGCCTGGTTCTTTGTCCTTCCAGGATGCAGACGGCAATGTGGTTCTAGAAGGAACGGATATCGCCAACGCAGAAGGCGTGGCGACGCAGGATCAGACCACCGGTAATAATAAATACGTCGTAACGCTGACCATGACCGAGGAAGGCAAGCAGAAGTTTGCCGACGCGACAGAGGCGAATCTGGGAAAAAATATCGCGATTGTTTACGATGGGGAGATTATCAGCAATCCGACTGTAAATGAGAAGATCGCCGGCGGACAGGCGGAGATTTCCGGCATGGCTTCGATTGAAGAAGCCCAGGAGCTGGCTTCCTTTATCCGGATCGGTTCCCTGTCTCTGGAGCTGACGGAGCTGCGTTCCAACGTGGTAGCTGCCCAGTTGGGTGAAGAAGCGATTTCCACCAGTGTGAAGGCCGGTGCGATCGGTCTTGTAATCGTTATCCTTTTCATGATTTTTGCATATCGGGTACCGGGCTTAGTGGCAGCGATCGCGCTCCTTATTTATACCTGCCTGGTTCTGGTAACTTTGAACGCGTTTGATATTACGCTGACATTGCCGGGTATCGCCGGTATTATTCTGGGTATTGGTATGGCGGTGGATGCAAACGTAATCATTTACGCCCGTATCAAAGAAGAAATTTTGGCGGGCGTGACGGTGCGTTCCGCGATAAAAAGCGGTTTTAAGAAAGCTTTTTCCGCTATTTTTGACGGCAATATCACGACGCTGATCGCATCCTTTGTGCTGATGTGGCTGGGCTCCGGCAGTGTGAAAGGATTTGCCTATACGCTGGCGATCGGTATCGTTATGTCTATGTTTACGGCCCTGGTCGTATCTCGTTTGATATTAAACGCGCTGTATGCGGTCGGCCTGCGGGATGAGAAATATTATGGAAAAGCAAAAGAGAGGAATACCGTTAATTTCCTTGGAAAGAGAAGGCTGTTTTTCATTCTTTCCCTGGCGCTTATTGTTCTTGGTCCCGTCGTTATGCTGGTACAGAAAAGCTCCGGCGGGCAGGCGCTGAATTACAGTTTGGAATTTATGGGCGGAACAGCCACGACCGTTACTTTCCAGGAGGATATGGACATCCAGGAAATTGACGCAAAAGTTATGCCCGTCGTGGAAGAAGTAACCGGCGACGCCAATGCCCAGGCACAGAAAGTCGTAGGCGGCAACCAGGTGATTTTAAAGACCACGACCTTGGATCTGGAGAAGCGCGAGGCGCTGAACGAGGCGTTGATTTCTGATTTTGGCGTAGAGGAAGATACGATTTCTTCTGAGAATATTTCCTCCACGATCAGTTCCGAGATGCGCAGGGACGCTATAGTAGCGGTAATTGTGGCGACCATTTGTATGCTTTTATATATTTGGTTCCGGTTTCAAGATATCCGTTTTGCAGGAAGCGCCGTTCTGGCCTTGGTGCACGACGTGCTGGTTGTTCTAACCTTTTATGCCATTGCCAGGGTTTCCGTGGGCAATACTTTCATTGCGTGTATGTTGACTATTGTAGGTTATTCCATCAATGCGACGATCGTTATCTTTGACCGTATCCGCGAGAACCTTGCCGGCAGGAAACGGACGGAAGGTCTGGACGAGCTGGTAAACCGTAGTATTACCCAGACCTTAACCAGGAGTATTTATACATCCTTTACCACGTTGGTGATGGTGGCGGTGCTCTATATCTTAGGCGTGTCTTCGATCCGTGAATTCGCGCTGCCGCTTCTGGTAGGCATTATCTGCGGCGCGTATTCTTCCGTATGCATTACCGGCGCTCTGTGGTTTGTTATGAAGAAGAAATATGACAAGATGCCGGTCGCTGCGGCGCTGCCGGAGGGCGGAAGCGTCTCAGTGGAAGTATCAAAGGAAGAAAAAGTTGCGGCAAAGAGTGCAAAGAACGGCGAGGAGGTAAAAAAGGAGAGAAATCTTTCCTCCCAGCCTAGAAGAAAGAAAAAGAGACGATAAGCCTCGGCCATAGAATGGTGACGGGCTCAAAAGAGTATGCGGAAGCTGCTGCAGGCGATTGGCCTGGGGCAGTTTTCCTGTTTGGGAGGAAACAATGAAAGAGGCATGGGTAGTGGCGGCCAAGCGGGCGGATTTTCAGAAAATCGGTGAAAAATTTTCTATTGATCCAGTAATTGCCAGGCTCATCCGGAATCGGGATATTACAGAAGAAGCGGAAATTGAAAATTATCTCTTCGGCGGCATGGAGCGGCTGGGAGACCCCGGGCAGATGAAGGATCTGCAAAAAGGCTGCGGGATTTTACGGCAAAAGATAGAAAAAGGGGCGAAAATTCGGATTATCGGTGACTACGATATTGACGGCGTCTGCGCCACTTACATATTATATCAAGGGCTTACCAGTCTGGGAGCGACGGCGGATACCTGCCTGCCGGATCGCGTCACCGACGGCTACGGCCTGAACGAAAACCTGATCCTGCAGGCCAAGAGAGAAGGCGTCGATACGATTCTGACCTGTGATAACGGCATCGCCGCTTATCGGGAGGTACAGTTGGCTAAGGAGCTTGGCATGACGGTGATTATTACGGATCACCATGAGGTGCCCTTTGCAGATACAGAAGAAGGAAGGAAAGAGCAGCTTCCGCCGGCAGACGCGGTAATCGATCCTTGGCAGAAGGCGTGTCCCTATCCTTTTAAGAAGCTCTGCGGTGCGGGCGTCGCTTATTATCTGCTTACCTGGCTTTTTTCGGAAATGGGCAAAGGAGAAGTCCCCAGTGAACTTTTGGAGTTTGCGGCGATGGCGACGGTGGGCGACGTGATGGACTTACAGGGAGAAAACAGGATCCTGGTAAAGGAAGGATTAAAGAGAATCCAGAATTCCCAAAACGCCGGCCTGCGGGCGCTAATCGCCGCCAATCATCTGGAAGATCGGCAGATTCTCTCTTCCCACATAGGGTTTACATTGGGCCCCTGTATCAATGCCAGCGGAAGACTGGATACGGCTAAGCGGGCGTTGGAGCTTTTTATGGAGAAGGACGAGAAAACGGCTCGGCATTTGGCGGAGGATTTGGTGGCGATGAACGCCAGCCGCAAAGCTTTGACAGAAAAAGGCCTCCAAGAGGCGGTTCGGTTGGTGGAAGCGAAGGGACTTATGAAGCAGCGAGTGCTGGTGCTGTATCTGCCGGATTGCCACGAAAGTCTGGCGGGTATTATTGCCGGCCGTCTGCGGGAGCGATATTATCGCCCGGCGCTTGTTTTGACGAAAAGCGCACAGATGGCGAAAGGCTCTGGGCGTTCCATTGAAGGATATCATATGTTCCGAGAATTGAGCGCCTGCGGGGAGCTTTTTGAGAAATTTGGCGGTCACGCCATGGCGGCGGGCTTTTCCATACAGGAGGAAAAGATCGGGGAATTAACGCGCCGGCTGAACGAAAACTGTACGCTGACCGATAGGGAGCTGACCCCCCGGGTACATATTGACGTGCCGATGCCCATCGCCTATGTGACGAAAGAATTGGTGGAGCAGCTCCACC
>CAOJIB010000134.1 GCA_948436455.1 uncultured Blautia sp.
CGAAGCGTATTGGAAAAATGTCCCACACTGCCGGGGAAAGCAACGGGTATCCAGCAGAAAAGCCTGTATACGGCGCGCAGGCTGCAGCTTAGCTGGAAGGCAGAAGAGACGGCTGCGGGTTATCAGATAGAAACGTATAATTACAGAACGAAAAAGAAAACCGTTTCCGGCAGCCGCGGGCCTTATAGTACTGTTCCCATGGAGCAGGATACGTTATACAGGGTTCGTATTCGCGCATATACCGAGCTGTGGGTGAACGGGCAGCGTAAGCGCTTGTACGGCCCGTATGCTGCGATCTATACGGCTTTGGAGCCTCGCGTGATCTTGACCGGGCAGGATAAAAATTCTGTAACGGCTCGGTGGACGGAGGTATATGGGGCGGACAGTTATGCCGTTTTTGTGTCTATGAGTCAGAAAACAGGCTATCGAAGGGTTTCCGTGACAAGATCGCCGGAAGCGGTAATCGAGGGGCTGCGGCCGGGCATACGATATTATGTATTGGTGCGGGCTAATAAGCGGGTCAAGGGTGTGCTGCACCGTTCACCCGCGACTTATACGTATCCATTTCGGATAGACGCCTAAGGCATTTATCCTGGAAATATATGCCAAATTATGGAGAAAATGGGAGGAAAAGGGCATGAACAAAACAAAGAGAAACTTATGGAAAAAGTGGCTGACGGCGGGGACGATCGCTGTACTTCTGACAGGGATCTGGAGCGTGACGGCGCAGGCTTCAGGCTTTAGGGATTCCTCATCGGCCGAGGTGGCGCTGAACGCCGCTGTTTCTGGGATGGAAACGGTAGAGAATGAAGCGGCGCTTTTGGGTGCGTCGGCTTTTAAGCAGACGGCCGGCACGACGACTTCTGTTACAGTGACATGGGATCAGGTAGACGGCGCCAACCAGTATGCGATTGGACTTTTCGACTATGCGACGCAAGAGACTGTGGGTACGCCGAAGGTGATTAATGCAACAGGTGCGGCTACGCAGAGTTTAAAGATTTCCAGCTTAAAGGCCGGAAAGAAATATATTGCAGCGATCCTTACGGATAATGACAAAAGCGCACAGATTATAGTAAAGACCATTCCCGGAAAGATCACAGGATTGAAATATACGTCCAATCCTGCGAAGAAAACGATGAAATTTGCCTGGAACAGCGTAGAATATGCAGACGGCTATAAGCTGTACCGTTATACGACGTCCGGTTCTTTAAGTAAGCAGTATAGTTCAACGACAAATTATAAAACGATTTCCGTGCCGAACAGCTTCTTTCAGTTTGGCTACCGGGCGTATACAAAGATCAATGGAAAAACTTATTATGGCGCGATGAAGAAGATCTGCACCGCCAATCAGCCGAAAATCAATAATACAGTGACCCAGATGGCAGGTAGTTCTACAATTAGCTGGAATAAGATCTCCGGTGCGACCAGCTATACCATTTCCAGATCCACCACACTGAACGGTACCTACAAAAAAGTCGGCACCGTGACCGGTACCAAGGCGAAAATCACAGGCCTGACGTATGGGAAAACCTATTATATCTGCGTAACAGCCAATAGAAAAAGCGGAAGCAAAACCTACAAGAGTCCGAATAATTACGTAGTATATTTCCGGCAGACCAGATAAAGCGTTCTGTATATAAGAAATTTTTAGAAAAAACCGGCGTGTAATATAGACACGCCGGTTTTTTAGATGCCTTAGTATGCAGAAAAGCTGCTGGTGACAGGTTTTCTGTATGAATCCTGATAAAAAACTTTTAAATCGGTCATTTTTGTGCTATGATGATAAGACTGAATGCAATTGAGGAGGGAAACCTGTGGAAAAGGAAGTAGTTTCCAAGAATTTTATCGAACAGATCATCGACAAGGATTTGGCAGAGGGCGTCTGCGATACCGTACGCACCCGTTTTCCGCCGGAGCCCAACGGCTACCTGCATATCGGCCATGCCAAGTCTATACTTTTGAATTACGGGCTTGCTCAGAAATATAACGGCAAATTCAATATGCGCTTCGACGATACGAATCCCACAAAAGAAAAGGTGGAATTTGTGGAATCTATTAAGGAGGATATCCGATGGCTGGGAGCCGACTGGGAGGACAGGCTGTTTTTTGCGTCGGATTATTTCCCGCAGATGTATGAAGGGGCCGTCAAGCTGATTAAAAAAGGCAAGGCATATGTCTGCGACCTTACGGCGGAGGAGATTCGCGAATACCGGGGGACCTTAAAGGAGCCGGGAAGGGAAAGCCCCTATCGGAACCGGAGCGTGGAAGAAAATCTACGGCTTTTTGAGGAAATGAAAGAAGGGAAATATAAGGACGGGGAAAAGGTGCTGCGGGCGAAGATCGATATGGCTTCTCCGAATATGAACATGCGTGATCCGGTTATCTACCGAGTGGCGCATATGCAGCATCACAATACCGGCGATACCTGGTGCATCTATCCAATGTACGATTACGCCCATCCGGTGGAAGATGCCATCGAAGGGATTACGCATTCCATCTGTACACTGGAATTCGAGGACCACAGGCCGCTGTATGACTGGGTGGTACGGGAGCTGGAATATCCCCATCCGCCTAAGCAGATTGAATTTGCAAAGCTATATTTGAATAACGTCGTCACCGGCAAGCGATACATCAAGAAGCTGGTGGAGGACGGGATTGTAGACGGCTGGGACGATCCCCGGCTGGTGTCTATAGCTGCTTTGCGCCGGCGGGGATTTACTCCCCGGTCGATTCAGACATTCGTGGAGCTGTGCGGTGTTTCCAAGGCGAACAGTATTACAGATTACGCAATGCTGGAATACTGCATCCGGGAGGATCTGAAACTGCAGTGCGCCCGGCTGATGGCCGTGGTGGATCCCATCCAGCTGGTAATTGACAATTATCCTGAGGGACAGACAGAATATCTGGAGGCGCCCAATAATATGGAGAATCCTGAAATGGGCAGCCGGCAGATCCACTTTGGAAGGACGCTGTATATTGAACGGGAAGACTTTATGGAAACGCCCGTAAAGAAGTATAAGCGTCTCTATCCAGGAAACGAGGTACGGCTGATGAACGCGTATTTCGTTACTTGTACGGGCTTGGAAAAGGATGAGGCGGGGAATGTGACAGTGGTACACTGTACGTATGATCCCGAGACGAGAGGCGGGAATGCTCCCGACGGACGCAAGGTAAAAGGGACGATCCATTGGGTAGCGGCCCATGAGGCTAAGGAGGCTGAGGTACGCCTGTACGAAAATATTATCGACGAAGAGAAAGGCGTATACAATGAAGAGGACGGGAGCTTGAACCTGAATCCGAATTCTCTGCAGGTGCGGACCGCTTATGTGGAGCCGGCCTTACTAGAAGCAAAGCCCTATGATCGGTTCCAATTTGTGCGGAACGGTTTTTTCTGCGCAGACGCGCACGATTCCAGGCTGGGGGCGCCGGTATTTAACCGGATTGTTTCGCTGAAAAGCTCCTTTAAGCTGCCCAAGGCATAAAAACAAAAAAGAAACCTGATCGGCGGAGAGCGCAGAGGATTTCTTCGGGTTTTTTGCCGATTTAAGGGGGAGGTTTTCTTTTATATGGGAAATCTCTGTAATATACAAAAAATGTACGCCCAAAACCAGGGCGCGCATAAGAGAAAAAGTGGGAGGATTACAAAATGAAGAAATTGACTGTAGCGAAAAAAGACGCATGTATGGCATGTAAAGAATGCGTGATCGCCTGTTCCGAGGCATTCTACAAAGTTTTTGACGAGGCCAAGTCCTGTATCCAGATCACGGAGAAAAAAGATGGTACGCCAAAGCCCATGGTCTGTGTACAGTGCGGAAAGTGTGCCGAGGCCTGTGAAGCCGGCGCGATCAAGCAGAATGCCAAAGGCGTTTACATGGTGAATAAGAAGCTCTGTACCGGATGCGGAAAATGCGCCGAGGCCTGTCCGTTCGGCCTGATGGTAAAAGCAGAAGGCGAAGCGACCGCCAGCAAGTGTATTGCCTGTGGTATCTGCGCAAAGGCCTGTCCAATGGAGGTTCTTGAAATTAAAGAAGCATAAGGGGACGACTTGCCTATGAAAGAAGAAAAATCCAGGATCTGGCTATTGAGCAATATGAAAGCGCTGTTGATTTGGCTGGTGGTTTTTGGCCATTTCCTGCCCCATATGGATGGGCTGGGAGCCGTCCGTTACCAGATCCGGGTGTTTATTTGGATGTTCCATATGCCGGCTTTTTTGTTCATTTCCGGTTTCCTTTCGAAAAATCTGGAAAAGTGCAGAACAAATGCCGTCCGCCAGCGGTTGTTTCCCTATATCCTGCTGGTGCTTATCATCGGCATTTCCCGCTGGGCCTTTTTGGGAAAGCCTTTTGCGATCGGCCTGGTACAGCCGGCTTTAAGCGCCTGGTATTTTCTGGTGCTGTTCTGGTATGCTGTTTTCACGGTGGATCTGGTGAAATTCCGTTGGTGCTATCCGCTCGTATGCGTGCTGGCTTTGGGCATGGGATGCTACGGGCAGGTGGGAAGCGCGTATGCGGCGGGAAAGGCTTTTGCGTTTCTGCCCTTTTATCTAGCTGGTTTTTACTGCACGGAGGAAATGCTGCTGCGGCTGAAAAAGCTGCCAAAGCTGTTGGCGCTGCCGGCGCTTGTATTGGCTGTGGGGATCGCTCTATGGCTGGGCAGACAGGACGTGGATGCGGTGGTTATGCTGAGTATGCGTGACTCTTATGCGAAGCTGGGTCTTGACGATGGATGGGGGATTTTCCTACGGCTGGCCGGTTATCTGGGAGCGGCGCTGATGATTTTTGTATTGGTGCAGATTTCCTGCGCCAGGAAAACAGCGTACAGCTATATCGGAGATAATACCCTGGTCATTTACAGCTTTCATCTGGTGGCGATCTATGCGCTGCGGTATTTTGGCGGAATCTGGAATACTGGCCATGTGGCCTTGCAGCTTCTGCAGGCGG
Organism: uncultured Blautia sp.; assembly: GCA_948436455.1. Classification (GTDB taxonomy): domain Bacteria; phylum Bacillota; class Clostridia; order Lachnospirales; family Lachnospiraceae; genus Blautia_A. The sequence goes on from CAOJIB010000134.1 coordinate 4,941, forward strand.
CCGTTGTCAGCTTGGCGATCGCGGCGATTCTGGGAATTCCAAAGCTGACGAAGGGCTATTCTTCTTTCATAAATAAGTGTTATGGTCTGCTGACAAAATAAGAATATATGTCGAATAAAACAAAAAAGATGGCGGTTTTCGCCATCTTTTTTATAGATGTGTAAAAATTTTCCAGCAATAAGCTTTTTGTTTCTATAAGTAAAAGAAAGGCAGAATTTATACGGATGCTTCTGCCTTCAAAAATCTATCGTTTATTCCGCAGGTGTTTCTTCTTCTTTTTCAGTTTCTGGTTCTTCGGTAAGTGGTTCTGTTACTTCTTCCACTGCCTGGGCAGCGTTACAGGTAGCTTCCTCTGCGGCGTCGGCAGCTTCTTTGGCAGTTTCAGTGACGTCTTCTACAACTTCTTGGGCGGCTTCAGCGACGTCTTGGGCGGCTTCCTCTACAACTTCTTCGGCGGTTTTAGCAGTTGTTTCCCGGATCTCCCTGGCGGTTTCGATGACGTTGCTGACGGCTTCTTTGATCTCTCTGGCAGCAGTGCCTAAGGCGTCGCTGATTTCTGAGGCGGCGTCCTTGATGGCTTCTTTTGTCTTGGCGGAGGCGTTGTCCTCTTCTTCCTCAAAAACGGAAAAATAATCTTCTTCTTCCTCTTCTGGAACCTTTTGGACCAGCTTGTCCTCTTGCGATCTTTTGAAATAAAGGGCTACGCCGGCGGCAGCGGCGCCCATGGCGGCAAGTCCCATCAATTTACTGATTTTTGACATATAGTACTCCTTTCTGGAAAATAGTTATAGTCATTGTAATACTTTTCCAAGAAAAAAGGAAGGGGTATGGAAAGTTTTTTTACTATGTAAAGCGTGAAATGTATAAGCAAAGTGTTTTTTTCTTGTACATTATGAAAATTGCTGCTTCCTGGTTTGACGGAAGGAAGGACCTGCGGTTATAATACAATCAGTATAAAAGGAGGAGGAATCCAGAATGAAACGGATCATTTTAGCGTCGGCATCTCCAAGGCGCAGGGAGCTTTTAGAGCAGGCGGGAATCGCGTTTGAGGTATTGCCAAGTGAAGGAGAGGAAAAAACGGCGAAGATCCTTCCCAATGAAATAGCGGAAGATCTGGCGCTGCAAAAGGCTCGGGAGATTT
>CAOJIB010000135.1 GCA_948436455.1 uncultured Blautia sp.
GTATATTATATGGCGAAAATAAATCCGGATTGTTCTGGAAAAACAGTGGCCATTTCCCATTGCAATTGTCCCGATCGGGCGCAGATATTGAAAGACGCCATTAAAGAACGTTTGCAGCCGAAGGAAATCTTCATTTTGGATACCGCGGGTGTGAGCAGTATGTACGCCAACGACGGCGGAGTGATTGCCGTATTGTAGACGGCAGATAGTAACTATGAAGCCGGAGACTGAATAGTTACGACAGATACAAAAAAGTACAGAACTCTGCTTTCCTTTTGGGGACAGTTATAGTATAATGAAAAAGCATTTATGCGGCGTCTACATTTTTGTGCGAAATGCATCCCTAAGGAAGGGCGATATATGCAGGTATATGGTATATATTGTAAGAATCTTGAAATAAAGGAGAATAGAGTACAATGAGCCAGAAAAAAGTAGATCAATATAAGGAACGTAAGGCGAATCGAGAGAAGATCTATAAAAGAGAAAAACGCGTACTGCTAATGGAAAAATTGGCGGTATTCGCCGTTTGTCTGATAGCCGTTGGGTGGCTGGGATATTCCGTATACGGCCAGGCGCAAAAAAGCAGCGCGGATAAAACAACGACGACGGAAATGGACGTAACGGCAATCGATGATTATATAAGCGGATTAAGTGCTTCGGAAGAGGAAGCAGAGTAACTCCCGTCGTTTGCTCCAGGGGAGGACATCATAAGTTTTCGGTATATAAAAAGGCTGTTCATCTTGCAGGAACAGCCTTTTTATATACCTTGATATGCAGAAAGGTTGTCAGCTGGCAGACTTTCTGCATGTGTTACTACCGAAAAAGATCAAAAGGGATATGCGGACATGTACATTATTGAACATAGATCGTTTCCGGCAGAATCATTGATGTTGGTTTATGATCACAGTAAATTATAATTTTGTTACGTTGGCTGCCTGCATACCGCGGGCGCCTTCGGTCAAATCATAAGAAACGGCCTGTCCCTCTTCTAGAGACTTGAAGCCTTCACCGTTGATTGCAGAAAAATGTACAAAAACATCCGCGCCATCTTCGCCAGTAATAAAGCCATATCCCTTTTCTGCGTTAAACCATTTGACTGTTCCCTTGTTCATAACATTACCTCCATAAAAAATTAGAATACACAAAAACAATTGAGTGACAAAAAAATCACAGGACCCGGAAGATTATATTGTTGTAACATAATCTCTCTCTAGCCCAGTGATTTTCCTTACAGCCAATATAGGTGTGTAGGACAAAGTATAATCGCTTTAAATGGAAAAGTCAAGCACAAAGGGAAAAAAAGTCTTCATAATTTAATGAAAAGCGTCATTTGGGCCTTTTTCGCGCGTAGAAGCTGTTTTATGGGGAGACGCTTAGAAGGGAATATCCCGCAGATCCTCCGGAATACTGGCGCTTCGGAAATTCTGGTTCAAGCCGTCGATGAGCTCCATATCTGCCGCTTCAATTTCAAAATCAAAGATTTCGCCGTTGCTTGCGATCCGGTCTTCCCGGGTGGATTTCGGTATAACGGCGACACCTTTTTGAAGAGACCAGCGTAAGCCGATCTGCGCCGGCGTTTTCTGATATTTCATGGAAAGAACGCAGATGATGTCGTTGTCCAGATACGCACCGCGTGCGAGAGGCGCGTACGCCTGTACCTGGATGCCTTTGGACTTGCAATACTCCAGTGTTTCTTTTTGATAATAATAAGGATGAAATTCGATCTGATTGACTGCTGGGACAATATCGGAAACAGCGGCCAGCTCTTCGAGATGCCGGGGTTCGAAATTGCTGACGCCGATCGCTTTGGCCCGGCCGGAGGCGTAAATCGCTTCCATTTCTTTCCAAGTACTCAGATAACAGCCAGGCACCGGCCAGTGTACCAGGTACAGATCTACATAATCTACCTTCAGACGCTCCAGGCTCCGGGAAAATGCGCCTTGTACGTCGCCAAGCCGCTGTGCGTTGTTCCAGATTTTGGTAGTAATAAAAAGTTCTTCCCTGGGTATGCCGCATCGGGCGATCCCGCGGCCGACGCCATCTTCGTTTGTATAAACCGAGGCAGTATCAATCAGCCGGTATCCACAAGACACTGCCGTAGAAATGGCTGCTTCCACCTCTCCCTCGCCGGTGGCCTTATAGACGCCAAGGCCCAGCATAGGCATCTGGTGGCGGGTATTTAGCAGCGCAGATGTTCCTGTCATATTCTCTGTTCCTCCTTCTAATGCAGGCGGCTAAAAGGCGGATTCTAAAAAGAGAAAGGTCTTTTGGCCATATATACATATAAAAATTATAGCATAAAATCTACAGAGAATGAAGTACTTTTACAAATTTTTAAAAAGGGAAGAATTTCAATGAAAAAGAAAAGCTGTATTTCCCGTTAAAAAAATATCAGAAATACTGAAAAATTAAGGAGTTAGGAATTTTATACAAAATTGAAAATAGAATCCTGTATTTTTGAGAAAAAATTTAATATTTCCTTGCTATCAGTGGCGAAAAGATGTATAATGATCACAATTGATAAAATATTATCATGACCACAGACGCGGCGGGAGCTCTTGGCTCCTGTTTCTGCGGAAAGGAGACGATTTATGCATTTGGTCAAGGATGAAAACGGAAATATGGTGCCGCATGGCCATGAAGAAGGCTGCCATCATTCCGGCGAACATGAGCATCACCAGCACTGTGGTTCCTGCGAAGGCGAACACGGCTGCAAGAATGAGACGCTGGCGCTGCTGACCTATATGCTGCAGCACAACGAGCACCATGCCAAAGAATTGGAGCAGCTGGCGGAAAATTTAAAAAAATTGGAAATGGACGCGGCAGCAAAGACAATTCTGGAAGGTGTGGCCGATTTTCAGAAAGGGAATATGCGGCTGAGCCTGGCAAAGACGCTGGTAGAGGAGCAGCTAAAGGAGGGCAAGTAAATGTGTCTGGCAACCATATATAAGAGCAGCGACGACTCTGTGATTTTTCGAAATGTCAGCCGAATTGATGTGGATGGGGAGAAGCTGACAATTCGCGATATCATGGGCGAGGAGAAGGTGGTAGAAGGCTCGATCCTGATGGTAGATCTGGCGAATAGCATCGTAAAGGTAAACTGTAAGGAATAATGGTGGAATCTAATAGGCGAAAGCCTACTATAGATAAATAGAACGCGCGGCTGTCGTGCCCTGAAAATCCTGAAATTTATATAAATCAGGAGGGGTACGGCGAACAGCGTTCAAATAGAATGTATGGGGGTATGCCTATGGTATAATGCAGGTATCCGAGTGTCGCTTTGAAAATGAGCGACGATGTTTTTGACACTTATTGACGTATTTGGTATACGAATACCCATTGGATTTCTGCGTTGGCACAGGCTGCCGGCGCTTTGGGGAATTTTATTCAGGAGGCACTGATTCTATGGCACATGTAATTGCTGTTGCAGGAAAAGGCGGCGTGGGTAAGACAACTCTGACAGGCTTGCTGATTCAATATCTGGGGGAAAAGGGAAAGGGACCTGTTCTGGCGGTGGATGCAGATGCGAATTCCAATTTAAACGAGGTCTTGGGCGTGGAAGTGGATATGACGCTAGGAGATGTCCGTGAAGAAATCGCTCATGCAGAAATGGCGAAGGAAAGCCCGATCCCATCCGGCGTATCCAAAGCAGATTATGCGGAGTTTAAATTCAATTCCGCGCTGGTAGAAGATGATGATTTCGATCTTCTGGTTATGGGCAGGACACAGGGAAAAGGCTGCTATTGTTACGTGAATGGTCTGCTTCAGGCTCAGCTAACAAAATATCAGAATAATTATCCGTATATTGTGGTTGATAACGAGGCTGGCATGGAGCACATCAGCCGAGGCGTGCTTCCGAGCATGGAAACGGCGATACTGGTCAGCGACTGTTCCCGGCGCGGCGTGCAAGCCGTAGGAAGAATTGCCAAATTGATCGAGGAGTGCGGGATGCATCCCAAAAAGGTCGGTCTGATTGTCAATCGTGCTCCAGGCGGCGTGCTCAATGAAGGGACGAAGGAGGAAATTGAGAAACAAGGCCTGAACCTGCTGGGTGTTGTTCCGCAAAACGACGAGGTCTACGAATACGATTGCGAGGGCAAGCCGACGGTGCAGCTTCCAGATGATTCTCCTGTAAAGGCGGCTATGCGGGAAATTATAGATAAGCTGGAATTATAACTTTTCCTGATGACGCGTATGCTTTTTCCTGGGAAGAGCGTTTTGCAGCAAAACAGTAAACTGTTTTTTGGCAGAAAGAACCTTTATGCAGAAGTATCTGAAAACGAGTTCTTATTATTTTTTTGAAAGTGTGTAACCCATGGGAGGGGAGGGGATATTTCCGTTTTTTGCAGGCGGATATTTTCCTAATGCGTCCCTCCCAGTTAAGGAAGGTTAGATGTATCAACTCATTCATTACATATTATAATCTAAAGGAGGTCTATAATGAGTGAATTTAAACTAACTACAGTAGAGGAATTTGAGGCCGCGACAAATCGGCTCTTGGAGACGGGCGCGAAGGTTGGCGCCGATTCCTGGCAGCTTCGTGTGAAAAATCAGACTCCTCACTGCAAATTCGGTGAATCAGGCGTATGCTGCCGGATCTGTTCTATGGGTCCCTGCCGTATTACTCCGAAGGCACCGAGAGGTATTTGCGGCTGTGATGTACACGGCATTGTTGGTAGAAATTACCTTCGCTTTACCGCCGGCGGCGCCGCTACCCATTCTGATCACGGCCGTGAGATCTGCCATACGCTGTATGAAGCGTCTGCAGATGGCAATTATCATGTAAAAGACGAAGAGAAGCTGAAAAAATTAGCTGCTGAATTCGGCGTAGAATTCGAAGGCAGAGACATCTACGATGTAGCGCATGAAGTGGCAGAGGTTGGCCTTTTAGAGTATGGTAAGCCCTTTGGGAATCAGGTATTCATCAAACGTGCGCCGGAGCATACTCAGGAAATTTGGAAGAGAGAAGAGATCGCTCCCCGCGCGATCGACCGTGAAGTATCCTGCTCTATGCATATGACTCATATGGGATGTTCTTCTAAGCCGGAAGCGCTGATCCGTCAGGCGTTACGCGCTGGCCTTTGCGATGGCTGGGGCGGTTCTATGATGGGTACGGAATTCTCCGACGTATTATTCGGGACTCCCAAGGAAGTGGAAACAGAAGCGAACCTGGGCGTTATGGTGGCTGAGAATGTAAACATTGTTGTACATGGCCATGATCCGTCACTTTCTGAAATGATCTGTGAATATGCGGACAGCCCAGAAATGATCGAATACGCGAAATCCATGGGCGCGCAGGGGATCACTATATCTGGCGTTTGCTGTACTTCCAACGAAGTTGCGATGCGTCGTGGTATTCCGATGGCTGGTAACTTCCTGCAGCAGGAAAACGTAGTCCTGACCGGCGCTTGCGAAGCGATCGTCGTTGACGTACAGTGTATCTTCCCGGCTTTAGGACCGTTGAGCAAATGCTTCCACACGAAATTTATCACCACTTCTCCGATTGCACAGATGCCGGATTCCGATTTCATCCGCTTCAATTCCAAGACGGCTGGTGAGAATGCGAAAGCGATCGTTAAGATGGCGATTGAAAACTTTAAGAATAGAAAGCCTGAGCTGGTACATATCCCGGATCTGAAGCAGAAAGCGGTTGTTGGTTTCTCTGTAGAGCAGATCGAGAAGAAGCTGGACGGCGTTGCCAATACACATGTAGATAAGATGGGAACAATGGTTCCGCTGGTTGACTGTGTGAAATCTGGCGTTCTCCGCGGCGCGGTAGCGATGGTTGGCTGCAATAACCCGAAGATCCGCCCGGATGCTGCGCATATTTCTCTGATGAAGAAGCTGATCGCTAACGATATCATCTTGGTAGTTTCTGGATGTTCCGCGCAGGCCGCTGCAAAGGCTGGTCTGATGGATAAGAGAGCGAAAGATCTTTGCGGTGCAGGTTTGAAACGTGTTTGCGAGCTGGCAGACATTCCTCCGGTATTGCATATGGGTTCTTGTGTAGATATCAGCCGTATGATGATTTTGGCAGCCAGGATCGCGAAGGATTCCGGTTGGAATATTTCTCAGATCCC
>CAOJIB010000136.1 GCA_948436455.1 uncultured Blautia sp.
GGATGGCTCTATCACAGGATACGTATGTGTATATGGAAACAGTGGAAGAAACCGAAAACGAAGCTGCGAAATCTGATGAGAATGGGAGTGCCGAAAGATTTGGCATGGAAAGCGGCAATGAGCAGACGGGGATACTGGTTCACAACCCATACAGTTGCCGTAAATATGGCAATGACAAAAGAAAGACTGATAAACAGCGGCTTTTATGATTTAGCCACTGCCTATCAGTCCGTGCGTGTCAACTATTGAAAGCGCCGTGTACCGAACGGTACGCACGGTGCTGTGAGAGGACGGCGGCTAGTCACCGCCTCCTACTCGATTGCCTTCGTATGCAGAAAGCCTGCTGGTGGCAAGCTGGCCGGAGACTGGATTTGCGGACAAGGTCTGGGATTTGGAAGAGATCTATATATGGAGTGCCTGCTGCATAGTATGTAAAGAAGCCAGATGCCAGGGAGGCATAGATGGATACAAAATTTCAAAAGGAAAAGGAACAGGAAGCCCTTCCAGAATTCGGGGTAGGCAAAATGCTTCCGGATGGAGATGGAATAGAAAAAAACAACGAAACAGCCGCCCAGAGGATCGAATATACATATGAAGGCTATCGGATCCGCGTGCATTTTGCAGGGGAGAAAACGCTGAGACAATGCGTAGAAAATCTGTTGAAAAGAGGCCTGGAAATAGAATGAATGTAATGGAAAAAGAAGAGGATTTGAAGAAGAAATTCCGGGCCGGAATTTACTGCCGTATATCGGTGGAGGAAGCGGAGAAAAAGGATATCTATAGTAATAGTATACAGACCCAAATGCAAATGGCCGAGGCATATATAGAAGGTCAAGAAGATGTGCAAAATGCTGGAACATATGTGGACGACGGCGTAAGCGGAAGCAGCTTTACGCGGCCGGGATTTTCGAGATTGCTTGCGGATATTGCACTTGAAAAAATCAATATGATCGTTGTCAAAGATATTTCAAGGATTGGGAGAGAGCACATTTTCACAGGCTATTATCTGGGTATCTATTTTCCGAAAAGATCTGTTCGTGTACGGTCCCTATTGGAAAATTATGATTCGAAGGAGAATCTTTATAATGAAATATTGGATATAAAAATGCTTTTCAATGATATGTACCTGAGGGATATATCATTGAAAACTCGATCTGTTATTCAAATGAAAAGACGGATGGGAGAATATACGGCCAAGGACGCGCCCTACGGATATAGAAAAAGTAAAAAATTTCCAAATCACTTGGAAACAGATGCTTATGCGGCAGAAGTTGTCAGGAAAATCTGTCGGATGTATCTGGATGGATATGGATGCACAGCAATCAGCAAAAATCTAAATCAAGAGGGAATTCTACCACCTGGAAGGTATAAAAAGGAAGTATTGCACATGGCATATCCCTATACAACCGGCAGAGGCGTATGGACGGCCTCTTCCGTAAATAAAATCTTAAAAAATCCTGTATATACAGGCGCCGTTGTTGTAAAGAAAACAGAAAAAACCTCATATAAATCGGAGCACAGAAAAGAAATCCCCTTGTCCCATCGGGAATTGTGTAGGGCCGCGCACGAGCCAATCCTAGAAGCACAGCAATTTTGGCAGGTGCAGAAAATACGGGAAAACCGCAAGGTTTCCCATCTTTCTATAAAGCAGCCTTCGCATAAGTATACCGGTTTGTTATATTGTGGGAAATGCGGTTATCGTATGCAGAAGCATTATCGGAATGCCCAAGAAGGATACGATGGATATATATGTAGTTCATATCAGACTCTGGGGGAAAAGTTTTGCGAGCAAAGTTTCATAACATTTGTACTACTGGATGCGCTTGTACTGTTTGCTATTGGCCAACAGGTAAAACATATTGAAAATCTAGAGGAGGTAGAAGAAAAAATAATTACAAAATGCAATTTGATAGATGAGAAAAGAGGGGGAATTTTACAAAGAAAAATTGAAAAAAAAGAAAAAGACTGCCAAGAAATATATGAGAAATACATGGATAACATACTGACAAAAGACGAATATATAAAGCAAAAAAAGGTATATGAAGAAGAAAGAGAACAGTGCGATACGGAAAGAAAAAGATTATATGAAAAAATGAAAAAGAAAAAAAACATTTTTCAAAAAAGTAGAAGATGGATACGGGGAATAGGAGAACGACAATTATCCAGAGAAATCTTAAAGGAATTTGTGAAAAAAATAGAATTATATCCAGATAAAACGTTAGAGATATATTTCTGGTTTGAAGATCAAAAAAATGGTGATGGGGGAGAAAAAAGCAGTGTATAAAATGGCTGCCTATTGTAGATTATCTAGAGATGATGGAGAGAACCGAAGTAGTGAAAGTATCGAGAATCAGATAAAAATCATAAGGGAATATATAGAAAAATCTGAGGATTTGGAATTGGCAGACAGCTATATAGATGATGGTTTTTCCGGTATGTATTTTTCCAATAGACCACAATTTCAGCGGATGATGAAGGACATCTATGAGGGAAAAATACAGGGAATTATTACAAAGGATATATCTCGTCTTGGAAGAGAGCATATAGAAACCAGTCATTATATTGAACGGGTATTTCCCTCTATAGGCATTCGTTTTATCGCCATACTGGACGGACTGGATTCGATTTCCCATAGAAACGAGGAGCTGGCGCAGTTTCAGACACTTTTCAATGATATATATTGCCGGGATATTTCGAAAAAGATTCGTGGCTCTCTTGAGGTGCAGAAAAGACGCGGAAATTTTATGTCGGGATTTGCCCCTTACGGATATAAAAAAGATCCGGAGAATAAGCACCGGTTTCTTATAGATACAGAAGCGGCGCAGGTGATACAACGAATCTTTTCTTTATATCTTACAGGTTATTCCAAAGGCAGTATCGCCAAGCTTCTCAATGAGGAAGGAATTCTGCGTCCATCGGAATATAAAAGGAGAATTCAAAAATTGAATTATACAAATGCTAGGGAAAAATCAGCCGTAGGAGGCTGGACGTATCCGACAATTCATGGGATATTGAAAAACCGTGTTTATATAGGCGACATGGTGCAGCATAAAACGGAAAAGATTTCTTATAAGATCGATCAATATCGGTATATTCCACCAAACGAGCAAATTATTGTGGCAGATACGCACGCGGCGATTATTGATAAAAATACATTTGTACAGGTACAGGAATTGCTGAAAAGGCGGGCGAGAAATTCGGAGATTCCGAGGGAAAGTACGAAGAAAAATCATTACATTGGTATAATTTTATGTGGGGAATGCGGTCGGCCTATGATACGAAAAGAACGCAGAAATGGATATGAATGTGCGCTATATCATCAGAAAGGAAATGCTTATTGTAGATCGCATTTTATTGAACAATCAATTTTAGATTATGTCATAAAGATAGAAATAAAAAGACAGATGAAAACACTCTTAGAGGCAGGTGATGAATTCGAAATATGGGGAAGAGAATATCAAAAAATCGTAGAGAAAAATCGATCTATCAGAAAAAAGGAACGGTTAGAAAACCGAAAAAAAGAACTGAAAAAGATAGAAAAATATAAGAAAAAAACCTATGAAAATTATGAAGGAAGCGTGATAAATCAAGAAGAATATGCGCGCTATCAGAAAGATTATACGGAGAAAGAAAAAAATATACAAAAGGAGATCGAACGTATCAGAGCAGAAAAGGAATACGGAAAAATTTTAGAAATTCCAGCTATTAGATGGATAGAGAACGGAGAAATAACGGAAATAACTAGGGGAATTCTTATAGAATTAATTGATAGAATTGTGGTAAATGAAAAGAAAACTCTAGATATTTTTTGCAAATACCAATCGCCGTATAAATAAAGATGCAGGATAATTTCTCTTATATGGACAGTATGAAAGCCTGTCGGAGAAAGGGAATATCTTTAGCGTTTTTCCCTTAATTATATGGCTCTCACCTAGGGGATTCCCTTTTAGAAACGTATATGGATGATGTGGCAAATCTGGGGAGAACAACGATCTGTGTGGGCACTGGAAATAACGGTCGTGATGCGCTGCATACATCCGGCCAGGTTGCGCAGGGAGGGAGGACTTTTGTAGAACTGGCGGTGAGCAGTTATGAGCGGACCCTGAATCTGCAGCTTTGGAAGAGCTATGTGGATGAGATGGAGGTTTTTCTGGTTCATCCGTCGGGAGAGCGTATAGGACCATTGTATGAAAACCTCGGTCCACAACGCTATTATATGGGAAATACGCAGCTTTTGATTTATTATGGGGAACCGAGTCCTTATAGCGTCGCGCAGGAAATATACCTGGATTTTCTGCCGAGAAATACGTATATTGACCAGGGAATCTGGACAATTGAACTGCGTGGAAAGAGGATTGTAAACGGCGAATATTACATGTGGCTACCCGGCGGCAACGTGCTCAATCAGGCGACAGGCTTTTATGCGCCGATCCCCTATTGGACGTTGACGATTCCCTCTACGGCCCGGCGGGTCATTGCCGTGGGCGCATATGATTCCCAGGCGAATACCTATGCGGATTTTTCCGGAAGGGGCCGTATGGTAGCCGCGGCCAAACCCGATTTGGTAGCTCCCGGCGTGGGAATACAGACCACCAAATCTGGCGGCGGGTACACCGCGGTTACAGGTACTTCCTTTGCAACGCCTTTTGTGTCCGGCGGCGCGGCATTGCTTATGGAATGGGGGGAGGGTGTTATGATATTGCCAAGTTAGCAAGAACCTGATAAATAAAGGGGTTCCGCTGATTTAGTCCTACGAAAAAATGCTGAAAAGCATGTGGATTTGGAGGTAGGACAGGCCTGTTTTATTAAAAAATCTATCGGAAATTAGCTGTTTGCAATAACGTAACATGAGGCGGTTCGTTAATGGAAATGCTGGTTTCTTATGAAAAATATTCTATATAGGACTGAATTGGCTTCATGCTGAATCATGGATTTATGATTTGTAACAGCCGATACAGTCCTATTTTTTTGCCCGGAAAATAGGAAAGACAGGCAGCAGCAGGAGCCAGAATTGTCCTGTATGTAGTTTAGGACATTTATGGAGGGAATGTCAATGATACGCCTCAGTATGTGTAAAAGCAAATTCGGGTTGCCGGTCAGCCGGTTTTTGGGTAACTGGCAGCACGAATCCACAAGGGTTTGGGAGTGTAGCTCCCAAGCAGTATCTGGAACAGGGACAACACAATAGATGAAATGATTTATGGAGGACAAGCTATGGCAGCATACACAGCGACAAGCGCAGAAAAAGAGAATACTTGCACAATTACTTTCAGGAACAGGGAACACAGAGATTTTTACCATAAATATATGCCAAAATGCAGATACCGGGATGAGTACCATATGGCATTGGTGTACTGCCTGGGGATTGACCGGGATACAAGGGCAAATGTGGACAGGATTTATGATTTTAAGACAGGCTGCGTGAAAACAGAGTGCCTATGGGAAGGCTGGCAGACCAGCGGAAGCATGAGGATTGTCCGCATGGCATTCAACCTTTACTGCAATAATACGCCAAGTGTTTTTGATATTGAGGACACAGACAGGCAGATTGAGGAGTGCAGGCGCTATACCGTGGAAGATTTGTTCTGCTGTGGGTATGCCAGATATTTCTGGGAGGCAGTCAGAATCCGCTATCCGGAGTATTGCTTTTAGCGAAATGGAGGGACGGTATGCTGAAGATCAGGATGCAGGGGACAAAGAAAGATATTCACTGGTTCCGGCGGCTTTTAGAACGAGATAAAGGGATTCATGTGCTGCGGGTGTCAGAAATTTTTGCGAACAAAGGAACAGATAAATATTTCCGTGCTTATGCGGAAGTGGAGAAAACAGAAAAGTAGGTCAGTAGGAGGAAAGTATATATGTGCAGAGTAATCGCAGTAGCAAATCAGAAAGGCGGCGTGGGAAAGACCACGACGTGTGTAAATTTAGGGATAGGGCTTGCAAGGGCAGGTAAGAAAGTATTGTTGGTAGAGGCGGATGCGCAGGGTAGTATGGCGGTCAGTTTAGGAATTGAAGAACCGGACGAGCTGGATGTAACGCTTGTGAATATCATGGAAAAAG
>CAOJIB010000137.1 GCA_948436455.1 uncultured Blautia sp.
ACATAAAAACTGATTTTTTTAGCCATAAGTGTTACAAAAATGCTTGACCACTACACTTCGCTGGTATTGGAAGCGTTCGGATGTGGGGCGGGGAGATCATAGGAGTCTGCAGGGGACTCATAGGAAGTTGTCTCTGCAGGAGGTTCAGAATTCCTGTAAAAGGTCAGCTTTGTTACGACAAAGCCTCTGGAAGTATCCGGCTGTTCTTTCAAGGTCAGAGTGTAGGTATAGTCTAAGGTGTGGTTATAGCCGGACGTATTTTCGGCAGGGTAATCGGCATAACATTCTACCACTGCTTCAAAGCCGCCGTCTATGGAATAGGCTTCCTTAAAAGTGAATTCGCGGATATCGCCGCCGGTAGCTCCGCCGATCAGATAATTTTCACCGTCTTCTTGTAGGGTTGTAGACAGGGGAATTTCATCAGTGATCAGGCCGAAAGTATCATATACATAGGCGAACACGTCTTCCTTGGGAACGACCCAATATCCTTCCGCATTTCTGGGATATTCTTTATATCGGCAGGGCGTAAATTCATGAAATACATAGGTTTCAATCTGGTCATAAATAGTATTTTCATCAAATGCCGCTCCGACATATGCCATACGTTCAAAAAATTTCTGGTTTTCGGACGTTTCTAGCATTTCAACGGTCAAAGGCTCTTTCTCAATAGCGATTTTGGTGACGTTATAACCGAGGGAGGATTCCGGGTTTTCTTCAATTGATAAGGTACAGATTTCGTCGAGCGAGTCGGGACTTATGTATTGTCGCCTTACGATAGCTTTAAAACCGGAATCCACCTCTTGTATGTCTTCCAGATTAAATTCGTAGGGTTTGGGAATTTCTGCGTTGGCAATTAGGCATTTGTCGCCTTCTTTCCATACCAGGGAGGAGTCATCGAAGGCGGGAAGCTTCTCTAATTGCAGGCCGAAGGTATCATAGAGATATTCCAGGATATCCTCCTCCGGGACAATTTGGTTGGATGCATCGTCAAGAGGATATTGATTCCAGCGTTGTGTGTGAAATTCGTCCAGAATGAACATGGCCAGATTTTCCGTGCTATTTTTCGGGGCGAGATCGGCGCCCACGGAGGCGAGGCGCCGAAGGCGATCCTGATTGTCTTTGCTTTCTAAGGTTTGGATATTGAGTGATTTTTTAGGAGCGTGGGTTTCTACGGCAGGCGTCTCCGTAACAGTTTCGACAGTTGTCTCTGCTTTTTGTTGGGGAGGATCGGGTGAGGGCGTTTTTTGCATCAGCAGCGTAATGAAAAGTACGACGAGAACGCTGGTCAGCAAGGCTGTGCCGCAAATGATTCCCACGATATAATGTGCGGGTCTGGAAAAAGACTTTTTTGGGGTCTCTGGCAGAATAGTTCCGCATTTCGGGCAGTATCGTTCATTATTTTGATTTTTATAGCCGCAATTTGGACAAATCATAAGTTCTCCTCTATGTTTTAATGGTAAGTGGGATTTACATGAAACAATCCGGGCGTCAGAAAGGGATGTAAAGGATCTGACGCCCGAATGATTGGTGTTTTGCCTGGGAAGTATTTTTCTAAAGCTTTTTGAATATTGCTATTTTACTTAGGCCTTTGGCTTTGAGCAATTTTTTATAGCTCGCCAGGACACTTTTGGGAGCTTTCACTGTCGGCAGGACAAAGGTGTTGGAAAATGCTTTTGTACCGATACCAGAGCTCTTTAAAGCGGTTGTTTTTATAGTGATGTTTTTAAGTTTCTTGCATCCCAAAAAGGCGTAGTCGCCGATGGACGTAATATTCTTCCCTATAGTTGCCTTTGTTATGGACTTATTATTCTTGAAGGCGTTGGCAGAAATAGTGGTTACTTTGTAGATAACGCCGTTACTGCTAACCGTGTCGGGAATTATTACGCTTGTTTTTTTACTATTGATTGGCTTAGTAAAGGCGGCCTCTTGGGTTCCGGTGATTTTATAGATGCCGTTGGAGGTGGTATCTTCTATGGTGGTATTGATTACCGAGGGCGTTGTTTCTGGTTGAGAAGGCGCGCTGGGAGCGGTTCCGGTTGTTTTAAAAGAGCTTTTTTCACTATGGAAACGCTGTCCGTTTGCTTCTGCCCAGAGCTGGAACGTGTAATTGCTGCCAGGTTTTAAGCCGACCTTTGCTTCCATGACGATATTTACAGTCTGGCCAATGGGATTGTTGTTTCTATTACAAGCTTCGCTGTAATCTACCACCAGGTTGCCGGCGCTATCCCACACGAAAGCTCCGACTCTGGGGACAGTGGCCCGGCTGGGATTGTTAATGCTGCCGCGCAGGATGGCGTTGCCGTCGTCGATGTAATCCGTGCCAATATTGGAATAGCCAAGCTGGACGGCTGCAGCGGCGGAGCCAAAGTCCGGACGGATCGCGCAGGCGAGGGCAGAAACGTTGAACCAGTTATGTGTGCAGTGCGTTTTGCCGCAGAAGTTTTGATTCACTGCATTAAATCCTACGGAATCTGCAGAGGTAATAATGCCTACATGGCCATAGCCGCCTGTAGTACAAGTACTGCAGGAGTGATTGGCTTTCCATACGGCAATATCGCCGGGCTGGTAATTGCCGTATACCCGCGTCCAGCCTGCCGGCAATGTATTCGTGATATAAGCGTTGGCATTCCCGGTAGCGTAGGCGCCGTTTCCTAAATAGGTATAATATGCTTTGATTAAATCTACACATTGAAAGGGCTGTTCGGCAGGATATCCGTCTACATCAATGGATTTTCCGATCTGGCCGCTTGCCCAGTTGGTAGCTTCCTGCTGCGAATGGGCGCTGTGGCCAAACATAGATGTATTTTCACTGATTGTTTCTGGGACTGTCGTTTCATTCGCCATAGCGGCTGCGGGCGTTTGGCCTGCAGAAAGTAGCAGAGTAGCTGCCAGAAGGATTGCTGTTAATCTTTTTGCTTTCATTTTCTCCTTTCGATTTTGCCGGGGCGTCGGTTGTTTGGCGTGCTGTTTTCTTTCTAGTTAGCATTCTATACGAAAGCAGATTGAAAATGGGAAGAATTACATTTTTAACGGGTTTGTTGTAATTTTTGGTGTATAGGTCGGCACACGTTCGTGATTTATCGGAGGATTGCCGTTGGCAGTTGCTTTTTAGTGAGGAATTTCTGTTCGGTAAACTTCACATTTTCCATCCAGCCAGACATAAACTAATCCGTCTTTCGACTCGATTTTGTCAAACTTTGTATCAAGAAATTGCTCACTGGAAAATGGTATATTTTTTATAAAAATAGTTGTCCCTTTTGAATGTATTTAATAATTTTCTAGATTGATTGGATTAGATTTCGGATAATGGGGAAAATAATTTCCCGTGCCGACAGTATGTATTTACACTGCCGGAACAGGAAATTTTTAATTAATATAGCCGCTTATTTCACCGTCACCTTCACCGCCTTACTCCAATCCCCGTATACGCGGGTGGACTTATCCAGCTGGCGGTAGGAGCGCACCTTTACGTAGTAGGTGCCGTTTGAGAGTCCTTTGGCCATCGTCCGCGTGGCGTAAGAGGTGCGGATACCGATTTGGTACTTGCCAAAGTCGGAGGTTTTGCTGTAGCACATCGCATAGTGATCCGCGCCGGCGGCGCCGGAAACGGAGACCTTCAGATCGCCGGAGGGGCTGACGGTAACGTTCTTAATGACTGCCGGTCTCGGCTTCGTAGTGGCGCGCAGGGTCGTGGACTCCTCGCTGAAAATGTAGCTGCCGTCCGCCGCCTTTTTCCACGGCTTTACGACGAAGTAATATTTCTTGCCGGGCTTGCAGTTTTTCAGGGTGAAGCTCTTGGCTTCCTCGCTGGTGATCTGCTTGCGGGTATAATTCTTTTCCCCTTCCATTTTTACCCAGATCGTGTAGCCGTCAGCGTCCGGGGAAAGCTTCCAGGAGATCGTGACCTTATTCGTAGTCTTGAACGTTACCGTCGGTTTCACCGGGGCCGGCGTATCGGCAGAAGGTTGGCCGGGGGTGGGCGTCGGAGTAGGTTCCGGGGTTTCCGTCGGCGTCGGGGTGGGTGTCTCTGTGGGCTCCGGGGTCGGCGTCGCCGTGGGAACGGGGGTGGTAGGCGGATTTCCCGGGGTAGAAGGGGAGGGCGTGGGGTCTACGGGCGTTGGATCTGGGGTTACCGTGGGCTCAGGGGAGGGGGAGGGATCTGGGGTCACCGTAGGTTCCGAGATTTCTGTCCACATTGCATATAATGTGATTTCCTTGTCCCATATATTTGTAGGATCGTCATTATCACTGAATTCCCAAGAATCATAGTTGCCATCTTCACTTTTTGTAAACCAACCATCAAAATGGAGAGACAGAGATCCCTCTGTGCGTACAGGAGTTTTTTGTGGCTTTTGGGCAGACAACATATAGCCGTCTCCGAGAGCGGCCCAGGGCAGAATCCCTTCTTGAGGAAGTGGAAGCTCATCTCCTTTAGGCGGATAATAGGTTATAACCTTCCGGTCCTTTTCATAAACGATTAGATCGTTTGGTACAGATGTCGGATCGCCGCCGTTAGCGTCAAATTTTATGGTGTGATGGTCAGACCATCTGGCGTATAAATCTGTATCCTTTGTAATAGGTGCCGTGGGATCCCAGAGGGTAGTAAGGTTTTCATTGGTATACCAGTCCACCACATACCAGGCTTCGTTGCTTGCTTTATTCCATGCATAGTAATAATCAGAGAAGGAAAAAACAATATTTTCTCCTGTTTTGTATTCATAGGTGGCTGGATAGTCTGTTATTAGCGTTATGGCATTTATAGCTTCTCCCGCATTCTCATGCTGCAAATGCAGTGTAATAGTACATTCTTTCGTATCTGCTGATACAACTTTATAAATCGAAAGCGCGTTGTCTATCAGTACCAGTTTTAGATTTTTTTCAAGGTATGGTTCCAGCCATTCTTCCACAGTGCCTTCCCTGTTCGAATCATTCTGCCAGGTGCCACCGGACACAGTTAGCATGTCAAGCTTCGTTTCCGACGGGAAAATCTGTTGGGAAAAGCTGTATATTTCATCCTCTGGTGTTGTGCTAACAGCTTCTATAGGGAACATTTTTATATTTCCGCCGGAAACGGCTACGTGAGGTTTGCTTTGAGGCAGGTCGTTTTTGTTCTTTGTATAGAGTATCACCGATATACTGCCGAAGTCATTGCCTCCGGAAATTTCCATTGTGCCGTTGTCATTACCGTTCCCCCAGGTCATTATAGACTTAAAACAGTCGAAGTCGCCGCCGCTTATAGTGGCCGTGCCCCAGTTCCATATGTGAGCATCGATATATCCGCCAGAAATATCCAGAGATGTATCAGCAGCGTTCCGAATTTTCCAGGTTCTGATAAGACCACCGTCAATGATCAGGCTGGGTGTTGCATCCTGGGTGGATTCCGTATAGATCGAGGTGTTTATACGGCCTGCATGGATAGAAATTTCCCCGGTATTTGTAATAAAGGGATTCAGCTCGTTGTTGTTTTCATATACATTTCCAATCCAGCCAGACTGTATCTCGATTGAGCCGCCCTCGTTGTTTATCAGGCAAACATGCTTGTACCAAGGATTGGAATCAGCCTCCGGATTATCAATCAAGATGCGCGGATTACCATC
>CAOJIB010000138.1 GCA_948436455.1 uncultured Blautia sp.
TGCGAGATATGCTTGTTTTGGTGTAGGGGCTTTAAAAATCGGTATTAACCGACAGTCCCTTCGCGTGTGTCGTTATTTTTGCAAAACCCTTAAACGGCAGGGAGGGTTTTAAAAGAGGTGCCGCCGGATTTGTTCTTTGCAAACGCTAGGCATTTTTTGCAGCCGACGGGGAAATTCCGCCGCCGGCCGTTAACTTTTTGGGAGTGTATAAACTTTGCCGTATAAGGGGGATCAGACATCTTCTTGCGTTAGTTCCTTTTCTCCGGGAACAAAAATGATTTCCTGTTTTTTCAGCCGTATCTGTACGACGTCGCCCCGAGAGATGGTTCCTTCTAGGATTTCGTTGGCAAGGGCGTCTTCTACCTGGGACTGAATGGCGCGCCGCAGAGGACGGGCGCCGTATTTGCTGTCAAAGCCGGCTTCCGCCAGATGATTTTTGACGGTGGCGCTGATTTTCAGCGTGATGCCCATTTGTTCCTGGCAGCGCTGTTCCAGATCCTTGAGAAGAATGCCGACGATCTTTCGGATATTTTCCTTTGTCAGCGTGTGGAAGACCATGATTTCGTCAATCCGGTTGAGGAATTCCGGCTTGAAGATCCGGCGGACTTCTTCCATAATCCCGGATTTCATCCGTTCATAGTCCTGCTTCTCATCATCAGCGGACAGAAAGCCCAGCCGCTTGGGCGTCATGATGGCCTGAGCCCCCGCGTTGGAGGTCATAATCAAAATCGTCTGCTTAAAATCGATTTTTCGTCCCTGGGCGTCGGTAATGTGGCCGTCGTCCAGCACCTGCAGCAGGATATTAAATACGTCGGGATGGGCCTTTTCAATTTCATCAAACAAAATGACGCTGTAGGGATTGCGGCGTACCTTTTCGCTGAGCTGGCCGCCTTCTTCGTAGCCCACATATCCCGGAGGGGAGCCGATGAGCTTGGAAACACTGTGTTTTTCCATATATTCGGACATATCCACGCGGATCATGGCCTGTTCGCTGCCAAATACCGCTTCGGCCAGGGCTTTGGAAAGTTCGGTTTTGCCCACGCCGGTGGGGCCTAAGAAAAGGAAGGAGCCGATGGGGCGGCGGGGGTCCTTTAGGCCGACGCGGCCTCTTTTTACTGCCTGGGCCACGGCGCGGACGGCTTCCTCCTGGCCGATAACCCGCTTGTGCAGTTCTTTTTCCAGACGGGAAAGCCGTTTGGATTCCTTTTCCGCCAGCCGTTGGACGGGAATCTTCGTCCAGCCGGAGACGATATCCGCTACGGCGTCCTCGTCCACCGTCAGACTTTTCCGTTTGCATTTTTGCTGGAAGCGCGCCTGGATTTCGTCCCTTTCCTGGCGCTGCTGTTCCTGGTCGATCTGCAGCTCCTTGGCTTCTTGGATATCGCCGCGTTTTAAGGCTTCTTCCTTGGCCAGGGAAAGCCGCTGGATTTCCTTTTCCAGGCCGATCAGCTCGTCGGGCGCCTGGTAGCCGTGCAATTGTACCTTTGAAGCGGCTTCGTCGATCAGGTCGATGGCCTTATCCGGCAAAAAGCGGTCGTTGATGTAGCGTATGGACATTTTGACTGCGGCGTCGATGGCTTCGTCCAGGATCTGGACGCCGTGGTGCCGTTCGTAGTAGGGACGCAGCCCTTTTAGGATCTCGACGGTTTCCGATTCCGTGGGTTCCTCCACCATCACCGGCTGGAACCGCCGCTCCAGCGCAGCGTCCTTTTCGATATACTTCCGGTATTCTTCGATAGTTGTGGCGCCGATGAGCTGGATTTCCCCCCGGGAAAGAGAGGGCTTTAGAATATTGGAGGCGTCCAGCGCGCCCTCGGCGCCTCCTGCGCCGATGATCGTATGGAGCTCGTCGATAAAGAGCAGAATGCTTTTATTTTCCGTGACTTCCCGGACGACGTTCTTGATCCGCTCTTCGAATTCCCCACGGTATTTAGAGCCCGCCACCATGCCGGACATATCCAGTACGACGACGCGTTTGTTTTTCACCGTATCTGGAACCAGGCCCCAGACGATCCGCTGGGCCAGGCCTTCGGCAATCGCGGTCTTTCCTACGCCGGGTTCCCCGATCAGGCAGGGATTATTTTTGCTTCGGCGGCTGAGAATCTGGATGATCCGGGCGATTTCCTCCTCGCGGCCCACCACCGGATCCAGCTTTCCCTGGGCGGCCAGGGCGGTCAGATCCCGGCTGTATTGATCCAGTGTGGGCGTGCCGGCCTGCTGGCTCTTGCGCGCGCCCTGCAGCTCCTCGAGGGAAAAGCGGCCGTCTTCGCCGATTACGGTTAGAAGGACGCCGTAGAGTTTTTGGATATTGACGCCCAGTGTGTAGAGAAGCCGGGTGGCTACGCAGTCAGTTTCCCGAAGCATGGCCATGAGCAGATGTTCGGTTCCCACCTGCTCGCTCTGAAGGGAATCGGCCATCTCCTCGCTGGCTCGAAGAAGTTTTTCTGCCCGCGGCGTATAAGCGGGCCGTTCTTTTAGCGCGGCAGCGGCGGGAGGTGCGATGAGTTTATCCACCAGAGCGGTCAGCTTGTCATAGCTTACGCCAAATTCCGTCAAAACCATCTGCGCGGTTCCGTCTTCCTCCTGGATCAGGCCCATGAGAATATGTTCGGTTCCGATATAATTATGCTTGTGGCTTTTGGAAATGGCCTGTGCCAGTCGCAGGGCCTTTTTGGCCTGTTTGGTAAAGCGTTCCTGCATGATAGCCTCCTTTTATTGATATTCTTCGTAAATGTCGTCGATCAGTTGGTGCACTTCTTCTCTGGAAACGCTTTTGCAGCAGCCTCTGGCCAGAACGACCTTGAGCTCTTCTTTCATTTCCTGAAGCGCTTTTATTTTGTCCACATCAATAGATATCACAGCACCCCGCCTTCTGTCAATGGAAACAAAGCCCTCCTGGCGCAAAAGGGCATAGGCCTTATTGACGGTATGCATATTGATGCCCACATCCAGAGCCAGCTGCCGCACGGAGGGAAGCACATCCCCTTCGTGCAGGCGCGCCATGGCAATTTCCCGGATAATCTGGTTGGTTAACTGCATATAGATGGCTTCGCTGCTGTTGAAATCGATTTCGATAATCAGATCCATCACCTCTTTTCCTGCGCAAGTGAGCGCCTGGTGCGTCGGATTGTTTCATTTGTTATAGATATAGTAGCACATACGAGATAGATTTGCAAGAAAAGAAGAAGGGATTGCGCTGTGTGCCGGGGACGGCGGTGTTCCAGAAAAACGCGTTATTTTTGCGGCGGTCTGGCGCCGGACAGGGAATGGATTACGCCGATCGCTTCCCGGATGGTATCGGCGAATATAAGCTGGATGCCGGTGATCTGCCGGACAATATTTTCGCAGGCCTTGGGCAAAAGCACCTTTTCAAAGCCCAGCTTTTTGGCTTCTAAGACCCGTTGCTGCGCCAGGCTGACCGCCCGGACTTCACCGCTTAGGCCTACTTCCCCAAAGGCCAGCAGAGAATTTTCAATGACCAAGTCTTTATGGCTGGATACGATGGCCAGCAGGATGCCCAGGTCGATGGCCGGTTCGGTCATTTTTACGCCGCCGGCGATATTTACATAAGCGTCGTAGGAGGACAGATTGATGCCCGCCCGTTTTTCCAGCACCGCCATCAAAAGGTTCAGGCGGTTAAAATCCGTACCAGCCGCCGTCCGTCTGGGAATGCCGAAGCTGCTTTTACAGATCAGCGCCTGGACCTCCAGCAGGATGGGACGGGTCCCTTCCATGGAGCAGGTGACGACAGAACCAGAGGCGTCCTTGGGCCGGCCGTTCAGCAGAAATTCCGATGGATTCGCCACTTCCTGCAAGCCGTCGTGCTTCATTTCGAAGACGCCGATTTCGTTGGTGGAGCCGAAGCGGTTTTTCACGCCCCGAAGGATACGGTAGGAGGCGTGCCGGTCGCCTTCGAAATACAGCACCGTATCCACCATATGTTCCAGCACCCTTGGGCCGGCCACATTGCCTTCTTTTGTCACATGGCCGACGATGAAAATGGAAACGCCTTGGCCTTTAGCGATCTGCAACAGCGTATTTGTGGATTCCCGGACCTGGGAAACGCTGCCGGGGGCGGAGGACACATCCTCGTGATACATGGTCTGAATCGAGTCGATGATGACGACTTCCGGCTTCTGCCTGGTGATGACCGTACGGATCAGCTCCAGATTTGTTTCGCAAAGGAGCCGAAGCTGATTGTTAAATTCACCGATGCGCCGGGCTCGCAGCTTGATCTGTGCTAAGGATTCTTCGCCGGAAATATACAGCACGCTGGCGCCGTCTCTGGAAAGGTACCGGCAGACCTGCAAAAGAAGCGTGGACTTGCCGATGCCCGGATCGCCGCCTACCAGAATCATGCTTCCCTGCACAATGCCGCCGCCTAGGACTCTGTCCAACTCGCCGATGCCGGTGCGTCTTCGTTCTTCTTCATGAAATTGGACTTCCTGCAGCGTGACCGGCGCAAGAGCCGGCTCCTGGCTGCGGGCGCTTTTTGCCGTTTGATGGGGCAAGGGGGAAACCGTTTCCTCCACGAATGTATTCCACTGGCGGCAGCTTGGGCATTGCCCCATCCATTTGCCCGATTCATGGCCGCAGTTCTGACAGAAAAAGATTGTTTTTTTTCCTTTTGCCATAGGGTACCTCAGTCAAACGAAAAGGGAGGAAGCTCCTCCCTTTTTTACTTATTTTTCCAGTTTGCTTATTTTTACGGATACCGCGTCGGTGTTTTCCAATTCTACGCAGAAGGAAAGCTTTCCTCCCAGGTTCGTGGTCATTTTCCCGTGACCGGTCCCATTTAGAAAGATCTCGTATTCTGTCTCAGCTTCCAGCTCTACGGTAACCTGAGCGTCCTTAGGCCCTTCTACCTCAAAAGAAAGGCCGTCGTTTTCCTGGACGAGATGGAAAACCGCGGTGCCCGGAACAGATTCGTATACAAACATGCCGTTCCGTTCCAGCTTTGTGATCTCCTGGAAGGTCTTTACCTTATACATATCCCCCTGATGCTCATAATCGGAACGTTTTGATTTGGTTGTTAATTCGTAATCTCCAAAGCTGATGGCGCCATTTTCTTCTGTACGGATCAACTCTTTCACTGCTGACATATGCTTGTCCTCCCATGATTCATCTGTAATGATAGTACCGTAACGGGCCGATACGACGGCCGTGATGCTACGGCTTTTAGTATGCCATAGTATGCAGAAAGGCCGCCGGTAGCAAGCTTTCTGTATGCCGTAGTATGCAGAGAGGCTGCCGGTGGCAGGCTTTCTGTATTGACGTAATTATACAATAAGTCCGTCTGTTTTTCCAGAGAAGTTGGGAAAAATTCATAAGTTTTTTCTGAAATTCTTTCTGTTTCCGTTTTCTTTAGAAACGCCGCCTATATTTTTTGGTATTTTTTCTTTAGCTTTCGCAGCTTTATGCCGCAGTGAAAGAACAGGTAAAGATATAGAAGCAGCAGAATCGTAAACAGGGCGGATAATACATTTGAAAATGGACCGCCGGTTTCTATGCTTTGGATAAAATTCGGAAGTAGACAGCAGAAAAAG
>CAOJIB010000139.1 GCA_948436455.1 uncultured Blautia sp.
TTTGCAGGAGAAGAAAAGGATCTGGAGACGGAACGGAAGATTTTCGGTAAGGATATTGCCTATATACGGAATATTACGGGGTTTTCTAAGATTGTCGGCCGGTATCTGACGAAACAATTGGAAACAGAAGTGTAGTAGATGGCCGTATGTCTTATGCATAAAAATATCCTCTGCCTGGATTTGTAGATTTCAGACAGAGGATATTTTTTATTTCTTATTCGTTCGCAAGCGTAAAGCAGTCTACCAGCTGCTTTAAGCTGGAGGCCTCGGCGGAGAGCTGCTCGCTGGCGGCGGCGCTTTCCTGGGCAGTGGCGCTGTTGGTCTGTACGACGGAGGAGATCTGGTCGATTCCTTCTGTAACCTGTTCGATCGCCGTGGTTTGATTTGCTACAGCTTCTACGGCGATGTCCATCTTGCTGGTGACATTGCCGGCCAGGACGCTGGTCTTTTCCAGAGCCTCGGTTACTCTGGTCACGGCCTCGCGGCCTTCGTTGACAGAGAAAAGAGAGCTTTCGATCAGTTCCTTGGTGGCTTTGGCGGCTTCGTCCGACTTGGAGGCCAAGTTACGCACCTCGTCTGCAACGACTGCGAAGCCTTTGCCGGAGTCGCCTGCACGGGCGGCTTCCACGGCTGCGTTGAGCGCCAGGATATTGGTCTGGAAAGCAATGCTTTCGATGGCGTTGATGATCTTGGAAATTTCCTCGGAAGAGCTGGAAATCTTTTCCATGGCTTTATTTAATTCCTTCACATATTCGACGCTGACACCGAGCTGCGCACCGGCCTGCCCAACGAAGTAGCCGGCTTCTTCGGCTGCTGAAGCAGTCTTTTTAGCGCTTTCGGAAATCTCGTTGATGGTGGCCGCCAGTTCTTCCACAGAGCTGGCCTGTTGTACCGAACCCTGGCTTAAAGATTGGGCGCCGGTGGAAACCTGGCCGCTAGCAGAAGAAACCTGACCGGCGGAGGCGTCGATTTGGCGGATGGTGCCGCTCAGTTCCATTTTCAGATTACGCATGGACTGTAGAATGCTCTGGAAATCGCCCACGTAGGAATCCCGGTGGGGGGATTGAACGTCGAAATTCTGGTTGGCCATTTCTGTCAGCAGATAACCGATATCGTTGATAATCGTATTTAACGTATTGACCATATCGGCTGTGGAGCGGGTCAGCTCCGCTGTTTCATCCTGTCCGTGGGCCTGAGGGATGGGCGATTGCAGGTCGCCTTCTACCAGAAGCTTCATTCGTTTGGCGCAGGCCCGCATAGGCACGCTGATATTGCCGGATAGCTTTAGAGCTACGACGATGGACGCCAGGATAGAAATAACAATCACGATGATATTGATCAGAATGCCAAAATATGTATCTGCCAGGTATTCCGACTGCAGTGCGGTTACGGCGACACTCCAGCCGTCGGTGCCGCCCACTGGCGCATAAGCTGTAAAACGGGGGCCGTCGGCGCTTTGAAAGCTTCCGAAGCCCTGCTGGCCCTGGCGCATAGCTGTATGGTAGGTGGCCAGATCTTCCAAAGAAGCGTCCTTTTTGGCTTCCTGTTCGATATTCTGCGTGGTGATCGTCTCCAGGGTAACGTCGGCAATGGTGTCGCCGGATTTGTTGATCATATAGGCATGGCTGCTTTCTCCGATCTTGATTGAGGAGACAATATCATTTAAAAAGGTTTCCGTCGGTACAAAGTATACAACGCCGACGATCTTGCCGTCCTGACTTCCATCGGCATAGAGAGGTGCGGCTACCATAATGGAAAGCTCGCCGGTGATTTTGCTGATCAAGGGTTCTGATACGTAGACGTTTCCCTGCATGGCCTGCTGTACATATTCCCGGTCAGAATAATCGTTCCCATCAAAGATGCTGCGGCCGTCGGCGCCGATTAAATTGCCCCGCTGGAAGCCGTGCATGTTGACGCGTTCGTCAATGATGGCGCGTTTTTCCTCCAGATCGACGGAATCGTCGGAAAGCTGCGGGACGCAGCCAGTGTCCATAGCCACGTTCTTGTAGGCGGTTAGTTCTTCTTCGATGCGCTCCGCCGCCAGTACGGCCGTTTCGCTCATCATTTGATCCACCGTGGTAAGGGTGCTCCGATAGCTCAGCGCAATACTAGACGCCCCCACCGCTATCAGGGCAATCAGAACGGTTGCCATTAGGCATACGGTGATTTTTTTGCGGATACTCTTCATCTCTTTTCCTCCTCCATATTTCCTTCAGGATAGGAAATACAGCCGCATTGCCCGTATTTCCCGGTATATTTCCTGCGGATACTTATGATTTCTATTGTAACATAGCGCAAGCTTCCATGTCTATGTAAAAAATTGAAAACGCGGAAGAAAAGTTGGAATACACGATATTCCACAGAGCACAGAAAAAGATACAGGACGTTATGACCTGGATGAATCATAACGCCCTGTATCCCAAGCCGTCTGCTTTGGACGGCTCTTTTTGGAGAAGGTATTTCTTTTTAAATGGGGTGTAGCAAAAACTGTATAATGTATTGGGGGGTTACAAGTATTAGTATAGCAGTGGTTTGTCAAAAAGTGTGCATAAATATACACAAAATTTTATAAAAGTTTTTGTGCACATTGTAAAGGGCAAACGACAGAATCACTATTTTTTAGCACTGTACTTCCGGGTCTTTTGTGGAAAACAGCGCCTCGAATTCATCCCGGTGCATCTTTTCATGTTCCAGCAAGAAGGAAGCGCATTTGTGAAGAATTTCCTCGTGGGAAAGGATGATTTCCTTGGCCTTCTGGTGGCAGGCTTCTACGATCTTGCGAATTTCTTCGTCGATGGTCGTGGCGACGCTTTCGCTGTAGTCCCGGGTATGGGCCAGATCCCGGCCGATAAAGACTTCGTTCTGGTCGCTTCCATAGGAGATCAGCCCGACCTTTTCGGACATGCCGTAGCGCATAACCATCGCGCGGGCGGTGGAAGTGGCCCGTTCAATATCGTTGGAGGCGCCGGTGGTAATGTCGTCAAAGATGATTTCTTCCGCTACGCGGCCTCCCAGAAGAGTCGTAATATGCTGAATCATTTTCCCTCTTGTATTGAACATCTCGTCGTTTTCCGGCAGAGGCATCGTATAACCGGCGGCGCCTATGCCTGTGGGAATGATGGAAATCGTATATACCGGGTCCATATCCGGCAGCACATGGAATAAAATGGCGTGCCCCGCTTCATGGTAAGCCGTGATTTTTTTCTCCTTGTCAGAAATGACCTTGCTGCGTTTTTCGGAACCGATGCCTACCTTGATAAAGGAAGCTTTGATATCCTTCTGGGTCAGAAAGCCGCGATTTTCTTTTGCGGCGGTAATGGCCGCCTCATTCAGCAGATTTTCCAAATCCGCGCCGGTGAAGCCGGCGGTAGTCTGGGCGATCTGCTTAAGATCCACGTCGTCGCCTAAGGGTTTCGACCGGGCGTGTACCCGCAGGATTTCTTCCCGTCCCTTAACATCCGGACGTCCGACGGCTACCTTCCGATCGAAACGGCCTGGGCGCAGGATCGCCGGGTCCAGGATATCTACGCGGTTTGTAGCCGCCATGACGATAATGCCTTCGTTGACGCCGAAGCCGTCCATTTCCACCAAAAGCTGGTTTAAAGTCTGCTCCCGTTCGTCGTGGCCGCCGCCCATGCCGGCGCCTCTTTGGCGGGCCACCGCGTCGATCTCGTCGATAAAGATGATGCAGGGCGCGTGCTTTTTCCCATCTTCAAACAGATCTCGGACGCGGGAAGCGCCTACACCGACAAACATTTCCACAAAATCAGAGCCAGAAATGGAGAAAAAGGGAACGCCGGCTTCTCCGGCTACCGCTTTGGCAAGGAGGGTTTTTCCGGTGCCGGGAGGGCCTACAAGAAGCACGCCCTTGGGAATCCGTGCGCCGACCTTTGTATATTTTTTGGGATCCTTTAAAAAGTCTACGATTTCTACCAGGTCTTCCTTTTCCTCCTGCAGGCCGGCGACTTCCCGGAAGGTGACGTTTTTATCGTCGGGGCTGCTCATCCGCGCGCGGCTCTTGCCGAAATTCATCATTTTGGAATTGCCGCCCCCGCCGGACATCTGGCGGTTCATAAATACGAACAGGAAGAGAATCAGACCTCCGGTGAGAAGCACCGGCAGAATCGTTGTCAAAAAGACGTTCTCCTGAGGAACGTTATAGACGATGGGAATCAGCCCGGCCTGTTCGGTCATCGTTTCGATTTCCCGTACGTCGCTGACATAAAACTGGCGCTGCTCGCCGTTTTGGAGCAGTACAGCGATCTGCCCGGTGGGGATTTCCCGATTTTGATGGATCTTTACCTGAGAAACCTGGTCTTCCTTTAGGGCCTGTTTAAATTGTGGAAGGCTGTAGCTGCTTTGATTGCTGACCTGCTCGTTGAGGAATAAATATCCCGCGATGAGCATGATAATCAGTCCTACATATAAACCTATTCTGCTTGGCTGCTTATTCACGAAAAAAATCTCCTTCCTTATCTTATATTTCCACGACGCCTATAAAAGGTAGATTCCGGTATTGCTGGGCATAGTCCAGACCAAAGCCCACGACGAACTCATCCGGAATTTCAAAACAGGTATAATCTACAGAAACCTTCCTTACCCGGCGATCAGGCTTATCCAGCAGGGTACAGAGGCGAAGACTTGCCGGTCTGCGTCCTTTTAAGATTTCCAGCAGATAGCTTAAGGTTCTGCCGGAGTCGATGATATCCTCCACAACCAGTACGTCTTTTCCCTCCAGAGGCTGATCCAAGTCCTTGACGATGCGCACAACGCCGCTGGACTGTATATCATCCCCATAGCTGGATACGGACATAAAGTCAATGGTTACAGGCACGGTAATATAGCGGGAAAGCTCGCAGGCAAAATAGACGCCGCCTTTTAGCACACAGATGATATGGACGGTGCGTCCTTTATAGTCCGCGCTGATCTTCGCTCCGATCTCTTGTATTCGCTGGCTGACCTCTTCCTCGCCGATCAAAACACGAATCTTCTTGTTCATCAAACCTTCCTCCTTCGTACGTAATTTCCAGGACTGTCCGAGTCTCGGATGTAATCCTGGCGGCTTCGCTTCTTCGGTAGCCAATCACCCAAAGTACTTCGCTGCCTTGGCAGATTAGCGGCAGAGAGTTTCTTTCCTCCCGTGGGATTTTGGCGGTAATGAAGTAATCCTTCAGGCGCTTTTTGCCCCCGTCGAGGGTGACGGTCAGATAGTCGCCGCTTCTTCGGGGCCGTATTTGTATACGCCCTTTTATTTTATCACAATCAAACCATTGCGTATACTTTTTTTGTGGAATCTCCTGGGATTTGTAAGGGAAACAGCGGCATTTTAAGGTGCCGCCGGGCAACGGATATTCTTTGTCCGGCAGCAGGGCAGCCGCTTCCCATGCGGCTTTTGGCGTTGTTTTTTCTTCCTGGCAAAGACGTACGCCCTCATATGTGCGCACAGCCTGCAGGCCTCGGCAGAGGGCGGTTTTTTTCCCTACGGGCTTTTCAATAAGCGCCGCTGCCGTACGAAGCTGCGCCTCGGTCAGGTCTTT
>CAOJIB010000140.1 GCA_948436455.1 uncultured Blautia sp.
GGAGTTCCACTGACTATGCAGACGTCTATCGGACAAGGAAATACGCTGGTATCTCCGATGCATATGGCGCTGATCACCTGTGCAGTTGCCAATCGAGGCGCGCTGATGCGTCCGTATCTGATTGATCGGGTACAGAATAACGCTGGAGAGAAAGTCAGCGAGACGAAGCCTGAGGTTTACAGAGAATTGCTGGGAGAGCAGGAAACGGTCGTGCTGCAGGATCTGATGCAGCAGGTGGTGAATACTGGAACGGCTAGCGCTCTTAGCGGCAGAGGGTATTCGGTTGCCGGAAAGACTGGTTCGGCGGAATATACCGAAGATGGCCAAAGCCATTCCTGGTTTATCGGCTACAGCAATGTGGAATCTCCCGATCTGGCCGTGGCCGTAATCGTGGAGGGCGGCGGCACAGGCAGCGAGGTGGCTGTGCCTATTGCAGGAGAGATTTTTGACGCGTACCATTATTCCTGAGATTTAGCGTTGCCAGTTTTTTGGAAAAGGGGTATACTATAAATAGTTTATGACTGGACCATGGACAAAACAGGAACAAAATACACACGCAATACAGGAGGAATTGCAATGATTGAAGCAACGAGCTGTGGCGGTGTGGTCATTCATCGTGGAAAAATACTGGCGCTCTATAAGTCTTATAAGAATCGTTATGAGGGGTGGGTGCTGCCCAAGGGGACGGTGGAGTCTGGAGAAGAATTCGAGGAAACGGCTCTGCGGGAGGTTTTGGAGGAATCCGACGTGCGGGCTTCTATTGTCAAATACGTAGGCGTTAGCCAGTATAATTTTTCCGTACCGGAGGATCTGGTGACCAAAGAGGTTCATTGGTATTTGATGGCGGCGGAAAGTTATCACAGCCGGCCGCAAAAGGAGGAATACTTCCTGGATTCCGGCTACTATAAGTTTCATGAGGTATATCATCTGCTGCGTTTTGCGAATGAAAAGCAAATCGTAGAGCAGGCGTACAATGAATATCTGGAATTAAAAAGGGCGAATTTGTGGCTCCCAAGCAGCCGGAGATTTTAACGTATGGTTCGGCGATATGCTTTGTGGTGCATAGGATGTACACCTTATAATTAATTCCCGTACCGGCGGCAGGTTTAGATCATGCCTGGAAAGGGTATCCTTTGCTTATAAGGATTCTTTTTTGGCAGGAGATGAGCAGGGGCGAAGGGGTAGCGGCAAAAGGATTGGGTAAAGAAGGTACTCTATGTTAGAATGGTCTGAAAATTTATACGTCGGTCCTGCTGTGGGGAAAGGACTTCGGAAAATGCAGGGAAAGCTGAATCGCGGACGGATTGTGCCCGGCATCTATCTGGTTGCGGCTCCTTCCAATCCCCGGAATCTTCTGGAAATCCTTCCATCTGCTATGCTGTGTCAGAAGCTGTTTTACAGACGGCGTCTGGAGGTTTACGGAATAGCGAGAGGGAAGGAAGAAGCGCTGGAACTGGTGCGCCAGATGGTGCAGGAAACCTACCGGGAGACCGGAGGTTTTCAGATAAAACAGTATATGCGGGACAGGTGAGAGTATGCTACATATCCTATGGCTGCTGATAAAATGCATATTGATTTTTGTGGGCATTCTTTTGCTTGTGGCGCTGCTTGTTCTGTCCGCTTGTTTATTTGTTCCGGTGCGCTATCGGGGGCGGGTGAAAAAAGCCGCCGAAGAAATACAGGCGCAGGGAACTATTACTTGGTTGTTTCATCTTTTGTCTTTGCGGGTATATTATGAAGGAAAAACGCCGGGATTTCAGATCCGAATTCTGGGAATACCTTTGAAAAAACGCAAGAAAAAGCCGCCGAAGACAGAAGATAAGCGAGAGCCGCCAAAGAAGAAGCCGCGTAAAAATCGGGAAAAGGTTTCCAAGGAAATCCCTCCTCCAGCGGCAGATACTACTTTGGTTCCAGCCAAAGGCGAAGGGGAACCGGTCAGGACGCAGTCGGAGCAAGCGCTTTCTGAGCCGAGCTTTTTTGAAAGACTGGGAAGGGCACTGGGCGCCGTTTTCCGATGGATTCGGCAAGGCGTGCGCTTTATCTGGCATCTGCCTGCAAGGCTTTTAGCAGTCCCGCGAAAGATTGTGTTCACAATCCAAAAATTCTGTGGAAAAATCAAAAACTGGAAGCATTTTTTGCAGGAGGAAAAAACGCGGCAGGCAATATCGCTGCTTTGGCGGGAATGCCGGCGTTTCCTTAGGCATCTGCTGCCGAGGCGTATGGGAGGAAGCGTTCTTTTTGGAATGGAGAATCCGGCTGTTACCGGGGAAATTCTGGCCGTGCTGGGCGCCGCTTATCCTGTGCATAAAAATAAAATACGTTTTTGTCCCGCCTTCGACCGACAGGTGTTGGAAGGCGAAGTGTGGTGTCGGGGGCGCGTTTTTGGGATTGTCCTTCTGGTGATCCTTTGCCGCCTCTACTTCAATAAAAATATACAATATTGCTATCGTACAATCAACCACAAGGAGGTTTAAGAATATGGCAGAAAATAATTTTCAGGAAACCGTAAATTCATTATTTAAAGGGATGGACAGCTACATTGACGCAAAGACTGTGGTGGGAGACGCCATTCATATCGGGGATACCATCATTCTTCCTCTGGTGGACGTCTTTTTCGGTGTGGGAGCCGGCGCTTACGCAGAAGATAAGAAAAATAACGGCGGCGGCGGTATGGGCGGCAAGCTTAGTCCCTGCGCGGTGCTGGTGATCCAGAATGGGACGACCCGTCTGGTCAATGTGAAGAATCAGGACGGTCTGACAAAGGTTCTGGATATGGTGCCGGATCTGGTCAATAAGTTTACAAAATCGCCGAAAGAGGATTCGTTGGACGATATCCTGAAAGGAGAAACGGCGGCTGCGGACGAGGACGAGAATAGTACGAATGCAAAAGAAGAGGAATAGCATATACTAGTAAGGAAACGAGATACGAAGGAGTCTTTGCATGCAAAGGATCATTGGGTTTGCCCTGTTCTTTGTCGGTATCGGCGTAGTGATTGGCTTATTGGCTCCTCAAAGTATTATTACCTTTTTGATCGCGCTCATATGCCTGCTGGTAGGCTATAATCTATTTTGCTGCTGTTAGGGATGTGGTGTCGAAGGGATCTTACCGACAGGCGAGATCCCTTCCTTGTCCTTGTTTGGAAAGTTTTTTCCGTCAGGTTAGATATGGATGTTTGGAAAGCTTTTCCTGCGCAAAAAAATAGAACCGATCTCTCGGTTCTATCAGGACGGCGTCATGCTCTTTCTACTTTGCCGGAACGCAGGCAGGAAGTACAAACGTACATTTTCCTGGCCGCACCGTTGACCTTCACTTTGACGGACTTAACGTTGGATCTCCACATTTTATTAGAACGTCTGTGAGAATGGCTGACATTGTTTCCGAAATGGGCGCCTTTACCACAAACTGCGCATTTTGCCATGAGAGCACCTCCTTACGCTTTTTTTCAACATGTTTCATTTTAACAGAAGATCCGCGCTTTTGCAAGTAAAAAAGAAAAAAACCAAATTATTATTTCATTTTCCTGGGAAAAAGGTTATAATACAGGCAGAGTGACTATTTTGTCATGCCGTCGGCAAAAGAGCTGCGGCGAATACCTTACGTATGCGGAGGCTTTCCGCATAGAAGCTGTGGATATACTAAATCAAAGAGATGGAGGTATCGGATATGAATGGACGTGTAAATTCCGATCTAGGCCAGATTGTGATTGATACGGATGTAATTGCCACTTATGCGGGCAGTGTGGCGGTAGAATGCTTTGGAATCGTGGGAATGGCGGCGGTCAGCGTAAAAGACGGTCTGGTGAGGCTTTTAAAAAAGGACAGCTTGAAGCATGGCATTCATGTGAAGATCAAGGACAATCAGATTTGTCTGGATTTTCATTTGATCATTGCATACGGTGTGAGCATTCATACGATCGCGGAAAATCTGCAAAGCAATGTAAAGTATAAGGTAGAAGCCTTTACCGGCATGGAAATCCAGGCGATCAACATCTTCGTGGAAGGTGTGCGGGCTATAGATTAGTTGAAGGAGGAACTCGTGTTGAATACCATAAATGCGAAGCTGCTTGCGAAGATGTTTCTGGCAGGGGCAAGAAATCTGGAAGTAAAAAAAGAATGGATCAATGAATTAAACGTCTTTCCGGTACCGGACGGCGATACGGGCACGAATATGTCCTTGACGATCATGTCGGCGGCAGGGGAGGTTTCCCAGTTTGAAGATCCCACGATGGATCAGTTGGCGAAAGCCATTTCGAATGGATCTTTGCGCGGCGCCCGGGGGAATTCCGGCGTAATCCTTTCCCAGCTTCTGCGCGGCTTTACCAAGAGCGTGGCAAAGAAACAGGAGTTAAATGCCAAGGATATTGCCCAGGCGATGGAAAAAGCAGTGGAAACCGCATATAAAGCGGTTATGAAGCCAAAGGAAGGAACCATCCTGACCGTGGCCCGGGAAGCCTTTGAAAAGGCGGCTGAAATCGCAGAGGATACGGACGATCTGCAGGCCTTTTTTGAAGCGGTGCTGGCTCAGGCAGAGGATACGTT
The DNA here is from genome assembly GCA_948436455.1 of uncultured Blautia sp. Lineage (GTDB taxonomy): Bacteria > Bacillota > Clostridia > Lachnospirales > Lachnospiraceae > Blautia_A. Next base: position 4,540 of record CAOJIB010000140.1, read on the forward strand.
ACAGAAAACGCCGGAAATGCTGCCGGTCTTAAAGGAAGCCGGCGTGGTGGACTCCGGCGGACAGGGCCTTATAGAGGTATACCGGGGAGCGCTGGACGCCTTTTTAGGAAAGGAAGTGGATTACCACTTCGAGGCGCCCAAGGGAACGGGTGCGGCGACGCGGGTAACGCCCCAGGCGGAGGAGGATATCCGGTTCGGTTACTGTACGGAATTTATGATTTCCCTGACCGACGAGCTGAGCGATGAGAAGGAGCAGGAATTAAAGGCTTTTCTGGCTTCCATTGGCGATTCGATCGTCGTCGTGGCGGACGATGAAATCGTAAAGGTACATGTCCATACGAATCATCCTGGACAGGCTATTGAAAAGGCGCTGACTTTTGGCTCCCTTTCCCGGATGAAGATCGACAATATGCGTCTGGAGCATCAGGAAAAGCTGATCAAGGATGCGGAAAGGCTAGCGAAGGAGCAGGCGGCGGCCGTTCCCACAAAGGAAGTGGGCTTTTTGTCCGTTTCCACCGGCGAAGGCATGAAACAGATTTTTCGGGAATTGGGCGTAGACTATCTGATCGAGGGTGGGCAGACGATGAATCCCAGCACAGAGGATCTTTTAAACGCCATCGACAAGATTCCGGCCAAAAATATTTTTATCCTTCCCAATAATAAAAATATTATCCTGGCAGCAAACCAGGCTCAATCTCTGGCCAAAGAGAAAAATAT
>CAOJIB010000141.1 GCA_948436455.1 uncultured Blautia sp.
TCAAGGCTTCATAATTGGAAGCGTCTGCTCCGTTTAAGACCGGCTTCGCGTCCTTGCATTCTGCCAGAGCAGCTTTTGCGATTTCCGCGTCCTTACACTCCAGCACCAGCGTTCTGCCAAGAGCTGCCGCTTTCTTCACCAGCGCAACGTACTTATCCGCATCTGCACCGTCGCAGCAATTCACATAAATGAGCTCGGTGTACATTCTCTCGCCGATACGCTCGTAATCCACCTTCGGGATTCCAGCCAGCTTCGCATCTACAGTTGCGTCGTCCATGCTGGTGCAAACAGCAACCGCATATCTGGGACGGCTTACAAAGGTTTTCTCATGTCTGTAAAGAACAGTCTCGCCGCCCATAGTATATTCTGCATCGCCCGTGCCGATTTTGATGGTCTTCATCGGAGGCGCAGTCGCTTCTGACAGAGTATCTAATGCTTCCTGAGACATATGCGGACAAGCAGAAATATCTACCGCACCCTGCGCAACCTTCATAGAGAATGCCATACAGGTGGGGCTGCCGCAGTCTTTACAGTTGGTTTTCGGTGTCATTTTGAAAATTTGAATACCATTCAGTGCCATAGCTCTTTATCCTCCTCTTCTTACACAAGTTCTTTAATCATTTTTGCGATTGTCTTTACTGACTGAGGATGTCTTAAGATCACGGCGTTGGAACCGGATACCAGGTCTGCTGCCGCAGTCATGATTTCCATATTGATTCCTCTGTCCTCTGCAGGTCCCCACTCAGGCATATCTTCTTCTGATGCTGAGGCTTCTTTTGTTCCCCAGGTCTCGGAAGCAACCGGTGTAATAATAGGCATCTGGAGCATGGTGTCATTCTGAGATAATGCCGCGCCTCTGATACGGTCCATTGTAGATACTACATACTCATATCCATATCCTACGGCGGCGGTGCCTACGTTCATAACGATATTTTCAGGCGCTACGCCCAACTGCGTCGTTACAACGTTCAGCTGCTTTGCAAGGTTGATATCTACTGCAGATTCCGCACCTACGATCTGCTTGTAGGCCAGACCTACGGAAGCGCCTACGTTCTTGTAATTTTCTTCCTTCGCAGACATAACCAGCACGTTTCTGCCCTGCAGCGCTTCTGCAACCTTATTTAAAAGTTCCGAATCTTTTTCCACATTCTTGCAGCCTTCCACTACCAGCGGACAGTCAATGGCATCTGCCACTTCTTTGACTACTGCGATCAGTTCATCTACAGGCTTGTCTGCACCGTTGGGATCGCCGCCCTCCAAATACAGGGCTACGAAATCCGCGCCTTCCATAGCGGCAGCTTTCTTCGCCATATCGGCCATAGAAGCGCCTTCGCCATAATATGCCTTGATGCTGGGAGCAAATGTCTCCGCGGCCATATCGGAAATCTCTACGCCTACCTTCGGCGCGTTCTCAATTTCCCCGTCAAAGGTATAGAAAGGAAGTACGTTCTCTCCACCCAGAGTCATGGTTTTGTCTCCGGTGCCGATGGTGACAGACTGAATCTTTGCATTGAACTTTTGTGGTTTTTGATTAAACGGCATTTCTTATGAGCCTCCTTATTCATTTATTTCCAGGGTGTATCACGACCAGCCAAAAACTCTGCCAGTCTGGTTCCTGCAAACACCCAGAATTACATAATTATTATACTACATAGCGGCCGATATTTGCAAGGAAAATTGCGCGTTCTGCCAAATTCCGCACTGCCTCCCATACAGCTCTTAGCGACTGCGGCATACGCAGTATAAAAGTAACAGAAGAACAGCTTCCCGAAGGGGCTGTCAGTGCACGCCAACAGCCCTTCGGGAAGTCCTGAAAAAACATGCAGATTACATCATCGGATCCAGGCCAAGCGCAGGATGACCCTTCTCTGTTAAGTAAGCTACCAGAGTTTCGGGATCTTCTGCAATCGTCTCGTCACCAACCATATCTGTAAAGTTATCAATACCGTACAATTCTTTTGCAGTTGCATTCAATCTGTCCGCAACAGTTTCCTTCAGCTCCTTGGGCATCCATACGATACGCTCAATACCGCCTTCTGCCTTCATGAATTTCTTGGAACCGATAAAGTGCTTTCCATGGCCCATGAAGCCAGGAGTCTGCACGCCGCCGCCGGTCATGGAAGCCATTTCCGGGAAGGTCATTCCAAGAGGAGTCATACCCGTATATTCACGGTTTGCAATAACAACGCCATTAGAGAACGGCTCAATACCGCAGATACACTCGAAGCATCCACAGGAGGTCATCGGATCCTGCATGATGGAGTACAGCGTTACTTTTTCCAGAGCGCCTCTGGAGTATTTCTGTACAGCTTCGTTTACGTCTTCGTAAGCGCCCAGCTCTTCGTCGATCACACGCTCTTTGGTGATGATCTGGCAGGGACCTTCCGGATCCAGCTCTTTAGTAGCCTTGGCATCCAGCCATGAAACCGCGCCGCAAAGTCCCAGTCTCTCTGGAGTAACCACGCATACATGGCTCGGAGAGAACGCCTGGCAAAGGATACAGCTGTAGTATACGTCTACAGACTCGTCGGTCAACGTCGCCAGACGGGCGTCACGTTTTTCAAAGGTCGGAATAGCGATCTCGTGACGTACTCTCGTACATTCTGCCGGATCTGTATAAATCACAACCTCGCATTTATCTACAACGGCGTCAAATTCATTCTTCACCTGAGAATAAAGAACCTCGCCGATGTGTTTAATCTTAAAGCCGGCTGCAAAAGCATCCTTGCTGATACGGATACGCTGCATATCACGCTGGCCGGTGTGGTATACACCCTCGATACAATTGATGTAATTATGGAATTTACGTTCAATAACCGGCTCGAAGTCCGCCTGCATATTTCTTCCGGCTACCTTCACCACATAAGCGATGTTGTTCTTGCTGCCCAGTTCCATATCGTCTACTTCTGGTCCAACAACTGTGATCTTGTGATCCTCGATCTCAGCAGCTTCCACTGTATGTACAAGCTCGGCGCAGTCCACGCGGGAACCGTCGAATTCCACCTGCATGTCGCCGCGGCGGATAATCTCGCCTTCGAAAGCGGAAGCGAACGCTACGGGGATATCTACATTTGTGATCTTGATCTTAATATCACGAGCCTCAATGGAAGTCGCATTGAAATCTTCAATATTCGGCTGCTTGATCAGGCTCTTCGGTACGGACGGTGTGTAATCCATATCGTTCGTAACAACCGGGAAGCCGTAATAGATCGCGCCGGCGCCGCAGGCAACGGTCTTCTCATCCAGAGGAGCGAAGGCGTTTACAAACGCGCGGAAACGGTTAAAGGTGTATTCCTGAAGCGCCGCTTTATCGCCAGGCGTGATGTTACCGAAGATCATGGCAGTTCTGCAGGCTGCAGATACGGCATGGGCTACGGAAGAAATATTCTCACCAATGGGGAATACACGTACGTTAAAGCCAGTTTTGTAGTTCGCTTCTTTTAACTGCTCGATGATACCGCCGACCAAACATACGAAGTTACCCTGCGACTGATAGCTCTTTACAAGCGCGCATGCCTCTTCTACTGTGGGAGCGGCGTTGATGATAACGGCAATGCCAGGAATATCGCCGGTTACAAGCGGCACACCCAGCTCACGGATCTGTGCGTCAGTCATATGACCCAGATACGGCTCTTCATAGGGCTTTGCGCCGTCGATATATTTCATGGCCTCGATCAGCTCTGCGGATAAAGCAGTCGCCACACCAGACATAAAGCCGTCGTGCAGACGTCTATTTCTGGTCATTAAAGTCTTGATATATGTCAGCGCTTCTTTCGCTTCTTTTAAATTGGTAATCTTGTTGCCTGTCTCTGCATAGTAGCAAGCCAGCGTATAGGCGGTATCCGGAAAGCCTACGGCCTTTTCCTCTCCAAATTTGGCAATGGCTGCATCTACCGCTTCGCAAGCCTCTGCATACATGGTATCGTTTCCGTTAAATACGATATCAAATAATAGCACTGTTCTACCTCCTGTCAATCTTTTGATGGTATAATTCCGGTATCTTCCATAAAAGCTTCCGTCCATATAACGGGAGCTACATACCGAATCATTACCCGTCGATTTTCTCTTTAATTTTTAGAATTTCTTCTGTAACGGCCTCGCTGAAGTCATAGGGGGATTTTCCCTGCCTATCGGCGTCCATGACTTCTATATTGTAATGGATGATCCCCAACAGATCCTCTGGGGGGATCTTCCCTCTGACAAAGGCTTCATCTTCTTCATTGCGCACTTTATTAGCGACTACCTTCACCTGACTCACACCCAGATCCTTCGCCAGACGTTTGACGTTCTTATAGGTCTGTACGCTTCGAGCGCCCGGTTCAATCACAACAACAAACGCATCCACGCCCTCGGTCGTACCTCTTCCTAGATGCTCCAACCCCGCTTCCATATCCAGGATCACTACGTCGTCCCGGTGTAGAACAAGATTGCTGATAATCCGCTTTAGCATCACATGCTCCGGACATACACATCCGCCGCCGCCCGTTTCCACGGTCCCAAGCACCAAAAGCTTTACGCCATTGCAGGTCTTCCCGTACATATCAGGCAGATCGTCCACCTTCGGATTGATCCGGTAAAACTTATTGTCCGCACTGGCTCCGGTCCGTTCTTCTACCAACTTGCGCATCTTAGAGATGGGCACGATAGAATCCAACGTTTCTTCGTCAAATCCCAGCGCCAGCCCCAAATTTGCATCTGGATCCACATCGGCCGCTAGGACCTTTCGTCCCTCTGCCGCGTACATACGAGCCAAGGTTGCAGAAAATGTCGTTTTTCCCACGCCGCCTTTTCCAGTTACCGCAATTTTCATAGATTCTGCCTTCCTTTCACTGTCCTGTTCTTTCGTATGGAATTAGATACCCAGGGCAGTTCTCTTTTCTTCGATCTTCTCAATCATCAGGTCGCCCAGCTTGTCGATGTCTTTTTCCACCGTATAGCAAGCTTCTACCCAATCCTTGATGCCGCCTTTTAACAGGCCGTCTACTTCTGAAGAACCATATGCATACGGCTCAACGCCCAGGTATGTATCGATACCAGTAGCAACAACGTAGTTACCGATGGAAACCGCTTTCTCGGACATCCACTCAGGCGCACAGCCTACCAGCGGGATCTGAGAA
>CAOJIB010000142.1 GCA_948436455.1 uncultured Blautia sp.
GACCCGTCAGGCAACCTCTCCCATCGAACGACCAACCTGGCTTTTAAAATGGGCGTCGTAGGACGCTATGGATTCTTCAATATCCCAGATATCCTCTTCCACCAATCTTGACATTTCATCCCTCCTTTGGGGCATTACCCTTCGATATAACGCATGCCTCCCATACAGCCCTGTAAAACCGCAATCGCATCCAGGCATACCTTCCATTTCCTGTCTACTTCCTCTTGGTCCCTGCCCGTAAGGATCACGATGGCCCGCCATTGGTCGGCGCCCGGCCTATAATCTGTAAGCATTTCCTCCGCTTCGCAAAAGCCTGGCAGCAGTCGCAGCGGGCCGGCGTCGCTCATAATATGTTCACCGCATACTTTTATTGTATCATTTTTCACAAAAATCTGCTGATATATACATGCTTTTCCAAAAGCATCCCTTTTGAAAGCCGTCTTTTCCGACAGCTCTTCTCCCTCCGCCAAGGCCAACAGCATTTCCACAAAATTCATTCCAGATGCATGGTATACGCTAATCGGCGTCTGACTGGGGAATCGGGCGTCGATTTCCAGTACATACAGTTGACCGTTATGCAAGATGACCTCTATATCAAAAATTCCACATATATGCAGACGATGATTGATCCTCTTTGCAATATGCAGAAATTCCTTCTCCAACGCCCCCGTCAGGCCGGCCGGAGCTACAATCCGTTTACAGTCATACGCCGCATCCGTAACAACTTCCGTAATCATAGGAAAAATCGCCTGTTTCCCATCGCCTAAGACTTCCAAAGAGTAGGACGGGCCGGAAAGATATTGCTGAACCACGCATCTGCCAAAATTATTTCTCCGCCATTCATCCCATTCCTCTTTTGTCTCTATTTTTCTTACGTCCCGGCTGCCGCTGGCGGCGTCCGGCTTACAAATGACGGGATACCCGCAGACCGGGAATTTCTCCGGAATCCGGATTCCCAATTCCTCCAGAAGGCGGTTCGTCCTGCCCTTCGACGCGGAAATCTGATAAGCTTCCCGGTCAAACAGAAACAAAATGCCGGATTTTTGGCAAGACTCTTCCAGCCTGTCCAAAGCCTTTGCATCCTCAATGGCCGGAATTACGCATACGACATCCACAAGCGCCTCCTGCATCAGAGCTTCGTCAAAGATATCCCCCTCGATGCAACGATCTGCCAGGCCGGCAGCGGGCACATTTTTTTGCTTATCCAGCAAAGTTACCGTATAGCCGGCTTTTTTAGCCAGATATACCAGCTCTGTTCCCTGCAGACGTCCGCCCGCTATGAGGATGCGACGGCCGTCTGTAGCTGTTTTTTTCTTTTTTCTATCCATTCTCTGTATTCTGCCAGAGTCGCCTGGCGAAGCTTACATTCTGTTAGTATGTTCTGGATTCCCGGCACAGTCCGAAAGCCCTCGTCTATATCCTGACAGGCGTGCGCCACTCCCGCAAGGCCCCTGGCCGGCGGAATAATGGAAGTGACCACGTTCGCCCCGGCCAACAGCCTTTCTTTTAAGCCCCGGATGCCGTCCACATCCAGAGACGCCGGAATCAGGATTTCCGGAAGATACAGCCGCATCACAGCGATCAGCCGCAGTTCCGTCGAAAAGTCCGACGGCCCTTTCTGCGCCATCGGCGTTCCCTGCTGAGGAATAAACGTCATGCTCCTTCCCTGGGAAACGCGCATTTCCTTCATAATATGCAATGACCGTATCTGATCCTCCACGCTCTCTCCCAGCCCGGAAAGCAGCCCCTCCTCAAGGAGCATCCCGCAGGACTGGGCTGTTTTTTTCGCCTCCATACGCACCTGATAATCCTGATGCAAGCGCAGCTTGGCAAATACCTTTGGATCGTGGGTTTCCTGATACAAGGCATACCAGTCCGCACCGGCCTGCGCCAGTTCCCGAAGCAACTCTGGTTGCACGACGCCTGGCGAAATCATAAGGGGAATGTCGCAGGCAGCTTTCAGTTCTTTTACCAAACGAACCAAATGTCGGCCATTTTCCAAATAATAAGCGTCTTCCCCCATGGTCAGATCTACAAGATGCACGCCGGACGATTTTAATTCTATTGCCGTACGGATGATTTCTGAAAATTCTTTCCTGTATCTGCCCGGCATTGAATTGGAACGCCGGTAATAGCAGAAGCTGCAGTCATTACGGCAATACGTGGAAAAATAGACAAATCCATAGAGAAATACCTTATCCCCAAATTCCCGGCTGCGTACCTGCCGGGCGGCGGCAAAAATCCTCTGCCATTCGTCCTCTTTTTCACATAATAACAAACAGGCAAGATCCTCATCCGATAAATCCAGCCTGCTCATGCTCTTTTCCAATATTTTATCCAGACTTGACATATCTGTTACCCTCTTAAAATATGGTTGTTCCCGGAAAGCCTTCTGCCAAAACGGGTATAAAAAGACTTTCCGGCGCATTCCTATGTAGTAGCGGAGAGTCCCGGTGCTGCCCCGAGCTGTACGGATTTAGAGTCCGCATAATCACTGCGATTCACCCTCCATATTTCACAAATATCCTTATTTATTGTAAACCCTCATGTTGGTTGAGAGTCAATGAAGAATACAAAATACAAAAACTGCCGGGAAACTGAAAATCTCCCGACAGTTCTCTATGGACAGTCGGCCCTATAAGGCCGCCTGCATTATTCCTCGTCTTCTTCACTTGCTTCGTCGAAAAGCTCCGCCTCTTCTTCTAGCTCCTCGCCAAACTCTTCTTCTAGAGTCTCTTCTATTTCCTCTGTTTCTTCCAATTCCAGCATCTCTTCTTCCGCCGGAATTTCTTCTGGAATATCTTCCGGAATTTCGCCCAGATCCAGCCGTACGTCGCCGTACCGCTTCATACCGGTTCCCGTGGGAATCAGCTTACCGATGATCACGTTTTCCTTCAAGCCAATCAACGGATCCGCTTTTCCTTTGATTGCAGCTTCCGTCAGAACCTTCGTGGTCTCCTGGAAGGAAGCGGCGGATAAGAAGGAATTCGTCGCCAGAGAAGCCTTGGTGATTCCCAACATGACCTGCTTACCTTCTGCCGGCCGCAGCCCTTGCGCTTCTAATTCCTCGTTTACATCCTCATATTCCAGTACGTCTACCAGCGTGCCCGGCAGGAATTCGCTGTCGCCGTTATTTTCAATGCGGATCTTCTTCAGCATCTGACGGACAATAACCTCGATATGCTTATCGTTAATATCCACACCCTGCAGGCGATACACTCTTTGTACTTCCTGGATCATATAATCCTGTACGGCGCGCAGGCCCTTGATCTTCAAGATATCGTGCGGATTCACACTACCTTCCGTCAGCTCGTCGCCGGCCTCTAGAACCTGTCCGTCCAGAACCTTGATCCTGGAGCCATACGGGATCAGATATGTCCGGGAGTCTCCCGTTTCCTGATCCGTGACGGTGATCTCCCGTTTCTTCTTCGTGTCGCTGATCACCGCTTGGCCCTTGATCTCTGTGATAATAGCCAGGCCTTTAGGCTTTCTCGCTTCAAAAAGCTCCTCCACACGGGGAAGACCCTGGGTAATATCGCCGCCGGCCACGCCGCCCGTATGGAAGGTACGCATGGTCAGCTGTGTTCCCGGCTCGCCGATGGACTGAGCCGCAATGATTCCCACGGACTCGCCCACCTGCACCGCTTCGCCGGTGGCCATATTCGCTCCATAGCATTTCGCACAAACACCCACGTGGCACTTACAGGTCAGAATCGTACGAATCTTTACCCGCTCCACCGGACCGCCGGTCTGCTCGTCTACGCCTTCTTTGATAATCTGCGCTGCGCGCCGCGGCGTAATCATATGATTGGCTTTAATCAACACATGACCGTCTTTATTTTTGATCGTCTCACAGGCATACCGTCCGGTAATTCTCTCCTGCAGGCTTTCGATTTCTTCCCTGCCGTCTGTAAAAGCCTTCACATACATACCGGGAATCTCGTTTTTATTTGCGCAGCAATCGGATTCCCGAATAATCAGCTCCTGCGACACGTCTACCAGACGCCTGGTCAGATATCCGGAGTCCGCGGTACGAAGCGCCGTATCCGACAGACCCTTTCTAGCGCCGTGCGCAGACATGAAATATTCCAGTACGTTTAAGCCCTCACGGAAATTGGAACGGATCGGCAGCTCGATCGTATGACCGGTCGTATCCGCCATCAGTCCACGCATACCCGCCAGCTGCTTAATCTGCTTATCGGAACCACGGGCGCCGGAATCCGCCATCATAAAGATATTATTATATTTATCCAATCCGGACAGCAGCGCCTTCGTCAGCACGTCGTCCGTACGTTTCCAGGTCTCTACGACTTCTTTGTAACGCTCTTCTTCAGTAATCAGGCCGCGCTTATAATTCTTCGTGATCAGATCCACCGTATCCTGCGCTTTTTCGATCAGCGCCGGCTTCTCTGGAGGCACCGTCATATCCGAAATGGATACGGTCATCGCCGCTTTGGTAGAATATTTATACCCCATATCCTTGATCGCGTCCAGCACCTCCGCGGTTCTTGTCGCTCCATGAATATTGATGACCTTTTCCAGAATCTGCTTCAACTGCTTCTTTCCTACCAGGAAATCCACCTCCAGAAGCAATTCATTCCCTGGAATGCTTCTGTCCACAAAGCCCAGATCCTGCGGCAGGATTTCATTAAAAAGAAATCTTCCCAAGGTAGCTTCCACATTGCCTGTAATCGTTTCGCCATTCGGCATCGTCTTCTGACATCTGGCCACGATCCTGGACTGAAGGGTGATCACATGATTCTCATACGCCAGAATCGCCTCGTTAACGCTCCGGAAAACCTTTCCTTCTCCCGCATAGCCAGGCCTCTCCTGCGTCAGATAATAGATTCCCAAAACCATATCCTGCGAAGGCACCGCCACCGGGCCGCCATCGGAGGGCTTTAACAGGTTATTCGGCGAAAGCAGTAAAAAGCGGCATTCTGCCTGGGCTTCCACAGAAAGCGGAAGATGCACGGCCATCTGGTCGCCGTCGAAGTCCGCGTTAAAGGCGGTACAAACCAGCGGATGCAGCTTAATCGCCTTGCCTTCTACCAGAATCGGCTCAAAAGCCTGTATGCCAAG
>CAOJIB010000143.1 GCA_948436455.1 uncultured Blautia sp.
CAGATACGCCCAATATCGTCTGCACCCAGCCCTTCGCCTGCCTGCCCAATCACATCGTGGGCAAGGGCGTGATCAAGGAGCTGCGCCGGCGGTATCCCCAGTCCAACATCGTAGCCATCGACTACGATCCCGGCGCCAGCGAGGTAAACCAGCTCAACCGTATCAAGCTGATGCTTTCCACGGCGCAGAAAAATATCGAACAAACTCTATAAAAGGAGACAACGATGCTGCAGATCCGAACAGCTTGCACGAAAGAATTTGCACGTGTGCAAAATTTTTATTATGAATTGATCGACGCGATGCAGGAGGCCCCGTACAGCCCGGGCTGGAAAAAGGACATCTATCCCACCCGGGAATACCTGGCCGACGCCATCGCCCTGGATACCCTGTATATCGGAGAAGAGGAAGAAAAAATCGCCGCCTGCATGATCGTCAACCATGCGTACAATCCCAAATATAACGACGTTTCCTGGCAGGTCGACGCGGCGGATACGGAGCTTTTGATCATCCACACCCTGGGCGTCCTCCCTGCGTTCTCTGGGCGCGGCATTGCGAAGAAAATGGTGGAAAAGGCCCTGGACATCGCCCGGGCGCAGGGCAAAAGAGCCGTCCGCCTGGACGTCTTAAAAGGGAATCTCCCCGCCGAAAGGCTCTATACCGGTATGGGATTTACCTATCTGGAAACACTGCAAATGTATTATGAGGATACTGGCTGGACGGATTATCAGGCCTTTGAATATCTGATCCGCCCGCGCAAATGACCTTTGTTTGCATACCAAGGTATAAAACGCGGCCGGAGGAAGACGTATACTACATCTTCTCTCCGGCCGTTGCAGGATATGGGAATCCTTTTCTCATATTTCTTTATTTTACTACTACTTTCGCCGTCTTACTCCACTCGCCGTATACCCGGACGGCATTTTCCAACTGGCAGTAGGGGCGTACCTTCACATAATAGGTGCCGCGGGGAAGGCCTTTGGCAATGGTTCTGGTCGTATACGTCGTGCGGACGCCGATCTTATAATTCGCAAAGTTGGGATCCTTGCTATAGCACATCGCGTAGTGATCGGCGCCGGCCGCGCCGGATACGGAAACCTTCAGATCTCGAGCGGCGTTTGCCGTCGCGCTGCGGATCACCGCCGCCTCCGGCTTCGTCGTTCCGGCTATCGCAAGTCCATTGCTGAACAGATAACTGCCGTCTTCGGCCTTGATCCATGGTTTTACCAGGAAGGAATATCTCGTGCCGGGCTGGCAATTCTTCAGCGTAAAGCTTGTCGTCGTCTCATCGGCGATCTGCCGGCGGGTATACGCCGTCTCGCCTTCCTTCTTCGTCCAGATCGTATAGCCCTTCGCTCCTTCGGATAATTTCCAGGAAATCCTGATCTGATCCGTTCCCTTCTCCTCTATCACGGGCTTTACCGGCGCCGGCAGCTGATAATCGCTGTAGGTATCCGGCCGGATCTTCTCACCTTGGGCGCTCCACGCTTCCTTATACGCGTTTACCGCCGCCGCCGGCACATAAATGCCCAGGGCCGCACTGCATTTTTCAAAGACCTGCTCTCCCAGCATCGGCGGATCGCCGCCCAGCATCAGCACCTTTTCCAGACGGCGGCAGCTTTCAAAGGCAAGCCTTCCAATGCTCGTCACGCTCGCCGGAACCGTAATCCCCGTCAGACGCTGACAGCCTGCAAACGCTTCGGCGCCTATGCTTGTCACGCCGTCAGGAAGCCTTATCTCCGTCAGGTTCTCACAGCCCTCAAACGTTTCCTTCTCTATGCTTTTGATTCCGGAGGGAAGGTTCACCGCACGCAGGCTCGTACATCCCCGAAACGCATAGCCGCCAAGCTCGGTAACTCCCGAAGGGATTTCTATTTCCGGTAGGCTCTGACAACCTTCAAACGCTTGGCTGCCAATGCTTGTCACCGTGGAGGGAAGAAGCACCCTGCGCAGATTCCGGCAGCCGCTAAAGACACTGCTCTCGATCCTGGTGATACCGTCGGGAATCTCTACCTCACGCAGTCTGTAACAGGAAGAAAACGCAGAGAAGCCGATCTCCTGGACGCTGTCTGAGAGCGTCACCTTCTGCAGATTCCGGCAGTCGCTAAAGGCGTCTTCTCCGATGCTCGTCACCCCATGGGGGATCGTCACCTCGGGCAGCCCGTAGCACATGGTAAACGCGTCGTGTCCGATCGTCGTCACGCTGGAAGGAATCGTCACTTTATTCAATTCCATACACTCGCCAAAGGCGCCTGGCAGGATACTTGTCACACCGTCCTCTATACGGATTTCCCTGATCTCCTGCCACACAGCCAGCTGGGTATGGCCCGCCTTCGTCCAGTTGGCCATGCCTGCGTCCGAAGCGATCGTCAGCGTTCCGTCCCCCGCCACGATCCAGTCCGTACCAGCGGCCAGCGGCTCGTCCGTCTCCTGCTCCAGAACCGCGGCGTCCGCGCCATTTTGGGAAAGGGCTTCCCACGATTCCCCGTCCTCCTTTGAAGCATCCGTGCACACTTCCTTTTCCCAGACCGGCTCCATTCCTTCGGCGCCCCATACCACCTGCAGGGGCTGCGCGGTCAAAAGCAGCGCGCCGGCCAGACAGCCGCTAAAGATTTGTCTGCGTTTCTTTTCGTTTTTCATGTACATCTCCCTTTCTCGTAGGATATTCCTGCGGCATAAATATTACAATTTTATTTCTTCATATGCAATATAATTGTATCATATTATTTATATTTTGTATATACTTTTTCAATATTTATGTATTTATTTTTTCTATGCTGGATGCAGCACTTCCAGAAGACGCTTTCTCCTACTTTCTTCCGGATGCGCCGGTATTCTCATCACCCTTCGCTTTCTCTATTTGTCCAGTCTTTCGCTTTATATACGCATTATTTTAGCTTTACAATGTTATAATATGCGTCGTCTTCATATGTGGCCGAAAGATACATCTTCCCATTGACCATTTTATAGGCTTTCGCATTCCATCCCCAGCCAAGTCTCCAGAAAATGTCCCAATTTCCCTCTTCGCGGATATCGTAAGATGTTGCTTTCTTGCCCTGAAAGACCTTCAATACTTTTATACGTACCCTTCATTCTTATTCCTTTCCTTTTTTATAATTTTCTCCGATCTGCAGCTGGTTTCCCCCTTATGAAATCCTATGGAGCCAACGTCTACGTTCCCACATCCATATGCTTCATTTTACATTTCCCCTTTCCTTTGTTTTTTCGTATAAAGCAAAACGCAAAAAACATATTACGATTTTGCTTTATACTTATTTCGTAATTGTAACATGTTTTTTACGTTATATACGTTTTTGTCGTAAGTGTACGCTTACGACAAATTTTCCTAAATTTTCTCTCTAAAAAACGGAAGAATCCCTTGCCTGCATTGCCACAGGCAGGGGATCACTTGTATATATTTTTTACATTTATGTATGAATCATGCGGTGGATGCAGCGCCTCCAGAAGACGTTTTCTCCTGCTTTCTTCCGGAAGCGCCGACAGTACAGAAGCCGCCTCCAGGGCCGGGCAACTCCCCTCCCTGCTGCAGACGCCCTTCGGCGTCCAGATAGAACTGCCCTTCCCCATCCTGCACCCAGGCGCCCTTTACCGGCAGACTGTCCGCCCAGCGCAGCGCGTACCAGTCTCCGCCTTTTTTCCGCCAGCAATATTCCTGGGGATAAGCGCCGGATTCCAGAACCATCTGAATCGCGTGCGACAGCACATAGATGTTGCTGCTGGCCACGTAGTGCAGGCCGTCCTCTGTGGAAAATCCCTTCTGCTCCATAGCCGCATTCATGGCCAGCCAGGTATACTCCCCGGCCAGCCCCTTTTCGAGCTTCCGATTAAATGCACGGATTTCGCTGTTTGTCCGCTTTCTGTGCTCGCTGCCCGCCTGCTTTTCCTCTTCCACCGGATTGACGCTCATATAAAAAAGATAGCAATTCTGGTTTTGCAGCTCCCCGGCAATGCTGCGAAAATAAGGCACGTACCGCCTGCCGTTCCGCCAATAATCGTTCGCACCCAGATTAAAGACCACCGCGATCGGCATCGGCGAAGTATTTTCCTTTAGCATCTCCAAAAGCCTTGGGTAGCCTTCCTTCCGGAACCAGCCCAGCCCTCTGCCGGACGCGCCGATAAATTCCACCTGCGCGCGGCAGTTTTCCTTTTCCATATAAACGGTCCGGGAATCCCCCACAAAAATGATCTTCTGATAGCCCAGATACTGCATATCCACCGCCGCCCATTCCTCCCCGGCTTCAGCAGACATCCTGATTCCCAAAAGTGCGCCGGCCAACAGCAAGCCGGCCAGTATGGCGGCCAAAATTCCACATAGGAATCTTTTATACGTCCCCCTCATTCTTACGCCTTTCCTTTTTACAATTTTCTCCGATCTGCAATTGATTTTCCCCTCACGAAATCCTATGGAGCCAATGTCTACGTTCCCACATCCATATACTTCATTTTACATTTCCCCTTTCCTTTGTTTTTTGTATAAAACAAAACGCAAAAAACATGTTACAATTTTGCTTTATACTTATTTCGTAATTGTAACATGTTTTTTACGTTATATACGTTTTTGTCGCAGGTGTACACTTACGACCTTTTACTGAATTTTAAATCTAAAAAAATGGACATATCCAGAAATGCCCATCCACCATCAGCGACTACTACCTTTTCTTCCTCATCCAGCGGCGTACATTTCCCAATACAGTCCGCCAGCATCCTGGCCAGAGATTTCATCATTTTCTTCTATAATACTCCTTGATTATTACATATTTCCTCTATGGTATTTCTTAAAAATGTATCTATGGCATTATACCATATGGGACTCTATCAAACTCTTTTCTGTCGTAAGTGTACACTTACGACATTTTTCATCTTTTTAGTAACAAATATGCTATAATAAAAAGTCTAATAACCTGGGAGGATATTCTATCATGAGTATAGTCTATATTTTTGGCAGCGTTTCTGTAATGGCCTTCATCGGCATCAACGGCTGCTATGAGAAAAGCAAAAAACATAACTGCTTTCTTTTGCTTTATCTGCT
>CAOJIB010000144.1 GCA_948436455.1 uncultured Blautia sp.
TATGGTAAAAGTCCAGAATGGTTTTCGCCTATCTTTGTGATATAGCCGCCTGTGCTGCCGCCAACCGTGCAATCGGCACACGGAAAGGTGAGCAGGATACATAGTCCAAGCCGATCTTGTGGCAGAACTCTACGGAGGAAGGATCGCCGCCGTGCTCGCCACAGAT
Organism: uncultured Blautia sp.; assembly: GCA_948436455.1. Taxonomy (GTDB): domain Bacteria; phylum Bacillota; class Clostridia; order Lachnospirales; family Lachnospiraceae; genus Blautia_A. Next base: position 167 of record CAOJIB010000144.1, read on the forward strand.
ACCGATGTGCAGCTTAGGATTCACAGGTCTTCCCAACTGAATCGTCATCTCCATCAGCTTGCCTACGCCGGTCTGATCCAGCTTCGCAAAGGGATCGTTTTCGAAGATCTTCGCATCGTAGTACGCATCCAGGAATTTACCGGAATCGTCGCGTGAGAAGCCGTAAGTCATCTGGGTCAGGTCGTTGGTACCGAAGCAGAAGAAATCAGCCTCTTTAGCAATCTCGTCGGCAGTCAGAGCCGCACGCGGGATCTCAATCATGGTACCTACTTCGTATTTCAGGTCGCTCTTGGCTGCGGCGATTTCCGCATCGGCAGTTTCTACTACCATTTTCTTTACATATTTTAATTCCTTAATATCGCCGATCAGCGGGATCATGATTTCCGGGCACACATTCCAATCAGCATGGGCTTTCTGTACATTGATCGCCGCACGGATCACAGCCTTTGTCTGCATCTTTGCGATTTCCGGATATGTTACGGAAAGACGGCAGCCACGGTGACCCATCATCGGGTTAAACTCATGAAGAGAGTCAATGATGATCTTGATCTGCTCTACGCTCTTACCCTGGGCGTCGGCCAGTTTCTTAATATCCTCTTCCTCTGTAGGAACGAATTCATGCAACGGCGGATCCAAGAAACGGATAGTTACAGGATTGCCTTCCAGCGCCTCGTACAACTTTTCGAAATCGCCCTGCTGCTCCGGAAGGATCTTCTCCAAAGCGGCTTCTCTCTCTTCTACAGTCTCCGAGCAGATCATCTCGCGGAAAGCGTCGATCCGGTTCCCCTCGAAGAACATATGCTCTGTACGGCAAAGGCCAATACCTTCTGCCCCAAGCTCGCGGGCCTTCTTTGCATCAGCGGGCGTATCGGCGTTCGTACGCACCTTCATAGTCCTGTACTTATCCGCCCAGCCCATGATCCGGCCGAATTCGCCGGCAATCGTAGCGTCTACCGTGTCGATAATGCCATCGTAAATGTTTCCTGTAGAGCCATCCAAAGAAATCCAGTCGCCCTCATGATACTCCTTGCCGGCCATCGTAAATTTCTTATTTTCCTCATCCATAGCAATCTCGCCGCAGCCGGATACACAGCAGGTACCCATACCACGGGCTACGACTGCCGCGTGAGAAGTCATACCGCCACGGACAGTTAAGATACCCTGGGCGCTCTTCATACCTTCGATATCTTCCGGAGAGGTTTCCAGACGTACCAGAACAACCTTTTCACCTCTGGCCGCCCATTCCTTCGCGTCCTCTGCGGTGAAAACGATCTTTCCGCAAGCAGCTCCCGGAGAAGCGCCAAGAGCCTTGGCAACCGGAGCGGCAGCCTTTAAGGCGGCGGCGTCAAACTGGGGATGCAGCAGTGTATCCAGATTTCTGGGATCGATCATGGCAACAGCCTTTTCCTCGGAAATCATTCCCTCGTCCACCAGATCGCAGGCGATCTTCAGCGCGGCCTGTGCGGTTCTCTTGCCGTTACGCGTCTGCAGCATGTACAGCTTCCGATCTTCAATGGTGAACTCCATATCCTGCATATCCCGGTAATGATCTTCCAAGGTATTGCAGATCTTCACAAACTGCTCGTATACTTCCGGCATTACTTCCTTTAACTGGTCGATCTTCTGCGGCGTACGTACACCGGCAACTACGTCCTCGCCCTGCGCGTTCATCAGGAATTCGCCCATCAGGTGCTTTTCTCCAGTAGCCGGATCGCGGGTAAAAGCAACGCCGGTTCCAGAGGTATCGCCCATATTACCGAAGGCCATCATCTGTACGTTAACGGCGGTTCCCCAGGAATACGGAATGTCGTTATCCCGACGATAAACGTTCGCGCGGGGATTGTCCCAGGAACGGAATACGGCCTTGATAGCGCCCATCAGCTGCTCCTTGGGATCAGTGGGGAAGTCTTCGCCCAGTTTTTCTTTATATTCAGCCTTAAACTGGTTGGCAAGCTTTTCCAGATCTTCGGCAGTAAGGTCGACATCCTGGGTAATCCCTTTCTCCGCTTTCATTTTATCGATGAGCTCTTCAAAATATTTCTTGCCCACTTCCATAACTACGTCGGAGTACATCTGAATAAATCTGCGATAGCAGTCCCAGGCCCAGCGGGGATTCTGGGATTTCTCCGCCAGCACATGTACTACATCCTCGTTTAAGCCGAGATTCAGGATTGTATCCATCATGCCGGGCATGGATGCTCTGGCGCCGGAGCGTACGGAAACCAGCAGAGGATTTTCCTTATCGCCGAATTTCTTACCGGTCACACCTTCCATCTTGGTGATCGCTTCCATGATCTGACCCATGATCTCGTCGTTAATCGATCTTCCGTCCTCATAATACTGCGTGCAGGCCTCTGTAGTGATCGTGAAACCCTGGGGTACGGGAAGTCCGAGATTCGTCATCTCAGCCAGGTTCGCGCCCTTGCCGCCGAGAAGATTTCTCATGGTCGCGTTACCTTCCGTAAACATATAAACCCATTTTGCCATCTTGCATTTTCCTCCTACATTTCTTCCTTTGAGAGCTTGTCAATATCTTTCCAGTAGGTTAGGGCCAAAAACGCCGCAGCCTGCCTTCCATACGATCGCAAAGAAGCGCATATTGGGCAGGCATGTGGCGCGCTTTTCACCCATGCCCTGTCCGTATGATTTCATTTTATAGATATCCACGGGAATAGTCAAGGGAAATTCTACCTTTTAGCCTTTTTGTTCAATACCAGATGCCGAGGAAGTCCGTTTACCATAATCGGCTGGTAATCTCCCTGAATCAATGGTTTTACATAGTCTACAAAATATTTCGTCACATAGGTGCCTTCCCGGTTCATCCATGAGCGTGGCACTAGCTTTTCCTCATTCGCAATGCGATGTACGTCGTAAATGCCTGTCGCGGACATATACGGATCATCGGCTACCCGATCGATCACGACCATCTTGCCGGTATCTCCCTCGTCGGCAGCTTTGACAGCGGCACCGCCCACCATGAAGGCTTCGTCAATATCCACACGGGACGCCATGTGAGAAGCGCTCCGCTGCAGAGTGGAAAGCTCTACGGCTCTCGTCTTGCAGTTTACTTCTGAAGCCAGATAATTGGCCAGATACGTAGCGGTTCCCTGAAGCTGCTTATGACCGAAAGCGTCTACGTAATCCCCAACGCTCCCCAATTCGCAAACATAACGGCCATCCGCCAGCTTAATACCCTCGGAAACGGCGACAACGATGGATTCCTTCTTATTCATTAAATCCTTAATCTTCGCAAGGAAGCGATCCATATCGAAGGTAACCTCCGGCAGGTAGATTAGATCCGGTCCTTCGCAGTCCTCGGACTTGGCCAGCGCAGTGGCTCCGGTCAACCATCCGGCGTTCCGTCCCATGACCTCAATCAAGGTGATCATATTCTTCTTATAAACAAGGCCGTTGGCGTCCCGAATGACTTCCTTTGTGGAAGCGCCGATGTATTTTGCCGCGCTTCCGAAGCCCGGCGTATGGTCGGTCAGCGCCAGGTCGTTGTCGATGGTCTTGGGAACGCCCAGGAATTTCTGCATCTGACCGGTAAGAATTGCATAATCGGAAAGCTTTTTAATGGTATCCATAGAATCATTACCGCCGATATAGATAAACACTTCAATATCCAGACGATTTAAAATATCGAAGATCTTCTCATATAACGCTTTATTTTCATGGATTTCCGGCAGCTTATAGCGGCAGGAGCCAAGGAATGCGGAAGGGGTACGCTTCAACAGCTCAATATCCAGCTCGTAATGGATCTGTGTGGACAGATCTACATACTGCTCGTCCAAAAGTCCCTGGATGCCGTGCAGCATGCCATAGACTTTATCGAAGCCTCTTTCCAGCGCGTTTTTGTATACACCCGCCAGGCTGGCATTAATTACCGCAGTCGGCCCGCCGGATTGCCCCACAATAATGTTTCGCTTTTTTGCCATAATAATATTCCTCCTCTTCATATACCCTGTATTGCTACAATTATATAACCATTTTTTGGATGAAGTCAATGTTATTGTTGCCGAATTTCCTTCCCATCATACCTTTGTTTTTGTGGTTTGTGCATTGCTTTTGCAAAAAGTCTGCCCCTTTTTAGGCATTTCTTCTGCAAAGGCAGTCTGCAATGTGATACGGATTTCCGGTTTCTTTTAAGGGAAGAAAAGCAGGAGGAAGCTGCAGCTCTTTTTCAGTGAAAATAGGGATTGTTTCCATGCATTTTTAATGGTAAAATTAGGCGATACTATTGGCAAAGGCGCTGCTTTTTTCGGATATCTTTCCTACAAGGAGGTGCTGTGATGACACAAAGAACTATACGAAGGAAAGCGCTTAAAGCGGCTTTCCCACATACGATCCCGATTTTTGCAGGCTTCTGGTTCCTGGGAGTAACCTATGGCATCTATATGCGTGTGTCAGGTTTTAGTTTCTTATACCCGATGCTGATGAGTCTAACTATTTTTGCGGGATCGATAGAATTTGTCACTGTAGGGATGCTGCTGGGCGCGTTTCACCCGCTGCAGACCCTGACTATGACGCTAATGATTAACGCACGACATTTGTTTTATGGTATATCCATGCTGGATAAATATCGAGGAAACGGAGCCAAGGACGTGTACCTGATCTATGGAATGTGT
>CAOJIB010000145.1 GCA_948436455.1 uncultured Blautia sp.
ATTCGCCGTCATCGTAATCATCATCGTCGTAATCGTCATCATCGTAATCGTCATTTAATTTGATGGCATCCAAAAACTTGTCTAAAACACCCATTCTAAAACTCTCCAATCTTCTATTTCACTTATTCGCCAGCCTAACTGTAGGTATTCCTGTTTTTTTGTACCGTTCACTTGACGATCGGTACTATTTTCCACCATAGTATGCAGAAAAACTGCCGGCATGAGACATGCCCTTTGGACGGCAGGCTTTAGTATTTGCTTTTAGCCACAAGTATCTTCTATAGTGATTCATGCGTCAGAATCTTACGCCTATTCGATAGGCTATTGACTCATACACTATATTTCTTATATGGCGTACTGCCTTGCCCCGAAGATCCCGGTGCCTACCCGGACCATCGTAGCTCCTTCTTCTATCGCAACCTCGTAATCTCCAGTCATTCCCATACTTAGAATGTCCATATGGATATTATCAATGTTTCTTTGGGCAATGTCAACCTGTAATTGCTTTAATTGACGGAAAACCGACCGATTTTCTTCGGCATTTTCCACATAGGGAGCGATTGTCATCAGTCCCTGCACCTTTATATGCGGGAATTTGGCGACCGCTTCCAAAAATGGTAGAACTTCCGGTACTTTCAGGCCGAATTTACTCTCTTCTTCCGCTACGTTTACTTCAGCCAATACGGGAATCGTCAGCTCTCTTTTTGCAGCTTCGTGTTCGATAGCCTCCGCCAGCCGGAGGGAATCCACGGAATGGATCATCGCCACCTTGTCAATGATGTATTTGATTTTATTTCTCTGCAGATGTCCGATCATATGCCAGGAAATATCTTCCGGCAGTTGATCGTATTTTGCAGTAATTTCCTGTACTTTATTTTCTCCAAAGCATCTGCAGCCTTCCTGGTAGGCTTCCAGCAACATTTCTACAGGCTTTGTCTTGCTGACGGCGATCAGCGTTACCTCTTCGGGATTGCGGCCGCAGCGCTGACAGGCGCGCCGGATACGTTCTTCCACCTGCTGTAATTGTTCTGCAATCATGCGTTGCTCCTCCTTTACTTTATAAGATCCTCCGCGTCTAGCCTCGACGCATCTTGTACGATAAAGTCGTATCGGGACAGGCCATATACGGCATCCTTACGTACAATGGCAAATTCTTCATTTTGATCCAGGATGGAAACTTTTCGAAAAACCGGATACCCCTTATTGATACAGAACACGCCTTCCAGGGCTTCGGTCTTACTGATTTTGTATCGGTCTGAGGATTTTTCCCGGATGAGAGTATCCCCTGCATTTAATTCGGATTTCTCCACATAATAATAACCATTTTCCTCTCCAAAAATAGCAGGAGAGATAAATTCCATCGTTTCCTTGCTCTTTCCCTGTTTCAAAAAGCCCAATGTATTGCCGCTTCCACCGTATGTAGCGTACTCTGTAGGAATCACATAAAAATCCCGGCTGACGATAGCGGAAAGCGGAATCTTTAAACCGCTTTGTATATTCGTCACCAGTTCGATGTCCAAAAAACGGTCCGCAGCATACCGGATCAATCCTTTATTAAACAGCAGATTTCCATAGGTTTTTCCGTCGATTTTGATCAGCTCAATATCTCCCACCTGAGAAATGCCGTCTTTTAAGAATTTGACACGGATGCTGGTCTTGTCTTCCAACCTGGCCGCTTGTTTCTCGCTTAAGGGAATCAGCAGATTCCACCATTCGTCCGTCACCAATGTATAGATTTCCTGGCCGGCCTGCACGGTCTCCATGGTTTTTAAATTCGTTTTTTGATAGGAATTCTGATCAAAGTCCGATTCCTTTAGATTTTCTATGGTTTTCTTTTCATAGCCGTCTTTATAATAGAGGACGAGCCCGTCTTCCGCCGCCCGGCAGATCGTCTGACCGGAAATAGTCACCGCGCCGTTTCCTCCTTCAGCCTGGGAAGCAGCCGCTCCGGAATATTGCAAAATATTTCCCTCTAATTCATATTTAAAGCTATAGGTATCATTAAAATGGCTCATGGAAAAGCCCTGGGAAAAGCTGCTCATCTGTTTGCGGATCTTTTCCAGATCTTTTTGATCCAGCGGCTCCGCCACAGCAGGCGCCTGATCCGCGCTGATGCCATAAACCATCCCAGAGGCATTGATCTTCATGCCTTCTCTGGCATAGTAGGAAATATAGCCTGTAAGATCGCTGGTCACCACCGTTTCCTCCCGAAGAACCAGTCCCGTATAAGTTTCATTTCTGGATAAAGGGCCGGAAATCACCTGGTAGGAAGTATAATGCGTACTGGTATGGTACATAATCGCACTGACTATCATATAGACGAATAAAATTCCGAAAAGCCATGTCCCAATATTCCGGGTAAAGGCTTTGTACAGCAATGTCAGCACTTTTCCGGCGAAAGTCGTATGTTCGTCCGTCTGCTTCATTTTAGGAAAAGGCTCCTTTTTTATTTTCGCACCGGCAGTGTAATTCAAAGCTTCTGCTGTATTGTAACATTTTCCGGGATAATTTACAAGCGCAGGAATAAAACAGAATTTCAGTGGGAAAATAATGTAAGAAACGAATCTATCAATATTTTTAGGAGGTTTTCACATGAAAGGTTTAGACTACACAGCACTGGCCATCGGGATCATCGGCGCCGTCAATTGGGGATTAATCGCACTTTTTGGCTTTGATCTGGTTGCGTTTCTTTTCGGGAACATGTCCTGGCTTTCCCGCATTATCTATGGGATTGTGGGACTTAGCGGCCTGTATCTGATATCTATGTTCGGCAGGGTCGGGAACCCGCAGGGTGCTTCCGCAAACAGCTGAAAATGCCCGACGGACGTATTTTATGCCTCTTGGACATTCTGTCCCGCTGATTTTTAGTTTCTCTGGTATATTTTTGTGCATTCTACCACAAAAAGGCAAAAGATTATCGAATAATTTGGGAATAATTTCCTTAAAGTATGCCTGTATATACCGACATGCAAAAGGAGCTGTTTTACAGAGGATTTTCTGTAAATAACAGCTCCTTTGTCATACGAAGCCCATATAGGCCGCGTCTTTCATACCGCAGTATACAGAAAGCGAATCGCCGGCATTCTTCTGGCATGCCGAAAAAGATTTCCAACAGATTCTATGACGGAGAAAGGTACGTTCTGCGTACGTTCCGCCGTATTATAAGGCAACGATCACATTATCCTGGAACGCCGCCGGTATTTCGTCTTTATCCAGAGAAATACTGATAACGAACAAAATGCCGTATTTTTCCCCGATATCTTTCAGTTGTGTCAGGGTGTCTGTCACATCCAGCCCCTCCAGACGGGCAATATTTAACATACTGTCTAAATATACCTGCTCCAAATCATTATCCTGTGATAAAACGCCGCAAATAAACCCTATAAATTCATCACTGTTCTTTAACGGATATTCCGATACATCTATCAGGCGCACTTTGTTATTCAGCTCATACATATGTTTCGTGCTCTTGTCCAAATAAACAATGCTGCCGTTGGCGGACTTAATCTCCTTATTTACTCTGTCTAACAGTACTTTTGTTTTACCCTTGCCTTTTTTTCCTACAATCAGTTCAACCATCCTGTTTCTCCTCCTTAGACGCATTAGTTGTCAGAACCCGGCTTTTCTGCCGCAGCCATAAGACCAGGCCGTAACCCTTTCTTCGATTTGTAAAACTCACAAATTCCTATGGGTATTCCATTCTGCGGGCGCATTCCCCTGTAGGGCTACGTCGCCTCTATCGCCGCGTGGCGTTCGAAAAGGGTGCACCTGCTGTAATTTTAATTATAGTGTGTTCAAAGAAATAATTCAATGTTTTTTTGTAATTTTCATTAAATATGCACTACGGACATAGAATTCCTCGCTGCTACGTAGCCGCTGTACAAGAGTTATGAAAGCTTACATCTATATTCTGTTTCATTGATTAATCTTTTCTAGCAGCATATTCATCTGTTCATAAAGCAATTCTTTTGTATTGGCGCCCATGACGATGGAAATATAGGGCTTTCCATAAGCGTCCTGGACGGCCAGCGCCAGACAATTTCCAGCCAGAGAAGTCGTTCCCGTTTTTCCGCCCAGAATCGTAACGTCCTTGGGCGGCGTAGATTCTCCGGTTAAATAATGATCCGTCGCCTCCAGAGGGATATTGGCTGTAGTACCGTCTTCGTGAAGCGTTTCCAGAGAATAATTCCCCAGCTGAATCATATCTACAAATTCTTTGTAGGTTAGCGCTTCCTGCAGCATCAGGTAAATATCGTAGGGAGTCGTATAATGCTCTGTATTCTGTAACCCATGGGGATTGGTGAAATGCGTGCCCGTACAGCCCAAGCGTGTGGCCTCGTCGTTCATCATAGTCACAAAATCCTCAATTGTGCCGCCAATATGAACGGCAATGGCGGCCGCCGCATCATTGCCAGAATAGACCAGTAGCGCATGAAGCAGCTGATCCAGCGATACCCGGTCTCCTACCCACAGGCCGCAGACCTGAGAACCGGCTTCCAGATTCGTCACTTCCGGGCCGACGGTAATCATTTCCTCCAGATCGCCATATCGAAGCGCCAGCATGGCGGTCATGATTTTTGTAATACTGGCCGGATAGACGCGTTGATAAATCCCCTGACTATAGAGGACTTTTTTATTATCCAGATCGAATAGATCGGAAGAGCACACGTCTGAACTCCAGTCACGCTATCCTACATACTTTATCTCGTA
>CAOJIB010000146.1 GCA_948436455.1 uncultured Blautia sp.
TTGCCTTACGCATACTTTATCATACTACAGACTTCCTTGTCAAAATGAAGTCTAACCGTTTGCCAAACATACTTTCCCATCCTCTACATAAAAAATCTTATGAATCTGGAATTTATTTTCCAGAAAATCTTCCTGTCCTGTACAGGTAATCAGCGTCTGAATATTTTCAATATATTCCAAAAGGTATTTCTGACGATTCTTATCCAACTCGGAAAGCACATCATCCAGTAAAAGAATCGGCGTATCCTGAATCTTTTCTTTTACAAGAACAATTTCTGAAAGCTTCAGAGAAAGAGCCGCGGTTCTTTGCTGTCCCTGGGAACCGAATTTTCGAAGATCCATACCGTTAACCGTTACGCAAAAATCATCCCTATGAGGTCCCGCGGTAGTTGTCTGCAATTTCAAATCTCTTTCCCGACATTCGAAAAGATTCCTTGCAAAGGCCTCCTCTCCCACATTTGGTTCATATGTAAGAGAGAGCTGTTCCATACCTCCGGTGAGCCTTTGATGAATTTTCCCGATCGTTTCATTCAATTCTTCTAAAAATTTCCGACGCATCCGTAGGATTCTTTCGCCGTACTGTACAAGCTGCAGATCCCACACATCCAGCGTATCCGCCATTTTCGGCGCATGACGGATCTCCTTTAAAAGTCTGTTTCGCTGATTCAAAATGTGCTGGTAGCTAGATAGCTGCGCTAGATAAACCTGATCCAGCTGACACAATTCCAAATCCAGGAATCTTCTTCTACTTCCCGGCCCGTTTTTGATCAAATGCAGATCCTCCGGGGAAAAAAAGATCAGATTGGTCGTTCCAAAAAGCTCTTTCGCCTTTTTGATGGGAATGCCGTTTATGGCGATTCCCTTCGGCTTATTCTTTTTCAGATGCATATCGATCCGGCAGGTTCTGTATTCTTTTTGCACCATCATACGAATATGGGCTTCTTCTTCTTGAAAGCGAATGATTTCTCGATCCTTATTACCCCTATGGGATTTCGTCGTTCCGCATAAATAGACGGCCTCTAGAATATTTGTCTTTCCCTGCGCATTATTTCCATAGAAAAGATTGATTCCTGGATGGAACTGAATACCGGCCGACGCATAATTACGGAAATTTTTCAGCTCCACAGATTCAATATACATGGCGTCGTCACCTGCCGATTTCCACTTCCTTATCCTTAAAAGTTACGATATCTCCGCTTCGGAGCTTTTTTCCACGGCGTGTTTCCGTTTCTCCATTTACCTTCACAAGGCCTTCCTGAATCACATATTTTGCCTGTACGCCGTCGTCTACAAATCCTGCGGCTTTTAGTATCTGGCCTAATTTTATAAATTCATCTTTTAATTGAAAAATAATTTTCTCTTCCAAAGCTCTCCTCTTTTCAATGATTAAAATTTACAGGCAGTATCAGGTACGTATAAGTGTTTCCTTCATCCCGGATAAAGCAGGGAGCTTTTGGATTTACCAAATAGATGGAAACGGTTTCCTCCTCGATTACCTTCAGCGCGTCGATGAGGAATTTTGGATTAAAGCCAATTAAGATATCTTTGCCTTCTTTTGTAATATCGATTTCTTCGTTCATCGAACCCATGGCCGAATCGATTTTCAATTCCATAACGTCGTCGGTAATATGGATGATAATCGGCCGCTTGTCTCCTTCCCGAACAAGCAGCGTCGCCCGATCGATGCAGTCCAGAAATTCTTTTTTCTGAACGGTCAGCTTCGTTTCATAATCGCTGGAAAGCATCTGGTCGATCTTAAAGTATTCTCCCTCAATCAGACGGGAAACTACCAACGTCTGGTCAAATTCAAAAACGATATGATTCTGGGAGAAGAAAATACTCACCTGATCGTCTACTTCATTAGAAAGGATTTTGCTGATTTCGCTTAAGGTCTTTCCAGGTACAATAACTTTACAGTTTTCATATTCTCTTTTTAATTCCATCTTGCGAATGGAAATACGATGCCCGTCCAGAGAAACAATTTTCAGAGTATTATGATTAATTTCGAATAATTCTCCCGTCATCATTTTATTATTTTCATTCATGGCGATGGAAAAGATCGTCTGCCGAACCATTTCTTTTAATGTATACTGAGAAATCGTCAGTCCGTTTTCCCGTTCCACTGAAGGAAGATAAACAAAATCTTCGCCAGATCTGCCGGGAATGTGAAATTTTGCCTTTTCACAAAGAATGGTTGTATTTAGATTCGCATCTGTAGTAATAATCACATCGTTATCTGGAAGCTTTCGAATGATTTCAGAAAAGATCTTCGCGTCTAGAGCAATCGTTCCTTTTTCTTCAATAACGCCTTCTACAATTGTTTCAATACCTAATTCCATGTCATTGGAAGTAAATTTAATCTGGCCGGTTGTCGCGTCGATTAGGATGCATTCTAAGATGGGCATCGTCGTTTTGGAAGGAACAGCTTTCAAAGAGATATTCACGCTCTTAGAGAGGCTGGATTTGGAACAGATGATTTTCATGATGTGCATAACTCCTTTCCTGGAAAAATCATGTGGTTTAGGAAAAAATATAATAAATAATTCATCGTCTTCGTCGTAGAGGATGTGAATATGTGAAAAAGCTTTCTTAGCCCGGGAAAAACAGGAAATCCCAGAAAGGATAACCCGCCGTAAGGTTTCCAAAAAGGTTGTGTACAGCTTGTGTAAAACTTGTGGGATTTTTTAGGCATATTTTTTATACACAGGCGTCCCCCTCATATGCACAAGCTATCCGCTTGATAAAGTGGATAAACCGATTCAAAATGTGGAAAAACAAAATTCTGATGGATATAAGGCAATTTTTAATGAGGGTTAATCTTTTTCATGAGGGTTTCTATCGTATTTTGCATCGTACTATTGGAAAGAAGCTCTTGTTCAATCTTTTCGCAGCCGTGCATAATGGTCGTATGATCCCTGCCTCCCAAAAATTTCCCAATGGATTTTAAGGGCATGTCGATCATTTTCCGGCAAAGATACATAAAGATCTGCCGAGGGCCGACGATCTTCGAGCTTCGTTTGCTTCCTTTTAATTCTTCTACGGTTACATCAAAATGTTCAGCCACGATTTCAATGATATACTCAGGCGTGAGGTTTTTCTTTTCATCTGGAGAAATGATATCCTGTAAGACCTGTTCCGCCAATTCTACCGTAACCTCCAGGTTTTCCAGGCGGGAGAAGGCCATGACCTTGTTCAGAGAGCCTTCTAACTCCCGGATGTTTGTTTTTATATTTGTGGCGATATATTTTATCACATCTTCATTAATATTATAACCGTCCATTTCTTCTTTTTTCTTAAGGATCGCCACCCGGGTTTCATAATCGGGAGAAGAAATGTCGGCGATCAGGCCCCATTCAAAACGAGAACGGATACGGTCTTCTAAGATTTCCATATCTTTTGGGGGCTTGTCCGAGGATATAATGATTTGTTTTTTCGCGCTGTGCAGCGAATTAAACGTATGGAAAAATTCCTCCTGGGTAGATTCTTTTCCTATAATAAATTGTACGTCGTCTACCAAAAGCACGTCGATATTTCTATATTTTTCTCGGAATTGCGTCATGGATTTGTTGTTTCCGTTACGAATGGCGTCGATGACTTCGTTCGTAAATTCTTCGCTGGTGACGTAAAGCACTTTACTCTGCGCGTTATTTTCCAGAATAAAATGGGCGATAGAATGCATTAAGTGGGTTTTTCCAAGTCCTACGCCGCCGTAGATAAAGAGCGGGTTATAGATTTCGCCTGGAGATTCGGCCACGGCTAGGGAAGCGGCGTGAGCGAATTTGTTGTTGCTTCCTACGACGAAGGTGTCAAAAATATATTTTGGGTTCAGATGAGCTTCCTGGCTTCTTATATTAATAGAAGATTTTTCTTTGGGAAGCGGTTTTTTATCTGGAATATCTTTGGGAAGGATAAACTCTATTTCACAGGGATCCATTCCCGTAACTTCAGAAATAGCTACCTGCAGCGGCAGTTTATACTTTTTGCTGATATAATTCAGTCCCATTTCTGCAGAAGGAACCAGAATTGTAACGAGATTATCGGAAACGCCGTATACCTGTAGAGGGACGAGCCAGGTATTGAAGGACACGTCGGTTAGATCATGTTCGGTTTTGACAATATTTAATATTTTATTCCAGTTTTCTGCTACTATATTCATTCTTTTGTCTCCTCACTTATTACACAATCGTTTCTTTTTCTATAGAAAATAATTGAAAAGAATTCCGATCAATTGCAAAAACACCCATTCTTATATTATAATAATTGTGTGGATAAAGCAATGGAAAAATCCACAGAAGTTGCAGGGATTTTAAAAATAAGCCAAAGACTGTGTATAAGGTTGTACACAAAACCACGAAGGCATAGGACGATTGAAAGTAGTATAAAAACAGGGGAAAAATCCTATGAAAGAGGAATTCTAAGTGGAAGGATGTGGAAAAGAAGAAAAAATCTACAACTTATCCACAACTTATCCACAAATTGTGGATAATATTACGTAAACCCAGAGAAAGTGGATAAATAAGCGTTGAAAAATAATGATCGCAGAGAGGTAAAAGGAAATTTATTGAAAAAGTGGTTGACAAATGGAGAAAAGCTAGTATATAATAACGGAGCAGGTTACGAAAAAGACTTGTGAATATGATATGGGGTCTTAGCTCAGCTGGGAGAGCATCTGCCTTACAAGCAGAGGGTCATA
>CAOJIB010000147.1 GCA_948436455.1 uncultured Blautia sp.
TATCCACCTGACAGTATTGCATACGTTCCAGCTGCCAGCGGGTATTCGGCGTCCAGGCATGGACTGCCTTTCCGGCCGCATGAGCCCTTTCCACAAAGCGGCTATTGATCGATCCATACTGCACGCTTAAGCAGTCCGCCGCTTCCAGATTCTGCATATCTCCATAAGCCACGGACATGACATAGCTGGTGGTAATCTTCGGATTTCTCTCCCGCACCTCTTCCAAAAAACGATAGCTCATGGAGCAGATAATCACCTTTTCCGCTACGCCGAGATCCTCCACCATCGTTACTACCTTTTGGACAATATCTGCGTTATATCGGTTGTACTTAATCTCTATAATCAGATTCAGCTCATCGCCGCAAAACTGGATCGCCTCCCTCAGCGTGGGAATCCGTTCCCCTTGATACTCCTTTTTGAAAAAGCTGCCGGCGTCCAGCGTCCGTATCTGATAATAATACGTATCCCAAATATTCTTTTTCAATCCGGTTGTACGCTTAAGATTATCGTCGTGCAGCAACACCAGAACGCCGTCTTTTGTTTCCTGCACATCTATTTCCGCATAATCCGCATGCTGCTCCTTGTCATACGCCAAAGCCGCCAGCGTATTCTCCGGCGCATACTTGGCGCCGCCTCGGTGGGCGGTAATCTGCGTTCCTACAAGCACGTCCCTGGAAATTTCCCTGGATCTTCCGGCCAGATACGCCACATAGAGCAATTCCAGAAGAAATACCATTGTCATTACAATGGCGATGGCCCGCCGCTTTTCCATTTTCGCCAGCACAGGCAAATGGCCCCTTTCCTCTGCTTCCTGCCATTGTACCGGAAGATTCTGCCCCCGCAGCCTGTAAATGACAAAAAAGAACGCGCTGCCCAACGTAATATTCAAAGAACCGGAGACCAGGCCCAGACCCAGATTGACCCAATCACTGTACACCAGCAGCGAAGAAATAATTCCCTCGTTCGTATCCCCGCGCATGGCCATCAGCACGGCAACCGTCATGGCCATCAGATACATAAATGTAGAAATGACAAGGACCAGCCCTTGCAGAAATACTGCGCCGCCTATATTCTTCCAAAAATACCCTCGGTTCATGCGCCAGCTCTGCCGCAGTCCCTGCCAGCCCTTCTCTTCTTCCAGCAGCCAGAAAGGCAGCCCAAAGCAGCACAGGTAAGACAAAAAGAGCAGCAAAAAAAGCACGGCCGCTAAGAGCCATTCATTGGAAACCTGTTCATAAATCACCCTCGCGGCGTATTGAAGAAGCTTTACGTACGAGACCTCCCGGATAAAAAACTGCAACTGCAAAAAAGGCGCAACGGAACCGGCAAAAAAAAGCCAGAGCAGCGGATGAGCCTTTACCAGTTTAACCGTCTTTTGAAAACCCGAAAAAAGCAGATCGCTGATATAGACCTTTCGATCCTCCATACTGTACCAGAAGCAAAGCAGAAGCGCCGCGATTTCCCAGATGACCAGGAAAAGCAAAACCGCGCTTACAAGCAAAAACAAAAGGATCGTATAAGGTTTCTGCATAAAGGGCAGGAAATTTTCCGCCGTTAAATTGCTGTAATTTCCCAGCTTAAGCGCATAGGAAACGGCGGCGCGCATGATCTCCAGGATAATCATATAACTGGCGATCCTATAAGCGATCTCAAATAAAAGCAGCGTTTTGCCGTTCCTGTGCAAAACAAGCCGGAATTTCTGAAAAAATTCTTTCATTTTTCCTTCCATGGCGCATCCAGCATTGGCAGACGCAGATCCCACGATCTTCTCTGCGAATCCTGCAGCCTTTCTCTTTGTTGTGTATTTTTCCAATGCGTCTTGCGAATCGGTTCCTTTTCCTCGCCGGCAAAACGACGGCCTTTATGGGCGTTCGGGGGAATCTTTCGGATACTCCACAATATAATGATCGTAGGCATTAATAACCGTAGTCTTTCCGAAGGTATCCTGCCGCTTGAAATATCGACTGTAATTGGAATGTACGTGTCCGTGGAAAAAAAACGCCGGTTCGTATTTTTCCATGAGAGTCCGAAAGATCCTAAAGCCCCGGTGGGGCAGATCCTCCAGATCGTTGACGTGATAGGCCGGGGCGTGAGAAACGAGAATATCAAAGCCGCGGTGCCGCCATAATTTGAATGCAAGCTTTTGTACCCGCCGCCGCATCTGTCGCTCGGTATACTGATTTTTCGCCCCAGGAATATATTCCATAGAGCCTCCCAAGCCTAAAATACGTATTCCCTTATACACATAGATATCATCCTCTACGCAAATACACCCGTCTGGAGGCGTCTGCTCATAGATGCCGTCATGGTTTCCGCGGACATACAAAAGCGGCACATTGCATAAAGTTACAAAAAAACTTAAATATTCCGGTTTCAAATCCCCGCAAGAAATAATCAAGTCTATGTCCTTCAAACGTTCCGGTTCATAATAATCGTACAAAAATTTCGATCTTTCATCAGCCAGTACTAAAATACGCATACGGTTATTCTTCTGTATTGGTTCCATCGGTTTTTACGCCCTGCAGCCGTACCAGCTCCTGGGCCTCCTCTGTTAATTCGCTAAATTCAGGAATCCTTCCTACCACGTTCGGCGCCAGCCAGTCCATGGTGATAATCTCCTCCGGTGAAAGGCTTTGCCCCTCCTCACATTGAAGCGTGCCGTCCCCGGAAACCAGCGGACCTTCAAAAGGCTGAAAATTCCCATAGCGGATGGACGCCTTTAGAAATTCGATCAACCGGAGCGTTTCCCTGGGCATAGCTTTCGAGCAGATGACGTCAATGACGTCCGCCGACATGCCCCACCAGTAATTGACAGCCTTTTTCCCTTTTTGGGCGTCTGTATCGCTGCTGCCCCGGAAGAGATTCCGTACGATCTGCTCGTAGAATTTTCCCCAATGCCAAATGGGCGTCGCCAGATTTTCCAAGGCTCCATCCTCTTTCTTTACATACAGCCCATACTCCCGGGAAGCGCTGCTTGGCGTGATCATATCTTTATCGGAAATAAACAAAATCCCTTCCTGCTGCAGCCGCTCCCTGGCGTTTGTCCCTTCCACACCCGACCATTCCAGGTATACCTTCGCATAGGGATTGATCATTTTTGCGCCCAGCGCATAGGCGTTAATATTCGCCACCGAGCCGTAAATGGGATAATTGGCCACATACCCCAGCCGCTCTGTCCGGGACATGGCCGCCGCCACCGCCCCTAAAAGGAATTTAGACTCATACATCCGGGCGGAATATGTGCAGATCGACGAATAGGGCATTTTAATAGAGCAATTGAAAATCTTCACTTTAGGGTACAGGATCGCAGAACGGACGCTCTGGCTGACCATCTGAATAGCCGTAGTAAAGATTAGATTGCAGCCGGCCGCCACCGCCTGGTCAATGGCCTCTTTTACCTGCTCGCTGGTATCTGCATTTTCAAAGGCCATCGTCTGGACCTTTCCCTCAAAGGCCTGCTCCATATGCATACGCCCCAGCTCATGAGCGTAAGTCCAACTAGAGGTTTCCTTTGTCTTTGGATAGATGAAAGCAATCTTTACGATATCCGGAGAGAACGGGTCCGTAGGCAACAAACGTCCAATGAAGGACGGCTTCCATTCCTGCGGATTCTGCATCAGCTCCACCTGATCTCCATGGGCCGCCAGTACGATTTCTTTCCACATTTTCTGGAGCGCCCGGTAGATTTCGTTTTCTGTTTCTTCTACTACCTGCTTATAGCTATAGATTTCCACATACAGCAAAAATGCATCCGAAGCATTTATTTCCAGTTTTTCCCCGTGGGCTTTTTTGAAGGCTTTTCCGAATTTGGCGCTGGCCGACTGGAAAGACCTTCTTTCTTCATCATCCCAGATCTCTCCCTTTTTCTTCCCCATCAGTGTTAAAAGCTTGCGGTAGCTGCCCTCCCGGGTAAACCAAATGTCACAGAAATTCGATACTTCATAAAAATCCAGGAATTCATAATACAGCCGGTTTTCCTTGTCGTCCGTTCTTTTTGGAACCAGCCGGGTAACACTTCCAGTAATGCTGTCCGTTTCCAGATATTTCATAACGCTGACGCGCTTATTTCCCTCCTGTACGTAAAACTGGTTCATAAATTCAAAGGCCACAATCGGTTCCCGAATGCCTTCATTGATCTGATGATCGTACAAAGACGCCCACTTGCGTCCAAATTCTGAATTTTCCGGCAGAAGCGGCATGAAATTATTAGCAAAAGCGTTTGTTCGCCCCGCCGTTTTTGTTCCGACCAGCTTTGACAGCGGAATATCGATCAGGCCTAAGCTGACCGTCGCCGCCACCTCTGTATACGACAGAATATCGTCCAGCGCCGGGAGATACGGATATTCTCCCTTCATCAGCGCCGCCTGGTATCTGCGCCTCCCTTGTCTGGATGCTGCAGCATAATCGCTCAATGCCATCGCTATAACCTCCTTATCAAACGGATCCGGGAATTCCCTTTTATCCGCACCGTTTATATACTCAACCCTCTATCCAACGTCTTATACGCCGGCCGTTTACATCCATCTTCTATCCGACGCCATCGAATCTATCGCTCTTTCAAAAACGCCGTTTATTTATGGAAAGATTTTCACAAAATCCTATGCCGTAACTGTAAAGGATAAAAAACAGTTATGAAAGACATTTAAAAACAAATCATTACAGAATAGTTCAA
>CAOJIB010000148.1 GCA_948436455.1 uncultured Blautia sp.
TGGCAAGACGTCTTGGCTATATATGTATATGAGCAAACGCAGGCCGGAAAATCTTCTTTTATGCTGGATGGAAGTGCCAAAAAGGAGCTGGCCAAGATTTTTGCCATGCTCAATCCGGTGATCCGAGACAAACAAGACATTACAAAGGTTACTTATGGAAACCGTCACATTAATTATTACATAAAAGAAAAAAAGATCCCGAAAAAGGATCGGCAATTTTTAAAAAAATACGTGGAAACTGACTGCCAGCTTTTGTGCGCCACCGTTACGGCCGCCAAAGGCTTCGTCCGCCAAAGCGTCGGCGACGAAGTATCCGAAGAACGGGTCAACGTCATTGCCTCCGCCTATACTCTAGTTGGAAAAATCGGCTATTTCTGGGGCGGCAAATCCAACGTCCTGGGCTGGGACTCCAGTTGGGGCGAACCTGTAACGGTAGACGCCGAAGGCAGCACAAGCACCGGCTTTATGCGAGCTTATGGACTGGACTGCAGCGGCTTTGTGAGCTGGGCCTTCAATAACGGTTATAACGATACCTCTATGAGCGTCCAGATCGGCGACGGTACTACCGATCAGTGGAACAATGCTCTAACCGTCGCGGAAATAGACGCGCAGCCAGGAGATCTGGTCTTCCAGCGAGGACCGGAAGCCGGTAGTAACAATCATGTAGGGATTCTTTGCGGACAGACAGACAACGGAGACTGGATCGCCGTACACTGCTCTTCCGGTCAGAACGGCGTAACTGTAGGTGAAGCATATTCCGCTTCCTTCCGCTATATCCGCCGGCCGGTATGTTACCCCAGCCAGGAAGAACTACAGAATATGACACAGACGAATCAAACCAACAGCCAGGACGACACACAGCAAAAAGCAAGCTGGACGAAGCTACTGGAAAAATAACAAAAAATGCAAAAGCCTGTCATACCGGGGCGCACTTTGTGTATTGCAGCTATTTGCATACAAAAGCATGCAGGAGGCTTTGGAAACCATCGGTTCCAAAGTCTCCTTTTTTAAAAAAGTGAAAAAATGCGGCGGCAAACTGTTATAAAACTCTTAAAAATATATAAAATAAACGGATTTGGTTGACAAGTCCCGGATACCCGATATAATAAAAAGTGTACTTATAGCAAAGCGATCAGGCTACAACAACAGCACCCCGCGCCCATATCTGAAAAGCATTTCAGATACATAATAGCCGGCGATGCTCCGAAGGAGAACTTTCCAAAAGGACGGCCCACAAAGCATTGCATACTATTTCTTTGAACGTATATCTTCGGAGTCAAAACGAGGAGGAACTAATCATGAAGAAAAAATATATACCCTTATATGTCGGAATCCTTCTGCTCTGCTTTTCACTTAGCAGCTGCGGAAAGAAAAAAGACCAGGAAGAAACAGCATCTATCGACCAGACGGTAGATACGACCGCAGACGCCAGCAGCGGCGATGTGGTGACTATGCAGCAAGATAAAGGCATTGACAAATCCAAAATCACCAAATATCTGGGAACAAAATCCACCGATTCTGCAGAAGTCGTTATTACCAATCGAACCGGACGGGAAATTTCCGAGTTTTATATGCGCCCAACCCCGACAAATTCCGAAGATTCGGAAGAAGATTATGACGGCGACAGCTGGGGGGCTGACCTGATCCAGGAAAACTTTACGCTGAAAGACCAGGAGCAGGCGCTTTTGTACTACAACAAAAATAATACAAACAGCACTGGCAGCAAGGTCGTAAAATATGATTTTCAGATTGCCTATAAAGACATGGAGCCTTCCATGAACTGTTTCTTCCGGGAGTTGGATCTGTCCATTACTGAAGAATATATCCTCCGCCTGGACGACAGCGGGATTCCTTACGCACAATACACCAATACGGTTACGAAAAAACAGGATTCCACTCTATCCGCCGCTAAGGCCCGGATGGGTATAGAAGATTCGGAGGAGGATGGCGATAGCGACAGTACTTCTTCGGAGACGACGCCTACGCCCACGCAAGCGCCCAATGCTTCCACAGAGCCTACGCCCGCTCCTACGGACGAGCCGGATATCGCACCGCCGGATGAGCCGGAGGATCCTTCCAGCGCGGCATCCGAATACGTTGGAAAAACGCTGGATCAGATGATTAGCGACGGACGTGTGGGAAGTCCCCCAAGTATGGAATACGATGAGGATGAGTCTACCGGCCGTCGGATCGGCTACTACTATTACGACGGCTTTACCGTATATACGACGCAGAACGATGACGGTTCCGAAACCGTTACCGCCGTTTATAGTAATTAAAAACGGCTGGATACAGAAAGCTTACCACTGGCAACCTTTCTGCATACTAAGGTATAAAAAGGCACCTGTTGTTCATGCTTACCGCGAAAACAACAACTAACTTGATGAATAACAACTAGCAGAGCAATTGTAAATAAAGCATACGAAAACAAAGGATGGTCGATAAAATGCAACGTGTACTGCTTAAATTAAGCGGCGAGGCCCTTGCCGGAGAAAATAAATTCGGGTTTGACGAAGCTACCGTACTTTCCGTAGCAAAACAGATCCAAACTGCCACCAAGGACGGCTGCCAGATGGGTATCGTCATTGGCGGCGGCAATTTCTGGAGAGGCCGGACAAGCGGAACAATGGACAGGGTAAAGGCGGATCAGATCGGTATGCTGGCCACTGTCATGAACTGTATCTATGTGGCGGATCTCTGCCGCCATGTGGGATTGAAAACCGATATCTACACGCCCTTTGCCTGCGGCGGTTTTTCAAAGCTTTACTCCAAGGAAAGTGTGGAAAGCAGTTTCCTTCATGGAAGAATCGTCTTCTTCGCCGGCGGCACCGGCCATCCGTATTTCTCTACAGATACGGCTACCGTGCTGCGAGCCATAGAGATAAACGCAGAAGCCATCCTTCTGGCAAAGGCTGTGGACGGCATCTACGACAGCGATCCAAAGCAGAATCCTCAGGCCAAACGATACGAAGAAATATCCATTGAAGAAGTAATCGCCAAAAAGCTGGCCGCCGTGGATATGACCGCTTCCATTATGTGTATGGAAAACAAAATGCCGATGCTGGTATTCGCCCTGGAGGAAGAAAACAGTATTCTCCATGCCGTGCATGGGAAATTTAACGGCACAAAAGTGACTGTATAAAAATGCTCCCTCCGGAGTATTTCATAGAAAAAAAGAAGGAGAGAACACTATGGATGAGCGAATTCAAAAGTATGAAAGTAAAATGGGAAAGACATTAAGCGGTCTGGAGACGGAATTGTCCACCATCCGTGCTGGACGCGCCAATCCCCACATCCTGGATAAGATTACCGTGGACTATTACGGAACCCCTACCCCGTTGCAGCAGGTAGCCAATATCACCGTACCTGAAGCGCGGATGCTTCAGATACAGCCCTGGGAAAGCAGCCTGATCAAGGGTATTGAAAAAGCGATCCTAACCTCCGACCTGGGCTTAAATCCCAACAACGATGGGAAGATTATCCGTCTGGTATTTCCGGAATTGACTGAAGAACGTCGTAAAGAGCTTGTAAAGGACGTGAAAAAACGCGGAGAAGCCGCCAAGGTCGCAATCCGCAATATTCGCCGGGACGCAAACGATACCTTCAAAAAACTGGCAAAAGAAGATGTTTCCGAAGACACCATCAAGGAATTGGAAACCCAAATCCAGAAATCCACGGATAAATTTATCAAAGAAGTGGACGGCGCGGTAGAAAAGAAATCCAAAGAGATCTTAACTGTGTAGGATGGATACCAGAGGGCTCATCAGTCATGAGCTCTCTTTCCATTTCAAAGACTTTTCAGCGCCCGCAGCATTACGACCTTTCATAAAGTAGGAGGACAATATGAACGTACCGAATCATGTGGCGATCATACTGGACGGCAATGGCCGCTGGGCCAAGGCAAAAGGCATGCCCAGAAGCTACGGCCATGTAAAGGGATGTGCCAATCTGGAAACAATCTGCGACGATATGAAAGCCCTGGGCATTAAATATCTGACCGTATACGCGTTTTCCACAGAAAATTGGAAACGTTCCCGCGAAGAAATTGACGTACTGATGCGTCTTTTCCGGAATTACCTGAAAAAATGCCTAAAAATCGCAGAAAAAAATCGTATGAAAGTCCGGATCCTAGGCGATATCTCTGCCTTTGACGCAGATATCCAGCAAAAAATCTTGGATCTCGAAGAATACTCCAGCCAATTTCACGAACTGCATTTCCAGATCGCGCTCAATTACGGCAGCCGCGACGAGATTACCCGTGGTATGCGGCGTATGGCCAAAGACTGCACAGAGGGCCGTCTGCAGCCAGATAATATCACCGAAGAGACGATTTCCAGCTATCTGGATACTGCCGGCCTGCCCGATCCCGACCTGATGATTCGAACCAGCGGGGAGCTTCGCCTCTCCAATTATCTCCTGTGGCAAATGGCCTATACGGAATTCTATTTCACCGATGTGGCCTGGCCGGATTTCCACCGGGAGGAATTAATCAAGGCTATTGAGAAGTATAATGAAAGAGACCGAAGATATGGAGGTATAAAGGAGGAAGCCTAAATGTTTAAAACCAGGTTAATCAGCGGCGTCCTGCTGCTATTGGCCGCCTTTTTGACCATTCATAGCGGCGGCATCATCCTATGGATTACCCTCCTTTGTATTTCC
>CAOJIB010000149.1 GCA_948436455.1 uncultured Blautia sp.
ACCAATGCCGGTCACCTCCTCCCCTATTTTGGGCTATCTATTTCCCGACAGCCCCATTTCTCCTTCTCTGCTCCAATGATGTATCAGTCTTCGTCAGGCGCCGTCTTTTTTCATAAAACGTCCGTAATCGTCCGAAACATTTTCTCCGCGTCAAGAGGCTTTGCAATATGGCCGTTCATTCCACATTCCATTGCTTTGTCAAAATCTTCCCGAAAAGCGTTCGCCGTCATTGCCAGAATCGGAATGGCCGCTTTCTTCCTGTCTTCAAAGGCGCGGATGAGTTTTGCGGCGTTATATCCGTCCAGATTCGGCATCTGGATATCCATAAGCACCAGATCGTAATATCCCTCTTCCGCCTTTTGCAGCATATCCACACATTCGATGCCATCCTTCGCCCGCTCAACGACGCATCCCTTATCCGAAAGGAGCTTCGTTGCAATGATTGCATTGATGTCAATATCTTCCGCCAGCAAAATGCGCTTCTTTGCCAACACGCTGTAATCGATCTCGCTGGATTCGCCTGCGTTTTTCACCTTGGAAAGATCGCCCAGCCGATGGGGCGTCCGGATCGTCACCGTCGTCCCATGGTTCGGCTGACTCTCTATATGAATCGTGCCTTTCATCAGTGCAACGAGATTTTTGACAATAGCAAGTCCCAGTCCCGTCCCCTGTATACCGCTGACCGTGGACGTCCGCTCTCTAGCAAACGACTCATAGGCATGAGACAAAAATTCGCCGGACATTCCGATTCCATTATCCCGGATCACCGTTTCCAATATGCAGGTATCCGGCGTATCGCCAGGAATTTCTTCGCAGCCAACAGTAATCCTGCCGTCCGCGGGCGTATATTTAATGGCGTTGCTTACGATATTTAAAAAGATCTGCGTATAATGTGTCGAGTCCATATACAGGTGTGCGTGTTGGACATGCAGATTTACTGTGTAACTTAGGCGTTTCTTTTCCAGATTGATGCGAAGCATCGCTTCCAGCTCATCATAGAGATCGTTAAGATCAATCAGCGCCTCCTCAAGCTCCACCTTTTGATTCTCAATTTTTGATAATTCCAGGACATTATTGATCAATCCCAGAAGATGCTTGGAGGAAACAGCGATATTCTTTAAATATTCCCGCTGGGTGTCCGCATCGTTATTCTCCAGCGCAAGATTCGTAAAGCCGATGATCGCGTTCATCGGCGTTCGGATATCGTGAGATATATTGTTAAGAAATGTGGTTTTGGCCTGGTTCGCATACTGCGCAGCCGCCAGAGATTCCTGTAATTGCACCGTTTGCCGCTGCAGCTGTTCGCTCATCCTTTTTTGGTTATCGATATCCACAAAAAGGCCGTAAAAGGCAATGGGCGTTCCATCTTCCCGCCTGGCCAGACGGCCGGCCGCATGGAACCATCTCCACCCATGATTTTTCGTCAGCAGGCGATATTCCACATTATACGTCTTGACGCCGGTATAATCCCGCACCGTATCCCAATACTCCTGCATAACATGGGACTTATCTTCGTCATGCAGCAAATCGGACCAGGATTCCAGTACGTTCGGAAAATCTTCTACGCTCTTATAGCCCAGCATATGTCGGAACGTATCTGTCCAAACGCAGGAAGTCATCTCGCCATTTTCGTTAAATTCCATACTCCACGGCCCGGAATTCAGGGACGCGTGAATGAGATCCATCGCTACGCGCTCTCGATCGATCTGCGGCCTATCCGCTTCTTTTTCATTATTTGTATATTCTGAATGCTTCACCCAAATCACCCTATCCCAACTACCGTACAACGCAGTGTACAGCGCTCTGTCGCGCTATCTCTACTAATAGTAGCACAAGCACAGCGGCCGCGCAACGGCAAAGTATGAATTCCTCGCGCCTTCTACGCCTGTATCTCTATAATGGTAATTTTCTCTTGTTGAATAATTTCCTTTTCCTGCAAGCTGAAGCTATAGTCGGTTACGACTGCGGTATAATCCCCCAGCGCGTTGATCTTCACCATGGACTGCCGGCCAAACTTGGATTTGTCCGCGACCAGGTAGGATTTTTCGCAGCGCATGGACACTTCTCTTTTTAAGAACGCCTTATCCACCGTAGGCGTCATAACTTCCAGCCGTTCGTTGATCGAAGCCGCGCCAAAAAATCCCACGTCAAAACTGAAATCCTTTAGAAGCTGTGTCGCATAATAGCCCATCATACTCCCGGTGGATTTCTGGACCATGCCGCCGCACACCACCAGCTCCGCGCTACCGCCGTTTACCACTTGGGCGATTTCCAGGTCATTGGTAACGATCGTCAACCCCGGCAGATTGCAGATTCTCGCGGCAATCTCAAAGGTGGTCGTCCCGGCGTCCAAAAAAACGGTATCTCCAGCGGATACCAGTTTTGCACAAACGTCCGCAATGTGATTCTTCTCTCTTTTATTGCGGATCTGCTTATCCGCATACGCCACTTCCTGCTTCGCTACCGCGCCGCCATGGCATCTCTCGATCTGCCCACTCTCCTCCAGCTTGAGAAGATCTCTGCGTATCGTCATCGGGCTGACCTTTAGAATCTTTGCCAGTTCCTCCACCTGTGCGCTTCCATTTTCCAGGACCTGTTTGATAATCGCCGCGTGTCTCTCCGCCGCCAGCATCGCCTTGCACCTTCTTTCCCTCTATTCTTCCTAGGATGTAAAAACATCGCAGCCTCTCTATAGCCTAATCCTAACAAAAATACGGCGGAAGAGCAAGCCTTCCGCCGTACGATATTTCTTCATTTCTTACATGAAAATACTTAATACCAAAACCTCTACAACACCAATCGCCCATGCAACGGTAGAGGTTACAGACCAGACTTTCAGCTGATCCTTTGCTTCCTGTACGCCCAACGTCCGGTTCACTACCCAGAAGTAGCTGTCGTTAAAGTAACCGAAGAATAAAGAGCCTACGCAGCATGCCACTACGCCCAGCAGCGGATTCACGCCTGCAGCAGTCAGAATCGGCGCGGAAATACTGGCGGCTGTTGTCATAGCCACTGTGCCGGAGCCCTGGATGAAACGCATCGCTGTGGAAACAACCAACGGAAGCAGGATGATCGGAATCGCCGTCTGTGCCAGGCCCTCCGCCATGAAGGTACCCAGGCCGGAATCCTTGATGATCTGTCCCAGAGCACCGCCGCCGCCAGTTACCAGCATGATGATACCTGCAGACATCATGCCCTTTTCCATCTCAGCTACAGCCGTTTGCCGGTCCAGATTCTTTCCTAAGGTAAAGATTGCTACAACTAAGCCAAGACCTACGGCTACGATCGGCTGTCCGAGGAATACCAGTACCTGCATAACGCCTTCTGTCTGACCAAGAGCGGAAGCTATGGTGTTGATCAGGATCAAAACGATCGGCAGAAGCAGCGGCAGGAAGGATACGAACGCGCCCGGAAGATTCTTTGTATCCATATTGAACGCTTTTTCATAATCCGGCTCCTGGTAAGGCATTTCCACGATCTCACCGTTTTCATTTTCAATGCGGTAATATTTCTTGGAAAGATAAAGCCTGGAGTACGCGATACATCCAATCGCCATCGGAATAGAAAGCACGATGGAAAGCAGGATATATTTTCCCACGTCCACGCCGAAGATACCGCAGACGCCTAACGGGCCGGGTGTGGGCGGAACCATGGAGTGGGTGATTACCAGGCCGGCTGCCAGAGCTACGCCTAACCCGATTACGGATTTCTTTGTCGCCTTGGAAATCGCCTTAGCGATGGGCGCCAGTACGACGAAGCCTGAATCGCAGAAAATGGGAATGGATACAAGAAAGCCTGTCAGGGCCAGCGCTTCCTCTTCTCTCTTTTTGCCAAAAAGCTTCAGGAACGTATTCGCCATCGTCTTGGCCGCTCCCGTGACCTCAAAAATCTGTCCCATCATAACGCCGAAGCCGATGATGATACCGATACTTCCCAACGTACCGCCAAAGCCCGACGTAACGGAATTGATAATGCCAAAGGTCTTTCCGTCCTCCAGCGTGATGTTCAGAAGCGGCATGCCGCCCACAACACCTACGACAATGGTACAGATAATCAGTGCAAGGAACGCCTGCACCTTCGTCTTTAATACCAGGAATACAAGCAGGATAATGCCGATTGCAAGCCCGAGCAGCATTCTTTGTCCGCTAAGTCCGTTTACCATACTAATTCTCCTCTCCCTCTCTCAAACAGGGTTATCAAGTTATTCCGTTCCTGTATACAGGAACGTATTTGTGGCCTAGGCCACAAAATTCGGCGCGTATTTCGCCGCCAGAAGGATGGCTTCGATCATGCTGACCGCGCTGACAACGCCTTTTCCGGCGATATCAAAGGCCGTTCCATGATCCACAGAAGTACGCAGGATCGGCATGCCGTTTGTAATCGCGATTGTCTTCTCGAAGTCGAGCGTCTTCGTCGCGATATGTCCCTGGTCGTGATACAGGGACAGCACGCTGTTGTACCGGCCGATGGCCGCCTGATGGAAAACGGAATCCGCTCCGATCGGGCCTACCACCTTGTAGCCCTCTGCCTGCAGCTCCTCAATAGCCGGCATGAT
>CAOJIB010000150.1 GCA_948436455.1 uncultured Blautia sp.
ATGATTATATCTTATTAGCTACTCCTGTTACAACTTTACTTTATCACAACAATTCACAAGTTATTTAAAGTCCTAAAGCGCTTGCAATGTCCTTGTAAATTCCAGCATTTTCATAAGAGTATTTTGCTTTTTCCATAATATTTTTACTTATCTAGGTATATATTACGTGAGCTGACCATGGAAATTTCATGGATGTATAAATAAAATCGAAATGATACAAAATAATTCTTCCGTTTGGAAGATTATTTTTTGCAAGTCTTGAAAAGCCGTATTCTGTAGGGTTCCTGTGATTCCTGAATTCTGCTTTGGATAATCATATTGCTGAAATCTTCCTGCAATTGATCCTTTTCATCGCTGACGGACAGGCGGAAAGCTGTTTTTTCAGCGATATAATATTTGAAAAGGCTCCCCAGCTGAAGCAGCTGACTGTAGCCATGTTGATCATTTTCACCCTTTCCCTGATATTCGCATAAAGCGCTGCTAGACGTTGATGATGTTTTAGCAGCAGAGAATTTTAGCAGAGAGGGAAAATCAGATTGTACTTCCTGTCGCATTATGGTAATATGTATTTGGGACTATCAAGATGGTAGGCGGTTAGCTCTCTTCGGAGGGACTGTGACCCTCCGATTACATAAAAACCGGAAACGGAATCTGGGAAAGGAGGGCTGAGCTGATGGACATACTTGGATTTATGGCAGTGTTGAGCTTTGGCTTGTCCTGTTTTGGAATAGGTTACTCTATAGGCAAAGATAGTAATAAGACGCAGAAATAGCCGCCCCAGCCTCGCAAACTGAGCGGCTATTTTTAGTTTGACATTTTGCGGCTAACCGTCTATCGGTAGCTCCTACTGGGCATCTGCTAGCGCAGATGTCCTTCTTTATGTTTAATATACCACAATGTCCAGAGTGTCGCAAGCATTTTTTGGCGATGATCCAGTTTGCAATTTGTCCCTCTTTTCCCTTAATTTGTAGACATTAAACTGCGGGACTTTCGCCTATGAGGTATACAACCTTTATACGGCTGGAGCAAAGCGTTTTTTCATTTCTTTTAACAACAATTCAGCTGCTGGAGAAAATATCTGATATTTTTTCCATATCACATACATTTTCGTCTCTAAAACGGGAACTAATGGGCGGAAACATAATCCGCTGTCGGGGCCGGTATCTACCAGCTTATCGAAACTAAACGCATAGCCAAGGCCTTCCCGCACCAGGACAGCAGCGTTATAGACCAGATTGAATGTTGCGATGACGTTCAGATCATCTGTTTTCTCCCCGAAAAATTTCGGGTAATCAGCGACCATGCCCTGCCGAGAACAGATTAAGGGCAGATCGAGCAGATCTTCCATACAAACGGCCTCTTTAGCGGCAAGCGGACTGTCCCGACGCATGATCATTCCCCAAATGTCGAAAGCGGGCATTTCCAGATAGTTATATTTTGATAGATCCACATCCTGGACGATAACCGCAAAATCGAGAAGCCCTTTATCTAACCTTCCGGCAATGTCCTCTGTATTTCCACTATGTAAGTGATAACGAATGCGGGGATTCATCTCATGCAAAGTATGCAGACAACGGGCCAGGTGCTTGATGCCGTCGGATTCGGCACAGCCAATATGGATATCCCCTCCGATATCCTCATCCAGCGATTGGAATTCTTCTGTTGTTTTATCAACCATATCCAAAATGTCTTCCGCCCGTTTCCGCAGCAGCATTCCCGCCTCCGTCAGCCGGATGCTGTAATTGGTGCGGGTAAACAATTTCTGCCCTAATTCTTCTTCCAGATTTTTTAACTGCTTTGATAGCGTAGGCTGTGAAATATGCAGGCGTTCGGCGGCCCTTGTAATACTTTCTTCCCTGGAAACCTCTAAAAAATATCGCAGAACACGGATTTCCATGACAATACCCCCTTGAAAAAGTTTCTGTATCCAGTATACGCCTTTTAGATATTTCATTCAAGAATAACTTGATATAGAAATTAAGTATTTGCCATTTCAGAATTTTCCAATTACAATCAAATTACCGGAGGTGAGGATATGGCAAACGCAACAGATAGCAGAAGAATGCTTTATGAAAATCTGACAGATGCCGGGTGTGACAGCAAGCTTACAAAGCGGCTCATGGGACTTCTGACCGCCGGGCATATCAATGAAGGGATGTCTTTACTTGCAAAACATCGGGAAGCCGTTCTGGAAAGCTGCCATGCCGAACAAAAAAAAATGGAATGCCTGGATTATCTGATCTATCAATTAAGAAAACAAACGATCCATGGAAAATGAAAGGGTGAAAGATCATGGAAAATCTGAAACTAGAAATGGAATGGGATAAAACTTTCCCGAAAAGCGACAAAGTAAACCACAGAAAGGTAACCTTCCGCAACCGTTATGGGATTACGCTTGCGGCAGATCTGTATGAACCGAAAGACGCCGGCCGCCAGCTGGCAGCTATCGCGGTGTGCGGCCCATTTGGGGCAGTAAAGGAACAGGCGGCGGGGCTTTATGCCCAGACCATGGCCCAACGCGGTTTCCTGACCATGGCCTTTGATCCGTCTTATACAGGCGAGAGCGGCGGCGAGCCGAGGTATATGGCGTCTCCAGATATCAATACCGAAGATTTTCAGGCGGCGGTAGATTTCCTTTCTGTACAGGACAATGTGGATCCAGAGAAGATCGGTATCATCGGCATCTGTGGCTGGGGCGGCATGGCGTTGAATGCGGCTGCGCTGGATACCCGCATTAAGGCAACGGTAGCTTCTACCATGTATGATATGTCCCGCGTCAATGCCAATGGGTATTTTGACTCTGAGGATTCTGCTGATGCGAGGTATGCAAAGAAGGCAGCCATGAATGCCCAGAGGCTTACAGATTATAAGAATGGCTCTTATACACTGGGCGGCGGCGTTGCTGACCCGCTTCCGGAAGATGCCCCGTTCTTTGTGGCCGATTACTATGACTATTATAAAACAGATCGCGGCTATCATAAGCGTTCCCTGAATTCTAACGGAGGCTGGAATGCGATTGGCTGTATGTCTTTTATGAACCAGCCGATTCTAAGATACAGCAATGAGATCCGCAGCGCGGTTCTTATCATGCATGGTGAAAACGCGCATTCCTGCTATTTTAGCCGTGACGCTTATGCGAATATGATAAAAGATAATCCATATACAGATAATAAGGAGCTGCTGATTCTTCCGGAGACCGTCCATACGGATCTGTACGATGGAGGCGGAAAAAACGCGATTCCGTTTGATAAGCTGGAACAGTTTTTTAGGGAATATCTGAAATAACAGGAGAATGGTATGAAACTAGCCATAGGGAAAAATTTTTTTTCAGTGTGCATGGGTCTGGCAGTGCTTTCTCTATTGGGTTGCGGAAAGCACGAACAACCTAAAACTGACGCTGAAAATACCGCTGCATTCACACCATCTAAAAGTGCATCAGAAGCAAAATATGAGGATGATCCATTGAATGATATACGTTTTAATTTTGAGACAAAGACAGTGACGCTGAACAGCGGATATGAAATGCCGATTTATGGGATCGGCACGTACAGCCTGTTGGATGAGGTCTGCGTGGACGCTGTCTCGACGGCATTGGAAAAAGGCGTCCGGCTGATCGATACGGCTTATATGTATCACAAAGAGTAAGCGGCTATTTGTTGTATAGAACAAAAGCCGCCCCTTCTTTAGCAGAAAGCCCAGTATATAGTTACATTTCCATTCAGTACAACGACCTTTTCTATAAGGCTATGCACCAGGGCATAAAGCCCATCACCGTCCCCAGCTTCAATAATACCAGATAGGGAAGCCAGAGCCGCCGCCGCTTCCCCTTTAGACATTTTCCCGGATCCTTCCGCTTCGGCTTCTTCCAGGCACTTCTGCGCCGCCTTGCGTTCTTCCTTAAGAGCGGATAGGCGGTCTTGTATTTCTTCCAGCCCGACAATTCCCGTCTGATAGAGATTAAGAAGCCTTGTTATTTGCTTTTCCACGTTCCCCAGCCGTTCCCGGAACGCCCCAAGGTCGGGCGGAGCTTCCCCGGCGTTTTCTTCGACCAGCGCATCCAGGGCAGCCGGATCCAGAGCGAGCTTTTTAATTTCATCCAGCACCAGGGCATCCAGATCGGACACGGTAAAGTGTTCCTTACGGTTGGAGCAGGAATCCGACTTAATCATCCGCTTACTACAGCGGCTTACAGAGTAGCATATATATTTGTTGACTTTAGAGGTTTTCCAGCCCCACTGGCGGATAGACATCCGGGCGCCGCAGTCCCCGCAGAACAGAAGACCGGAGAGCAGACCGTCCGAACCAGAGTAAGCCCGCTTATAGGCTTTTTTATTTTGGGATAAGCGGTCATTTACTTTTTGCCAGACTTCCGGGGAAACCAGCGCCTCATGCTTCCCGGAGTATTCCAGGTCATTCATAAAGACCCGGCCGGCATATACCGGATTGCGGAG
>CAOJIB010000151.1 GCA_948436455.1 uncultured Blautia sp.
CGCAATACTGCACCAGGATCTCTTTTGTCACCTCCACCGGTATCACCGCCTTTCCTTTGCCTGTCAGGCTTTTTCTGCCCCCAGCATGACCCATTTCCGTTTCAAGCTGCCCACGTCGCCCTCTCTTAACCTAGCGATCATTGCTTCCCCGTCCAGGCCGCTGTGCAGGCCCATATCTTTCCTGAAAAACCTCTCACATTCTTCTATCACGTATTGTTGTTCTTCCCTTTTTCTTTGGCTTCTGGCCAATCGATAGGTCCGTAATGCGTTTTTGTAGTCGTTTACCGCCTGCATAACAATTGCATAGCTTAATCTTTCTACCACTCCGTCTGTAATGTACATGCCCCGTTACCTCCGGTATTCCTTCTTTGTCTTCCGGTCCCGCAGCCCGATGATCTCGAAGCCTAAAAGGCCCGCTACGTTATCTAAGACATTATAGGCGTTGTATATGTGCGCCGGCAGCTTTCCGACCTTATGGATCGCTTCCCCGGCTGTGGGATCCGGATAACCTTCGCTGTTTTTATAGCTCATGTTTTTTCCTTTTTTCTATTCTTCAAATTTTGCTTTTACGATCTCCGTCCGCTCTACTTTTATATTCCCCTTCGCAGTCCGGGCGACGGCGGCCTTTAGACCGCCTCCCAGATCCATCGTTACTGCCTGCAGCTTCCTTGCCGCCAGCATGTCTACAAAAAGGTAGAGGCTTTCTACAATCTCTATATCCAGCGCCTTTTCCCCTGCTCCCGTGCCGAATACCTCCCGGACTCTTCTCTTTGCTTTTTCGATCTGTTCTTTCTGTCTTGCGTATTCCCTG
Organism: uncultured Blautia sp.; assembly: GCA_948436455.1. GTDB lineage: Bacteria > Bacillota > Clostridia > Lachnospirales > Lachnospiraceae > Blautia_A. The sequence goes on from CAOJIB010000151.1 coordinate 812, forward strand.
GCGTCACTGCACTGGCAACAGCAGGTGACTGCCTCGTTGACCTGCTCCCTCTCCCAGCCGGGTTCACCTTTTGCCGTCCCCATCTGACCGCAGAAGCGGCAAGTCCCTGTATAGGTTTCCATCTCCTCTAAAAGTTCTTCGTCCCGGAGTATTTCCCTTGCGTCTTCTTCCGGTATGCTATATCCTCCGTCCGTTTGTTTCTTCATTTTTCCCACCCCTTCCCCCGTTCGTAAGCTTCCATTGCGATCGATAAGATTGCCGCAGACCCTTCTATCTGCAACTGTTTTTTCTCTACCAGCAAGGCCAGGTTCTTGTTCACCGCTTCCAGTGTCTCTTCCAGCGTAAGCCCTGGCATCGGGACCCCCTCGGATATATCCGCTATGACCTTTAGCAGCGCTTCCTTCACAGCCTCCCCGGCCGCTGCCATATGGCGCCCGATCGCCTCTTCCCATTTGGTGGGCGCATGTTTTTCGCATTTTCTGCAGGTTTCTTTTGCAAACATCCTTCCGGGAAGCAAAACGCCATAGCATTTCCCGTCTGCCCACGGCGTCTCCAGACAGTCTTTTAAGGGCGTCTGCCCTGGTTCCTGCAGGTATGCAAGGATCGCTTCTTTTGCCTCTGCCGCCCCATAGCACACTTGCGTCTGGTACCCCTGCTGCCGCAGCAGTTCCATATAGCGCTCCTGTTCCTTTGTCGCTTTGTTTTTCCCGTACTTCATTTCTATGTAAAGGCCATGGCTCCCTTTGCTTGGTACGGGCAGGCATATATCCGGCACGCCCTTCTTTAACCCTGCTGCCTTTAGGACGTTTCCATTCGTCCGCTTCCCTTCGTTTGGAACGTGGTATAAAAGGGAAAGGCAGGGCAGGACGTACTCGCAGCTTTTTGCCCAGCAAAATAATAAGATCTGTTCTGTCGTTTCCGACCGTTTCATGTTGGAGAGTTTCATAAAGTATTCGCTCCTTTCTACGTAGGGATGCTGCGCGTTCTTTTTTATGCCTGGCTCTGCGGCCAGACGCTTTTTTTCAGGGCGCATCCCGTGCATACGGCCGTGATCCCCTTTGCTTCTAGTTTCTTCTGGAGGGGCCGCTCCCAGCATTCCTGGTTACAGACCGGACACCGGATCAGCTTCCAGCCTGGTTTGCCCTTTGGGATGTTTTTTCGCATCGGCATCATAAGATACCCGCCATGATCTTCCGGCCGCCTGGGCCATATCTTTATTTCCATCTGTGCGCCTCCTCATTTCTTATACATATGTTGGTTCCGGTGTTCCTTCTGCAATGACGGAATCTTCTGCATACCGCATATCATCCAGCAGCCTCACGCCGGCCCTTACCAGACGGAGGATATATATTTCAAAATCATCCAGGTATTTCATTCCCTTGACAGATGGTGCCGCCTCGTAATTAACAGCATAGCCTTTTTCTTCCCATGATTCCTCCCATCTGGATAAGCGGATGCTGAAATTTAAGCTTTCCTGCTGCTCCTCTTCTGCTACCGACAATTCCAGCACAGCATGCTTTAGGCTGCTCCAGGGCCGGTCTTCTTCTTCCACAATTTCCGCCGTAACCTCCATAGGCTCATAATAGGGGCCGTCATCATAGCCAATATCCCTTCCCGTCGTATCCATATGTTTGGCCACATATTTCCTATACTGCCCAAATATATCTTCCAGTGATATGAATTTCCCCTCTGGCTCTATCATTAGCTTTTTGAAGTTGTCCAATATCTTTGCGTTGTCCTGCAGGGCGGTTTTGTTCACTATTTCCGTTAATACTGTATCGAGCTTCACTATGTACCCGCTCATATCATAGGACTCTATATATGGTACCAAGATTTCTTTTATCCGGCCCTTTATTGCATCCTTCAATTCTCCCCATCTGAACGCATCATCTATCGCATCCTCAAAGCCCTTTTTCGCTTTTTTCCGGAATATGTCCTCTACTGTCCCATCTGTAAGGAGCTCCTCTGTAATCCTTTGGATATCTTCATCAAAATTTGCCATCGTTTTTTCTCCTTTCTTTGGATCATGTTCTTTCATCTAATGCATGGTTTCTTTTACGTTCTCTGTTTCCAGCCATTGCAGGATATCGTCGGAAATCCCGGATATAAGGTCTTTATGATCCTTTTCCGCCCCCTTAAGGATTTTATTCTGCACAAGGTACGATACGATACATCCGGCAATCTGTACGGAAATATACAGGTCGCTGCCGGCGCGTATCTTATCTGCGTTGGTTTCTGCTGTAACGGGCTTTTTTCCGTCTTTATGCAATAACAATCGCCCCTCTTTCTTACTTATCTATGATCTATTTTCCACTGCATACAATCTTCAAAAGACAGCTGTCTTTCCGGCGGCTCACAATTCATCCAAAGTACTTCCCTTTTCTTTGTACATACCTGCGAATAGGACGTTGTTTCGTATTTATTCCATCCCGCCAGCATGGTATTATAAAGCCCTGTATCATATCCGCTGATTAAAGCGGGACCCCTATGCCTGCACAGTGCGTCTAAAAGCGCTTCGTGGTCTTCGTCTTCCATTTCATACCGGTACTGTTTTCCATGTCTGGTCTGCAGCATGTAGGGCGGATCGCAGTAGATCAGCACGTTTTTATAATTAAAACGCTGAATCAGTTCCAGGGCCGGCCGGTTTTCAATCTGCACACCCCGGAGTCGCTCGGCAGCCTGCAGGATCTTCTCTGGAAGGTGGCTCCAATCCTGGGACGCATAAGAACGTTCCCGGCCTTGCACGTCGTTCTTCCAGCCTACCTTCTCGCCGTTCGTCCGAAAACCGTGGCCCATGTTCAGGCGGATATAGAAGTTTACCGCTTTCTCCAGGCTGTCCCTGGGTTCCGTGGAAAAGGCCTCCTCATATGCCTGCCGGGCATACGGTGTATAATAAATCTCATGGGCCAGCCTTTCCGGATCTTTTTTGATCCATGTAAACAGGTTGACTACGTTCCCATCCAGATCGTTGACGGTTTCTATATGGCTCCTCTGCTTATGGAACAGGACGGCGCCGCTGCCAAAGAACGGCTCTAAGTAGCTGTGATGCTTGGGAAAGAAGCGGATAATCCAGTCGGCCAGCGACCATTTACTTCCTGGGTATTTTGCTACTGCGCGCATTCTTTACCTCCCTCCAAACAGCAAATAATCTGCAGATACTTTATAGGCTAAGCATATCCGAATCAGCGCCGCTGTGTTTGGATAGCTTTTCCCGTACAGCCATGACCGGACTGTATTTCTGCTGACGCCAACTTTATGGGCAAATTCTTCCTGCGTCTCCCCGGAGTCTTTCCATACGCTTTTTATCCTTCCCGAAAACCCGGCTATGAAATGTCTTTTCCCTGCCATCTAGTGCCTCCTAATTTTTTCTTTCTGCTTTTTCTTCTTTATGGATCCCCGGCCCGGCGGCTTCGTTTCTTTTGGCCCCTTCGCCATCCGCGCATAGATATAAAAGGCGGCGTTTATTCCGTTGCAGCGCACCTCTGCGTCTAAGAAGCGGTAGCCGGGATAGGCTTTTTCCATCTGGGCTTTTAAGGTTTCATGGTCCCGGGCCATCTGCTCTACCTGCCTTTTTTTAAATTTACTG
>CAOJIB010000152.1 GCA_948436455.1 uncultured Blautia sp.
ACGATCGTGATGTCGATTCCCACGATCGTATTCAGCGCGTACGGCATGAACGTGAATACGGCCGGAATGCCCTTTGCAGGCAGTCCGTGGGGATTTTTGCTTATTATTCTTGTCTCGGTGCTGATCAGCTTGGTGGCGGCGCTGATCCTTTCCCGCAAGAAGCTCTTCTGATGCAGAAAAGGAGCGCTTGGGGAAGCTGTTAAAACAGATAGTTGGAGGAAAATATGAATTTTATCAATAAGCTGGAGCGGAAGTTCGGGAAATACGGGATTCCCAATCTCACCACGTATATCATCGTATGCTTTGCCATAGGCTATGTGCTGGATCTGTTGCAGCCGGCGGTTTTGCAGTATCTTTCCCTGGAGCCGGGGCTGATTTTGCATGGGCAGATCTGGAGGCTCTTTACCTGGGTATTGCTGCCGCAAGGCAGCCGGAATATCCTGTTTGCGGTGATTGCGATGTTGTTTTACTATTCCATCGGCAATGCGCTGGAGCGTACCTGGGGGACTTTCCGGTATACGCTGTTTATTTTTTCCGGCCTGCTCTTTACGGTGCTGGGCGCTTTTTTGCTGTATTTTATTACTAGAGGTTTCATTATCACGGAGGCGGGGGTCTGGACGATCGGTTCCTGCTTTTCCACTTATTATATCAGCTTATCGATTTTTCTGGCTTTTGCCATGTCCTATCCGAATATGCAGGTTTTGTTATATTTTGTCATTCCCATTAAGGTAAAATGGATGGCTTATTTGGATATTGCCATTTTGCTTTATGATATTTTTACCTATCTGCGGATCGGTCTCTGGCAGATGGTCGTGCCGATTGTGGCGTCGTTATTGAACGTACTGATTTTCTTCCTTCTGACCAGGGATCTGGGTCATATCAATCCGAAAGAGGTCAAGCGCAGGCAGGATTTTCGCCGGGCGGTGTCTCAAGGAAAAGTCAATGCGCGTGGGGTGACGAAGCATAAATGCGCCGTTTGCGGAAGGACGGAAGAGGACGGGGATTCGCTGGAATTCCGCTTCTGTTCCAAGTGCAACGGGAATTACGAGTATTGCCAAGACCACTTATTCACGCATGAACATATAAAATAGGAGGCGGCAAATGAAGAAAACGAAAATTATCTGCACAATGGGACCGGCAACGGACAAAAAAACGGTGCTGCGGGCGCTGATGAAGGGCGGCATGGATATTGCCAGGTTTAATTTTTCCCACGGCACCCATCCAGAGCATTTAGAGCGGATCAACCGTGTGAAGAATATCCGGGAGGAATTAAATCTGCCGGTGGCGCTCCTTTTGGATACGAAGGGTCCGGAGATTCGCACGGGGCTTTTGGAGGGTGGAAAAAAGGTGCTGCTAAAGGCGGGCCAGGCTTTTGTGCTGACGACGCAGGAATGCACAGGAAACGCCCAGAAGGTATCGGTCACTTATCCGGGCCTTGTAAAAGATGTGTCCGTGGGCAGCCGGATTCTCATTGACGACGGACTGATCGCTCTGACTGTGGAAAAGGCCAAGGGCACAGAAATTGTCTGTCGGGTCCAAAACGGCGGAGAATTGGGCGAGCGAAAGGGTGTAAACGTGCCAAATGTCCGGGTAAAGCTGCCAGGCATTACGGAAAAGGATAAAGAAGATATTCTCTTTGGTATTGCCAATGAATTTGATTACATCGCGGCTTCCTTTGTTCGGGACGCGAAGGTGATTCATGAGATTCGCAAGCTTCTGGATGAAAACGGCGGCAAGCACATCGGGATCGTGGCGAAAATCGAAAACGCAGAGGGCGTGGACAATATTGATTCCATTATCCGGGCTTCCGATGGAATTATGATCGCCCGGGGCGATTTGGGCGTGGAGATTCCCGCCAGCCAGGTGCCTCATATTCAGAAGGAGATCATCCATAAATGCAATGAAAATTTCGTTCCGGTCATTACCGCCACACAGATGCTGGATTCCATGATCCGGAATCCCCGTCCCACCCGGGCGGAGGTGGCCGATGTGGCGAACGCTATGTACGACGGCACCGACGCGATTATGCTTTCCGGGGAAACGGCTGCTGGGAAATATCCGGTGGAGGCGCTGGAGATGATGGTAGAGATTGCGAACATCACGGAGCCGCGGCTGGATTATGACAGCCATTTCCAGAACCGGCAGATGTACCGGAAGGGCGACGTATCCAGCGCCGTGGGCTTGGCGGCCGTACGGACGGCCCGGGATCTGGAAGCGGCGGCGATCGTTACGCCTACGATGTCCGGCCAGACGGCCCGGCTGATTTCCAGCTTTCGTCCCCAGGCGCCGATCTATGCGGTGACGCCTAATGAAAGCGTGCAGCACCGCCTACAGATCTACTGGGGCGTTCTGCCGATCAAGGGCTATGAAAAGGATACGACGGAGCATATTATTTCGCATGCGATGAATGAGATCCGCCGGAAGCGTCTGGTGAAAAAGGGCGAGCTGGTGGTATTTACCGCCGGTGACCCGGCGACGAATAACCGGACCGGCGTGGGAGCGGTAACGAATATGCTGCACATTATGGAAGCGAAATAATGGCGGCTGGCTTTGGCGTCGTATTTTGGACAGTAGGTAGGCGTTCTTATTTCGATGGGCAATAGATTTTACCAGGAGGAGATTATGAAGAAAGAACCGTTTGTGACTTTGGAGAAAATACAGGAGATTGCAAAAATATATCCTACGCCGTTTCATTTATACGACGAAAAAGGCATTCGCGCCAATGCAAAGGCCGTCAAGGAGGCTTTTGCGTGGAATAAGGGCTTTAAGGAGTTTTTTGCAGTAAAGGCGACTCCAAATCCCTATCTAATACAGATTCTGCAGGAATACGGTTGCGGCTGCGACTGCTCTTCTATGACGGAGCTGATGATGGCCAAGGCTTTAGGCTGCAAAAAGGGAGACATTATGTTTTCCTCCAACGCCACGCCTGCGGCGGAATATGTCTACGCCAATGAGATTCAGGGAATTATCAATTTAGACGATATTACCCATATTGATTTTTTGGAAAAGGCCATCGGCGGCATTCCAAAGACGATCAGTTGCCGGTATAATCCCGGCGGCTTGTTCAAGATCAGCAACGATATCATGGACAATCCTGGCGACGCTAAGTACGGTATGACGACAGAGCAGCTTTTTGAGGCGTTCCGTATCCTGAAAGCCAAGGGCGCAAGGGAGTTCGGTATCCATGCCTTTTTGGCCAGCAATACGGTGACGAACGACTATTATCCGATGCTGGCGAAGATCCTTTTTGAGCTGGCGGTAAAGCTTGAAAAGGAAACCGGCGCGCATATTCAGTTTATCAATCTTTCCGGCGGTATCGGCATTCCCTATCGCCCGGATCAGGAGCCGAATGATATCTATGCCATCGGCGAGGGCGTCCGCAAGGTATATGAAGAAGTTCTGGAACCTGCGGGCATGGGCGATGTGGCAATCTATACGGAATTGGGCCGCTTTATGATGGGGCCGTACGGCTGTTTGGTGACGAAGGCCCTTCATGAAAAGCATACGCACAAGGAATATATCGGTTGCGACGCCTGCGCAGTGAATCTGATGCGTCCGGCTATGTACGGCGCATACCATCATATCACAGTGGCGGGTAAGGAGGAGCAGGTCTGCGATCATCTGTACGACATTACAGGCTCCCTGTGTGAAAATAACGATAAATTTGCCATCGATCGTTATCTGCCGAAGATTGATCTGGGCGATTATCTGGTGATTCATGATACCGGTGCGCACGGCTTTGCCATGGGCTATAATTATAATGGAAAATTAAAATCCTCAGAAATCTTGTTGAAGGAGGACGGCAGTTTCCAGCTCATCCGCCGGGCGGAAACCCCGAAGGATTATTTCGCTACTTTCGACCAGTTCCCGGTGTATCAGAAACTGCTGGACGAGGTGCGGTAATTCTGTGAATTTTCCCATGGGTGCGGCGTTGGCGATTGCTTTGGCCGAGGCCGCATCCTGCAAAATTTGGTGGAAACGCAAAAAAAGTAAAAAAAAACCAAAAAACCTGTTGACATATTCTTATATATATGATATATTTCTATTTGCATTCGGCAAAAGTGGAAAGGATTTTTGTGAATCGGGGTGTGGCTCAGTTTGGCTAGAGCGCCTGGTTTGGGACCAGGAGGCCGCAGGTTCGAATCCTGTCACCCCGATTGCCATCATATGGACCTATAAGGGTATGCGGGTGTAGTTCAATGGTAGAACACTAGCCTTCCAAGCTAGACACGTGGGTTCGATTCCCATCACCCGCTTCTCCGCTCTTAGCCGGAAGGCATGTGTCTGTAGCTCAGCTGGATAGAGCAACGGCCTTCTAAGCCGTGGGTCGGGG
>CAOJIB010000153.1 GCA_948436455.1 uncultured Blautia sp.
CAATATGTACATGAAAAGCAAATAGATATAATCTCCTTGGATATGTGGTTTACCCGGTCGAAAGGTTTCCATTGGTCATTTGGAATTACCTATGTAGATAATACCGTTGATTGGTTTGGAAACATAAGGAAGCATTATAAAGATGAAGAAATGAAGGCACGGCAACCTAGAAATGTTGATGGATATTTTTCTTGTTTAAGAGTATGTACAGAGTTGGAATTAGAAACATTTTGTTTTAATAATTTGAAATTTATACATTATGCGGATGACTTTTTTAAAAGACCAGATACATCGGGATTTTTTTATTGGAAGGACGAAAGGCTGATTTTACCAATCCTAAAAAATTGTTTGGGGATAAAGGCATTAGGAGAGATGCCAATAGAAAGATGTGTCTGTATATTGGACATTGATATTACCGATGAAGAAACGACGAAGTTTTTGATTGGGTATGCACTACCTTTCGAGAAGTATATGCTGGAATTAAAAGGATTTAAAATGAAAGAATGAAAAGTGTGAAAGGAAGAATTTTAATATTCAATAAATAAGGAGATAAAACATAATGGTGCCTGATCAGCCGGATACAAAAGAGCTAGATAGAATGTTTTGCTTTTGTCAGCAATACACTCATATTTTCATTTACGGGTGTGAGGAAAAACAGCGTATGCTGTGGAAATATTTAGAAATAACGGGGATAAGGATAGCGGGATATGTAATTTCACAAAGAATTCATAGGGAAATGGTGCGGGAAGGAATTCCTATTTATCTTCCTGAAGAATTGGAAAGTCATGGGTTTTCAAAGGATGAGACGGCCTTTTTATTGGCATTGCCTGGAGCTTATTACAATGATGTACTATGTACTTTGCAGCGTTTGGATTATGAGCATTTTTTCTATATGTCGGAACATAATAAAAATACGATCGCCTATAAAATGCGTCCAAGGATTCGGGAACAATTCTGGCTGGAAGTGAATATAGCAGATCATTGTAATTTGAATTGCCAGATGTGCGATCATTATTCGCAGTTGGCAGATGTACATTTTTTGGACTTTGATGAGTACTGCAGAGATATAGAGCGGTTGTCCTATTTAATGGATCAGACTATGGGAATTATGAAGCTGCAGGGAGGAGAACCTCTATTAAATAGGCAATTGGGGAAATTCATAGAGGTCACCAGAAAATTTTTCCCCCATACGCGTATTTTCTTGTTTACGAATGGATTGCTGTTATTGCAAAGTGAAAAATGGGAAGAGGGAAATCTCTGGGAATGCCTGTATGAAAATAATGTGGAAGTAGAATTGACGATGTATCCAATATCGCTGGATTATGAAAAGATTCAGGAAAAAGCGGCACAGTATCAGGTCAAATTGTCTATGTTTAAGGAAATTGCGGATGATCAAAATACAGGAATTCTGAAAAAAACTTCCGTGAAGCATCCACATGACCTTAAGGGAGAACAGGATATGCATAGTTTTATTTCCTGTTATCAATTTAATGAGAGTATTACTCTACGTCATGGAAAGATTTACACATGTCCGATGATTCCTTATAGCGAGTACTTGGAGAAGGCTTTTTCTGTTTCTTTTGAACGGTGTAAAGACGATGGCATTGATATTTATGAGGCAAAAAGCTATGAAGAGATTGCTGAATTTGTAACGCATCGAGTACCGTTTTGTCGATATTGTAATGTGAGAAACAGACAATTTGCAGTTGAATGGAAACAAAGTGATCGTACTTTGAGTGAATATGTATGATGATATTTATCTTTTTGGCGGTCATATAGAAGTGTTGAAAAGAATATTTGTAAAGACTGCAGCGTTAGAAACATTTGAAAAAAACAGGGGTTTATTCCTGTAATAAAATCGAATACCTAGAAAGATTATTTTCTAGAAGAATGAGTGTTAAAAAGGCGGAGAATTCAGATCGAGGATTTCTGGCGGAATCATCCGGGCGGGCATATCGGGGAGGTTTTGTCTGATGGGAAATAATGATCAAGAAATAGGAATGTTAGCCGTCCTTGAACAAGACTTGGAACAGCGAGATTTTGTCATTCTCATTGATAAAAAATATTCGGAATATCTGACGGAATTGCTGTGTACATCCACGGCGCTAAAAAAGACGAAAAAGCAGCTTTCCATCCTATCAACCACAGAATTTCCCGGACAGATGGGGAAGCATCTATATCGGAAAATATCAGAGGAGGAGATGGATCTATTGCTTCAACTGTATCGTACGTATGAAGTATCGGATAGAATTCTGCTATTTTCCGTGGATCCGAATTATGGAAGTATGTGGAATTATGTGAAAAGCGGTATTGCGAGCCAGGAAGAAATTTTGCAGGCAATGCTCCTATAGGAAATCAATATGAACTATGTATATTACAACGAAATGGTAGAAAGTTTTCAAAATCATGTGGATAAAATTTTGAATAAAACTGTATTTCTTTTTGGGCATTGCGAAGCGACGATTGTTCTTGCGGATTTTCTTCTGGAAAAAGGCATTACGCCCAAGGCCATTTTGGATAACAGCGAGCAAAAGCAAGGGAAAGAATATAAAGGGATTCCCGTTGTACCGCCCCTGGTCGTATTACAAGAGCCAGGGGAAAAAGCGGTCGTACTGCTTGTTACGCGTTTTTATGAGGCGATGCATACGCAGCTGAATAGAATTGGCTTCCAAGGAGCGGTGATAAAACTGATTGATTATAATACCTATGCGGAATATTCGTTGACCAGGGAAACGAGGGAATGGAAATATCAACGGCTGCTCTATGGAAAACATACGTTAGATACATTGCGGGAACGGTATGGAAATCGTTTTCTTGTATTTTGCCCGTTTGACGCTCTAGGGGACGTTTATTTTTGCATGTCTTACTTGGGGGAGTATTTACATAGAAGGAATATAAAGGAATACGTGGTTTGCGTGCCTTCCAAAGGTTGCGCCGCCGTTGCACGTCTCTTTGGAGCGGAACATGTGGAAGTATATATGCAAAAGGACTTGGACGCATTGATCCAGGCGGCAATTTATACGCAGGATGTGAATTGCTACATTGCCCATCAGGACCGGCCGTATGTGGTGAATCTGCATAAACTATTAAAAATCAAGAAAATTCCTTTGGAAAAGATTTATTGCTGCGGGATATTCGGTTTGCCTGCGGATACGAAACCCGCCCAGCCCAGTGTATGGAAAACGTATAGGAATATTAAAGAAATCCGGGAAGGAAAAGCTGTGATCCTTTCCCCCTATGCAAAATCAGTGACCGCGTTACCACGACAGATCTGGGAGGGGATTATCAGCGTTTATACAAAACGGGGCTATCAGATATTTACGAATGTACATGGGGATGAAAAGCCCTTGCCCGGCAGTATACCTCTACGGGCAAACCTGGCGGAGATGAAGTCGGTGGTAGAGCGCGCGGGAACCTTTATTGGTATACGGAGCGGGCTTTGTGATGTGATTCGGACGGCCGATTGCCGAAAGATCGCTCTATATCCAGACTATAATTATTGCGATACAAAATGGAAAGCGATCGATATGTACAGTCTAAAAAAGTTTGAAAATATTGTGGTACAGGGGGAAATTTCATGACGGATACATTCATGTTATCAACACTTCCAAAGACTTGGATATTTGATGTAGATGGAACGCTTGTGAAGCATAATGGATATAAAACCGATGGAGCCGACACGCTGCTTTCGGGCGTAAAGGAATATATCGATGCTATCCCTGCAGACGATTTCATCCTGCTTCTTACCTCCAGAAAAGAAACGTACCGGGAGGAGACGGTGCGGTTTTTGGAAGATCATCAAATCCGATTTGATCAGATACTTTTTGATATGCCAATGGGAGAACGAATTATAGTCAATGATAAAAAGCCGTCCGGTATAAATATGGCGGTAGCGGTAAATACCGTCAGAGATATGCCTGTATTCCCGACAATAAAACGAGAGCTTTAGATAGAGAAAAGAGTAGTGAAAATTTCTATAAGGTGGTAAATAGAGATATAGCGGGACAAATAGTATTGTTATAGAAAGTGGGGTCTTAGGGGGCCAATCCCCTAACAAGCCGCCATTTTGTCATACAAAATGCGTATCTTGCAATCCTACGGATTATAGAAATCCCTGTTTTGGCACAAAAAGTGCCGCAGAAATGGCACAGTCTGGCACATATTACTTTACATTCTGACATATTTTGTGTCAGGCGCAGGTACAATCTGGCACACGCAGGCACAAAATGGTATATACGGAAAATTACAGAATTCTT
>CAOJIB010000154.1 GCA_948436455.1 uncultured Blautia sp.
CCTTATCCTCCTGGATGAATTCCATCATGGCTTTATAGCTGGGCAGCTGCGTGCCTGTGCCTTCTGCGTCCTCGTCCAGCATCCCAAACTTGTGGATCCGTACCAGGTCAAAAGCGTTGCACAGCTTCCCGCCCGCCGGATCTGTGGCGTGGTTGCTGTATGCAAATTTCCCATCGTACAAAACAAGTCCCGCCGCTGTGGATCCGCCCGCATAGGTATACCGCCCTGGCTGTGCGCAGGGGAGATAGATTTCTGGCAGAAACTTGTCGATGGCCTCCTCTATGCTATAAGTACGGCAAAAAGCCCCTAAAAGCCCTTTCTTTTCATAAGGATCCCCCTGCTTTTTCGCCGCCTTTCGCCGGTTTTCCCCCACCTGGCTGCCCTCCGGCCAATAGCTGGCGTCCGTCCAGTCCGGATATTCTGCCATGACCTCGTCGGCGCATACCCAGGGGGCGTCCTCGTAAGTAAAAATATATTCCCCATCCGCCGATACCGACGCCCAGTACATCAGGCGGGCCGGCTGGTAGGTTGTCTCGTCAAAGATATCCATCCCGATCCGGCTGGCCAGCATCCTTGCGATCGCTTCGTATTCGTCCGGCGTGACCTCCCGATCCAGCGGGATCAGGATACGTAGCCGGGGCTTTTCGGGGCAGTGCTTATGGGTGGAATAGACCGCATAGGCCCCTTCTATATACAAAAACAATTCATCTGTCAGCCCCTCCGGTGCAAAGTCGGCGTCCAGGGCAATGATCTGCCTGGCTGCTACGTTTTCCGCCTTCCGGCGGCCGTCCTTTAAGCGGCCGCCAATAAAGCCCCCTACGTCCTTGATTTCGTCCTGTGCAGCCTTGGGAAGGCGCATATACTCCGCGTAGGTTTCTAACGTCCTTACCGGGGTTTTCAAACGCAGGAGCAGCTTTGCCCAAGTACAGGACTGGTTTTTCCAGTGCTTTTCCTTCCGGCTGCGTCCCGTCGCGATCGCAAGGGGACCGTCGTACGTAACCTGTATTTTTTCATCCCCCATAGCGCCCCTCCTTAATCCTTTTTATAAAAATCTGTCTCGTAGCCGTCGCCCCGCAGGGGCAGCCCCGGCGCCCAGGGGATTTCCTCCCCCATCAGGCCTGTAATCACCTGCAGCGCCCCTGTATCTTCTTTTGGCACGTCCACCACCACTTCGTCGTGCACGTGCATGACCGTCTGGTATCCAGCCTCTGCCACCCGGCGCAGCGTCACGGCCAGGCAGTCCCTGGCAGTGGCCTGCACAATGTTTTCCACCAGCTTCCCGCCCCAGGTCTCCAGCCTGCCCCAGCGCTTTGTTTTCTGTTCTACCCCGGCATAGGTAATGGATTCCCCTTTGGCCGTCTCCTCGATCCGGGCGTCAAAATAAGCCAGCTTCCGGCCGGAGGGCAGGCGGATAAATAAAATGCGGTTGTTATAGAAAAAGGCAATGCCGTTCTTTAGCCTGACTGTCCGGCGTTCCCGGATGGCCAGCTTCGCCGCGGCTTCCGTATCCCGCCAGAACCGGCAGATATTCGGGCTGGCCCTGCGCCAGTTAGCCACCAGCAGCGGGATCTCTTCATCTGGGATGCTGCCTCCCTTATCCATGGCCTTTATCGCCCCGAAGGCCCCGCCATACCCTAACGCCAGCTCCGCTACTTTTCCATGCTGCCGAAGCTTGCTCCCTTTTTTAATGCTTTCTATCGGTACATGAAACATCTGGGCTGCGGACGCCTCATAGATTTTCCCGTGGGTACGAAATACTTCTAACCGCCACTCCTCTTTTGCCAGCCAGGCAATTACACGGGCCTCGATGGCAGAAAAATCCGCCACACAGAAGCGGCAGCCCGGGGAAGGGATAAAGGCCGTCCGGATCAGCTGGGAAAATACAAAGGGAAGCCCTTCAAAGAGCATCTGTACCGTTTCAAAATCCCCCGTCGCCACCAGCTCCCTAGCAAGATCGATATCTGGGATTTTGTTCTGGGGCAGGTTATGTACCTGTACGATGCGCCCGGCCCAGCGGCCTGTCCGGTTTGCCCCGTAAAACTGCAAAATCCCCCGAAGACGGCCGTCCCCGCATACCGCCTGTTTCATCGCGGCGTATTTCTTTGTCGAAGTCTTCCCAAGCTCCTTCCGGATCCCCAGCATACGAAGGGCCGGGGCTATGTCATATCCCCCCTGCAGCGCCCGCAGCGTTTTTTCTATTTCTGCGATCGTATCTTTTGTAAGGCTTTCTACCTCAACCCCATACGTTTTTAAAAACCACTGCTTTAGCTGCAGCAGGCTGTTAGGGTTTTCAAGGCCAGTAATCTCCCGAGCTTCCTTTAGCAGCTTCTCCCGGTATATTTCATCATAAGCCAGGATTTTTTCCACAAAGGGCATATCCAGCCGGATCCCGGTATCGTTCATCTGCTGGTCCAGCTCCCAGAGCTGCCATTCCTCATCCGGTAGGGGATAGATGGCCAGCTTTTCCCCGACGGCGTATTCCGTCACTACGTCCTGGCGGTTGTATTCGATAAACTGCGCCCATTTTTCCGGGGCGTGGCAAGGCAGGTTTCGCAGCCGGCCGCCGTTTGCCTTCGTCGGCTTACAAGGTTTACAGAAATATTGGATCAGACTCTTGCCAGCCTTGTCTTTTTGCTGGTCCATCGGAAGCCCCAGGGCTTCGCCCACCGCCCCTAAAGAGGCGGGGAGGCCCAGGGCGGCCGCATGGATGGCCGTACAGCGCCACTGCTTCGGCGGCATCGGCGTTTCGAAATAGGCCGTCAGGCAGGTCCGCTCAAAGTTTGCATTGTAAGCGGCTTTCTGATACTGGGGACTTACCAGCGCTTCCCAGAAATCCGGGTAATGCTCCTGCAGCGCCGCTTTTTGGATACGCGCCAGCAGGCGGGTGTCTGTATGGTTCCCATACCCCAAATTCATGGCCGTTAGGTCGATCACCCGGACCGGCGCATCGTCCATCTTATAAGCGATCAGCAGGATTTCAAAGACGGGGCTTTTTGCATAGGCGTAAGCCCCCGCCTTTGTAATATCCACGTCGCTGTAGGTTTCAATATCTACATTCATCCTGTGCATGATCCATTACCCCAGCATGTCGTCCTCGTCGTCATCTTCAAAGTCAGCCGCCGCCGATTCCACCGTAATCGTGCCGCCCAGTGGTTCGTCGTCCCGTTTTTTCTGGAGGGCATTTAAGCCCACAGCGATCCCCCGGTTGCCGTTGACGTCAAAGGTATAGAAGTTTACGTTCGCCCGCCCCCAGCAGCCGCTATACAGCTCCGTCTGGTCCAGGATCTCTTCTTTTTCCTCATCCAGAAGGATGGGCCGGTTCGTGGAATTGGCGTTTATAAAGTACATGCCCGCATACTCCGGGTGTTCGTCGGCCCTTTCCTCATCCCCGTCCCGCAAGGGCGTTTTTAGATTCGCGGGGATCTTCCCTTTCCACTTTTCCGCCGCCCCTGCTTTTTTCTCCGCTTCGATCGCCTGGCGGATCTTGGCAAGCGTCGCTTTGTCCTTTTTCGGGATCAAAAGGCACACCGAATATTTCGGGTCCTGCCCTTCGCCAATCGCTTTCGGCTTAAATACGTTCAAATAAGAAAACCGCACGGTTCCTGTAACTACCTTTGTACTCATTCCTCTTCCTCCTTAAAATCTTCTTTCATCTTTTCCGCCGTATGCAGTTCCGGCCGTTTATCCGCTTCCGGAACCAGTACCGGCTTCCCTTCCGGCTTTTCTACAAGCCCCTCCAAAACTTCGGCAAAGCGCTTCTTCCCCAGCAGCTTTTCCATTGCGGAGATCCCGTACAGCTCCCGGGGCTTATAGACCTCCTGGTAGCCGGCAGCCTCCAGCGCCTGGGCTACGGCCTCTTCATCGGTGTATTTCCGGTTGCTGCGTCCCTCGACCAGCTTCCAGCCCTCATAATGCTTCCCGTGATGCACCGCCTGGTCGAAGGCATAGTCCTGGATCGCCTGCGCCCACTTCACCAGCGGCCCCACACGGGAGAGGATCTCCCCGATCTCCGCATCCTCCAAAAGGGCCCCTTCTGCAAAATCGTAGCGGGCAAGCTCCATCTGGTAGTCTTTTTGCGCCCGGCAGACGGCGTATGCCTTACAGAACCGGCAGTGGTCCCCGATGCAAAATTCCCCTTCCCCTTTTAAGGCTAGCGCGGCCTTGGGCTTTACTTCCCCTTCTGCCCAGGCCAGAAGTTCCTCTACTGTCAGCTCCTCGGAAGAAATATAATCCAGCCGGGGCTGTACAATGGTC
>CAOJIB010000155.1 GCA_948436455.1 uncultured Blautia sp.
CTTCCAAAGCGGCGAATAGAGACGTCTTTTCCGGCACGTATTCCTGCAGTACTTCCAGCGCGTGATCCGCCAAGGACGCATTTTTTTCAAATGTCTGCCTGGCGGCCACGGTGTCCATTTTCTGCAGGGATTCGTCCTCGATCATGGAGCTGTTGATCTCCATGACGCCCAGGGACTGCAGCTCTTCCAGGATCGCCTTGCGGTCTTTTTTCAGTGCGCAGATACTAAATCTTTGCATCTGCAATACTGCCATACCAGTATCCCTCCTTTTCTCGTATTACATAGAAATGAGGTTTAGTACAGCTTGGAAATCACCAGATCGATCGCCTGGGTTTCCTTGGCTGATGCTAATTCCCTCAAGGCGGCAATGTCTTTTTCAGACTCTGCGCTAAGCCCCTCCAGTTCCTTTTCGGAGGCCGACTGCAGCGCTGCCATGTCGGAGGCCGCTTTTTCCTTCGCTGCCCGGATCTGTTTTTCTTTTTCTTCCTGGGCTTTCGCCTTTGCCTGATCCAGAATGGACGAAGCTTCCTCCGCAGCCGCCTTCAGGACTTGTTCAGCCTTGTTTTCGGCTTCTTTTACTGCCTGCATAGTTTCCTGTACCATTAATTCACCACCCTTTCCATATAGGGGAATATTAACATATTTGCCGAAAGAAAGCAATTCTCTTTGTAAGATTTTCTATAAATTCGATATTTTTACATGACACTTTTGCGTATTTCCCCCACTTGCCTGGCACTTGACGGCCGCATGGAAAATACTGCCAACAATTCTTCTTTGCATTTTTATTTGAAAAGCCGCCTCTCTTCTGCTATAATTATTTCTGTTTATTCTGCCATCGGCAGATGGACTCATCAAAATACCAGGAGGAATTTTACCATGCAGTACAAGACAAAGGGCGTCTGTTCCCAATCCATTACCTTTGATATTAAAGATCATAAAGTATATAATGTATCCTTCACCGGCGGCTGTAACGGCAATCTGGCCGGCATCGGCAAGCTAGTCGAAGGCATGGACGTCCAGGAGGTCATCACACGCCTCGAAGGCACCACCTGCGGTTTCAAGCCCACTTCCTGCCCAGATCAACTGGCCAAGGCTTTAAAAGCGGCTCAGACCGCTTAGTAATCGCCCGTATTTCCCCAAGAGAAACGCTTGTTTTTCGTATACTGCCCGGTCTCTTTCGTCCGGGCAGCTTTTACCCTGATCATTTTCTAGGAGATTTCCTTTAAAAACGCTTCATACCCCAGATACGCCTCGTAAATATCCACCTTGCTGGCCACTTCATAGGGGGCGTGCATATTTTGCAGCGCAATCCCGCTGTCTATCACGTCCATTCCATAATTTCCCATGATATATGCGATCGTCCCGCCGCCGCCGGCGTCGACCTTCCCCAGCTCCGCAATCTGGTAGCAAATCCCCTTTTCCTCAAATATCCGGCGAATCCGACTAATATATTCCGCGTTGGCATCGTTGGAGCCGGACTTTCCGCCGCGGCCGGTATATTTATTAAACGTCAGTCCTCGGCCAAAATACGCACAATTATTTTTTTCCATTACGGAGGGATAATTGGGATCAAAAGCGGCGCTTACATCAGAAGAAAGCATTTTCGAATTGGCCAGCGCCCGGCGCACTCCCAGCTCGCTGTATTGCCCCAAACAGTTCATCACTTCCGCCACAGCGTTTTCAAAGAACCGGGAATGCATCCCCGTAGCGCCTACGCTGCCAATCTCCTCTTTATCCACCAGCAGGCAAACGCAGGTCTTTGCAGGGTTTTTCAGCGTAAGCATCGCTTCCAGGGACGAATAGGCACACACCCGGTCGTCCTGGCCGTAACCGATAATCATCCCGGCGTCCAGACCATAATCCCGGGCGGCTCCCGCCGGAACCGCTTCCAGCTCCGCCGAAAGGAAGTCCGCCTCTTCCATGCCGTATTTTTTCTCCAGAAGCTTTAAAATCTGTTTTTTGACCGGTTCCTTTTCCTCGCCGTCCAAAGGGATACTACCTGCCAGAAGATTCAGATCTTCTCCTTCTACGACTTTACTCCCGGCCTTTTTCATCTGTTCCGACGCCAGATGAATCAAAAGGTCGGATACGCCAAGCACCGGTTCTGCAGGATCCTCTCCCAGGGCGACCTTCACGACGGAACCATCCTTTTTCGCAATAACGCCATGCAGCGCCAGCGGCTGCGCCACCCACTGGTATTTCTTCACGCCCCCGTAATAATGCGTGTCCAAAAGCGCCAGCTCTCCCTCCTCGTACAGAGGATTCGGCTTTAAGTCCAGCCTCGGAGAATCGATATGCGCCCCCAGAATGTGCATCCCCGTTTCCATCGGCTCCTCGCCTAAGTGAAACAACGCGACCGCCTTGCCCATCATCGTAGCATAGACCGTATCTCCCGGCCGAAGGGACTTTTTTGACGCCAGAACCTGATGCAGATCCCAATACCCCTTTTCCTTCGCCGCTTCTACAACCCATGCAGCGCATTCTCGCTCCGTCTTGCACTTTGTCAGAAATTCCTTGTAGCCTTCGCAAAAGGCGAACACCTTTTCCCGATCGGCTCCTTGGTATTTTTCCCAAGCATTTTTTCTTTCCATTTTTTTCTTCCCTTCCTTCCCGACTGCTCTTTCCTTTCCGGTAGCATTCCCTTTTCCTGTTTATTCCATTCTCATTTTAGGGATTCCTTCCGGAAATATGCCTGAAAAAGACATGAAACTTTTACATTCCATGTCTTTTACATGCCTTACCTCTTACACGGAAAACCTGTTATGGCTCTCCTGCGTACACAATATATATTTTATTCGTACTCGCTCATGTCCGGCTCGTAGGCTTCGCTGGAATCACTGGCATACATATCATATTCCGAAGTATGTACGTCCCGCAGCTTGAAGCTGGAAACTAGGCCTTTTAGAAGCTGAGACTGACCAGAGAGCTCTTCGCTGGCGGCCGCGCTCTGCTGCGCAGTGGCAGAATTCGTCTGGATGACGCTGGAAATCTGGTCCATACCGATCGTTACCTGGGAAATGGAAGCCGCCTGATCGTCCGCCGCCTTCGTGATCTTATCCACATATTCTACGGCGCTCTTTGTACTTTCCACTGTAGAACGCAGCGCTTTTGCCGTCTGATCCACAATACTGGTTCCATTATTGACCGCCTGGATCGTCCCCTCGATCAGGGCCGTCGTCTGATTGGCGGCTTCTGCACTCTTAGAGGCCAAATTCCGAACTTCGTCTGCCACTACGGCAAAGCCTTTTCCGGCTTCTCCAGCCCGGGCAGCCTCCACGGCCGCGTTCAGCGCCAGAATATTCGTCTGGAATGCAATATCCTCAATCGTCTTGATGATCTTTTCAATCTCCCCGGACTTCTGGCTGATTTCCTCCATCGCAGTGATCATCTCCTGCATCTGCTGATTGGAAACGGACAGCGCGTCCTGGGCCTGAAGCACCTTCTGGCTGGCTTCTTTCGCATTAGAAGCCGTATCGCTAACCTGCGCGGAAATATCGTTAATCGTCGCCGCAAGCTCTTCGACGGAGCTGGCCTGCTCGGTCGCGCCCTGAGAAAGGGTCTGAGAGCCGGAGGACACCTGATCGGCGCCGCTAGCCACCTGCTGGGACGCGTCGTCAATTCTGGAGAGCGTACTGCTCAACGTATGGTTCATCTCCCGGATGGAAGAAAGAATCATCTGGAAATCGCCCTGGTAAATCTCATCCATCGCTGAAATAGCAAAATTCCCTTTGGCCATCTCATTCATCAAGCGGGTCAGGTCGCCTACAACCTTCTCTAATTCACCGGAAGTATGCTGCACGCATTTTACCAACTCGCCAATTTCGTCCTGGGATTCATAGGACAAATTCTGGGACATACGCCCCTCGGAAATCCCCTTCATAGCGTCCACAATCTGGCTTACCGGCCGGACGATCTGCGCCGTTACCTTTATAGCGATGAAAATAGCGATTAAAATGGCAATCAACGTCACTACTGTCATAAAAATAATCGAGCTGTTCATAATGCGCAGATTTCCCGCCAGATTCTCCGCACGCATCGTGGCAGTTTCATTATTGAGCTTTTCTACCATAGAGCTGACCTGCTCCAGCGCCGGCGTACATTCCTGCAAAATGGCATCTTCCGCCCCCTGCTTATCGCCGGCCTCCACAAGAGCGATCACCTTCTCACCGATCGTAAACCAATTGTTCAAAAGCGTTTCGTATTCCTGCAGCTCGCTTTCGCTTAAGATCTTCAGATCTTTCAAGGTA
>CAOJIB010000156.1 GCA_948436455.1 uncultured Blautia sp.
CTGCCGATGATGTATTTTATCGCCAGAGGTTATGAAAATCTGCTCTCCCGGTTTGTGAAAAAAACTTCCATAAAAAACGGCCTGTACCTGGCTCTTTGTCTGGCTCTGGTACTGGCCGCACTGTATACGTTTTTCTTCGTTGCCTATCCTTTTTTTACTTCTTCCGTTTGATCAATTGCAGGATAATGAGGAAAATACCCAGCAGAATCAGGCCGCTTAGCACGCCGATAATTATGTACGGCACGGCGGAGGCGGTTGCGGGCTCCACAGCCGGCGTGGGCGTCGGCTCCTCGGTGGGCAGAGGCGTAGGTTCTGGCGTTTCGATGGGCCGGCACAGCGCCGTACCTACGTAGGTATCTTTACTAAAGCAGTAGGTGCGGCGGATCGATCCGTCTTCGTCCGTTTCTTTAAAGGTAAGGTCTTCTTCCTTTGTTCCCTTAGGCACCAGCAGCACTCCATCCTCCAGCAGATTTTCATCCTCGATCGTAATTTTTTCAAAGGAATCAAAGCCATAATTCAGAAGATTCGTCGTATCGCTGATTACGCCGCCGATATCAGCTCCCAGCGTAACGGCGATATAGGTATAGCCGTCCTTTTCGGCGGCCGTTGCCAGCGTATTCTTCGACATGTCCGTATAGCCCGTCTTTCCGGCGATCACGCCGTCGTAGTGATACTGCCCCGGCTGAATCAGCGGCTGATGGTTCGTCAGCATCAGCGGATTCGGATCCATATTCGTGGCCGGCAGCTCGTACTGATACGTACCGCAGATCGTACGAAACGTCTCGTTTTTCAGGCATTCCTGCATAATAATCGCCAGATCATAGGCCGTCGTGTAATGATTTTCATCCGGCAGGCCGCTGGCGTTGGCAAAATGCGTGCCTGTGCAGCCGATCTCCTCCGCCCGGTCGTTCATCATCTGAACGAAATTTTCCACCGTGCCCCCTACGTGCTGGGCAAGCTGCGTCGCTACCTCGTTAGCCGATTCCAGCAAGAGTGCGTACAAGCACTGCTCTACGGTGATCACCTCACCAGGAAGCATCCCGATATTGGAATTCTGTGCGCTGATCTCCTGTAAGCCCGTTTCATCGAATGTCACCTGCTCGTCTAAAGAGGCGTTTTCCAAAACGACCAGCGCCGTCAGGATCTTCGTCACGCTGGCGGGATAACGCTTTTCCGTCATCCGCTTATTGTAGACCACCACGCCCGTATCCGCTTCTAAAAGCACCGCGCTCATGGAGGTGGCGGCAGGGCCTTTGGGCCAACCCTCGATAAAATTCGTCCCTTGGGGCAGACGTTTGATTTCCGAAGCCTGCGCCGTCAGCGGCTGCAGAAGACTGACAAGGAGCAAAAACAGCAAAAACAGCGGTTTCTTCTTTGATTTCATAGCCTGATTCCTTTCCGTTTATTTTCTGAGAACCTTCCGTAAAAGCACGCCTAAAAGAATCATCAGCGCCAGCCAAACGCCAAAGATCATATAATAGGGCGCCGGAGACTTTTCCTTAGAGATCTCCTTCATATAGTCCGCGGCGGCCTCCTCTTTTTCGGAATTCTCTTCCTGAATCTCTTCTGGCTCCTCAAAAAGGCGGGCTTCGCCTACCAAGCGACTGCCGTAGTAATACTGTTCCAGGATTTCGTCTTGGTCTGCCGACTGGCGGACGCTGATCTGCCCTTTATCGGCTCCCTTTGGCAAAACAACTGTACCGCCCGAAGACAGCGTATCTGAGTCCGTATACTGCGCCACGGAAAAATTCCCAAAGCCGTAATCGAGAAGGGACGCGGCGTCTGTGGCATACTGGCCATTTTGACCCGCGAGGACTACACAGATAAAGGAGAGATCCTCCCGCTGGGCACCCGCCGCCAGAATGCCTAAAGAAGCCTGGGTATAGCTGGCCTTTCCGGCAGCCAGCCCTTCGTACGTTCCCAGCAGTGGAAGGGTATTTTTCAGATTTCGCGGAGCCGCCGTTTTATTTGTCGCCGGAATCGTATAGGCGTCGGCCAGACTGATCTGACAAAACGTTGGATTTTCCATAGCTTCCGCCAAAAGCAACGCCAAATCATGGGCGGTAGTATGCTGGTTCTCGTCGGCCAGCCCGGTGGGATTAGTAAATACTGTATTGGTGCAGCCCAGCTCCTTCGCACGGCCGTTCATCAATTCCACAAAGGCTTCCACCGAGCCGCCTACGTGCTCCGCCACCTGCATACAAACGTCGTTGGCCGAAGATAGCATCGCGGCGTAGAGGCATTGCTCCATCGTCAGGATTTCCCCCTCCCGAGCGGCGATATTGGCCGAACCGGCCACGACGGCCGAGAGGCCTGTTTTCGTAAAGGTCACTTCATCGGTTGGCTCGCTATTTTCCAGAGCCAGAAGGACGGTCATAATTTTCACAGCGCCGGCGGGAGAGCGGCTTTCATCCATGGCCTTCTCATAGAGAATCGTCCCTGTTTCCGGCTCCAGCAGGATCCCGGACGCCGAAGCGATTTCCGGCCCCACTGGCCAGTCGTCTTTTATCTCTTTTGCCTGGACGGACAAGGGAGCGCAAAGCGCTGCAAACAGCAAAATACACAGTACGTTTCTTGGGAAATGCAGTTGAAATTTCATTGAGGCTGTTCCTCCGGATTCTAATGGATAATAAAAGTATCCTGCGGCACAATAAAAGCACGCGGCAGTTTTCGCGCACGCCAAAAATACTATTTGCATTAGTAACTATTTGGCCTACGGCTTCATAGTTATGGAATCTGTCCATTTCCAGTCGCCTACGGCGAGGGACAGATTCCTTCTTGGCTACTTCTATGCGTTCTTGCGGACTTTGCAGCAGGTACAAAGTCTTGGGCCGAACTGTTACTTGTATTATAACACAGATTTCCTATTTCTTGCAAAATATATGTCAGGATGTTAAAATAAGTCATAATTCAGTTATGCCCAGGTCTGGCGGGCAGGCTTTTCCCGGTCCGGGCAAAGCGATTAGACTTTTATGAAACGATTTATATAGAAAGATAAAAGGCAGGTGCACATGGCTGCAAATAAAATACAATGGGGACGGCTTTTGAAAAAGCTCTCTCCTTACACAATCCAAAAAGGGCTTCGGTATTTCAAACATTACGGCCCAAAAGAATTCTGGATACGGCTGCAGGAGAGATTCGAGCCGGAGGAGGTGCCCTACGGGCCTTGGTACAAGGAATACCGGCCGACTAACGAGGAGCTTGCACGGCAACGGCAGTACGCCTGGAAATCCGCGCCGCTCATCAGCCTGATCGTCCCGGCCTTTCACACGCCGGAAAAATTCCTGCGGGAAATGTTAGATTCCCTGCTGGCGCAGACATACCAGAACTGGGAACTGTGTCTGGCCAATGGAAGCCCCGACGACGCGGCGATGCTAGAGGTATTATCGGAATATGCCGCGAAGGATTCCCGCATCCGCTATGAAAACTTATCGGAAAACCAGGGCATCGCCGGCAATACGAACCAGGCGTTTGCCATGGCCCAAGGGGAGTTTGTGGGACTTTTGGATCATGACGATCTGCTCTCTGCCAACGCCCTCTACGAGGTGGCGAAGGTCTTGGAACAGGATCCCGCGGCCGATGTGATTTACACGGATGAAGATAAGGTGACTGCCGATCTATCCGAGCATTTTCAGCCCCATTTCAAGCCGGATTTTAATTTGGATCTGCTGCGCTCGAATAACTACATCTGCCATTTCTTCGTCGTACGCAAAAGCATTGTGGAACAGGCAGGGGGCTTTCGGCCGGAATTCGACGGGGCGCAGGACTATGATTTTATCTTCCGATGTACGGAATGCGCGCGGCATATCCGCCATGTGCCGGAGATTCTCTACCACTGGCGGACCCATAAGACTTCCACGGCGGACAATCCCGCCAGTAAGATGTACGCCTTTGAGGCGGGCCGCCGGGCCATTGAAGCACACCTGACACGGGTGGGTGAAAAAGGGGACGCGCTCCACACCAAGGACTATGGCTTCTACCGGGTGAAGTATCCGGTGCAGGACGCCCCGCTGATTTCCATCCTCATCCCCAATAAGGACGAAAAGGAAACGCTGCGCGCCTGTATCGAATCGATCCGCCAAAAGAGCGCCTACGACCATTATGAAATTCTGATTATCGAAAATAACAGCGCTGGGAAAGAAGTCTTTTCCTATTATAAAGAACTGGAGGCCGATCCCCGGATCCGCATCCTGACCTGGGAAAGAGA
>CAOJIB010000157.1 GCA_948436455.1 uncultured Blautia sp.
CGATTGATCAGATTGGTAATCGTCGTTTTTCCCGCGCCGGTAGAACCAACGAAGGCGATCTTCTGTCCCGGCTTTGCATAGAGCTGTACGTCGTGCAGAACGATCTTCTCCGGCTGATACCCAAAATCCACACCGTTGAAGACCACGTCTCCCTGCACCTCTATATAATCCGTCGTCCCTTCCGCCTTATGGTAATGCTTCCAGGCCCAGGCGCCTGTACGCTCTGCAGACTCCGTCAGGGTATCCCCGTTCCTTTTCACGTTGACCAGCGTTACATAGCCCTCGTCCTGCTCCGGCGTTTCATCCAGCAGCGTAAAGATCCTCTCCGCGCCGGCCAGCGCCATGACGATACTGTTCAACTGCTGGCTCACCTGATTAATGGGCATATTGATACTCTTATTAAAAGTCAGAAAACTGGCCAGCCCGCCCAAGGTAAAACCGCCCACGCCGCTGGTGGCCAAAATACCGCCCACGATGGCGCAGATCACATAGCTGACGTTTCCAAGCTGCGCGTTTACCGGCCCCAGCAGATTGGCGAACTTATGGGCCTGATAGGCGCTTTCAAAAAGCTCGTCGTTCAGCCTGTTGAATTCCTCCAGGCTCTCTTCCTCGTGGCAGAAAACCTTCACCACCTTCTGCCCTTCCATCATTTCCTCGATGTAGCCGTTTACCTTTCCCAGATTCCTCTGCTGGGCCAGGAAAAAGCTGCCGCTTTGGCCCGCCAGCTTCTTCGTGGCAAAGAGCATCACGCCTACCATCAGAAGCGTCACAAAGGTCAACGGCACGTTCAGGATAATCATACTGACAAACACGCTGACAATCGTAATGGAGCTGGAAAGAAGCTGCGGCATACTCTGGCTGATAATCTGCCGGAGCGTGTCGATGTCGTTGGTGTACACCGACATAATGTCTCCATGGGCATGGGTGTCAAAATAGGAGATCGGCAGGCTTTCCATATGAGTGAAAAGGTCCGCCCGCAGATGATCCAGCACGCCCTGAGAAACATACACCATAATCATATTCTGCAAAAGGGACGCCAGCACGCCGATCCCGTAAAATCCGGCCACCCGAAGGATCGCCGCCGCCAGCGGCCCAAAATCTGCCTGCTCCTGCAGAAGCATCGGCGCGATATAGTCGTCGATCAGATTCCGCATGAACATCGTTCCCTGCACGTTCGCCAGCACGCCTGTGAAAATACAGACGACCACGACTACAAGCTGCAGCCCGTACATTTTTAGAATATATCCCATTAACCGGGCAAACAGCTTGCCCGGATCCTTTACCTGTGGCTTTACGCCTCTGGGGACTCTTGGCATCCGTCTTCACCGCCCTTTCCTTCATCAAAATCACCGCCGCCCTTTGTCTGCGACTCATATACATCCCGGTAGATCTCGTTACTGGAGAGAAGCTCCTCATGCGTGCCGAATCCATGGATTTTCCCATCCTCCATTACGATGATGCGATCTGCATCCTGAACGCTGGAAATCCGCTGGGCAATAATCAGCTTCGTAATACCCGGCAATTCCTCAAGGAACGCCCGGCGAATCCGGGCATCCGTAGCCGTATCCACGGCGCTGGTGGAATCGTCCAAAATCAGTACCTTTGGCTTTTTCAAAAGCGCCCGGGCGATGCACAGACGCTGCTTCTGGCCGCCGGATACATTGGAGCCTCCCTGTTCGATATACGTTTCATACCCGTCGGGGAAGCGGGAAATAAATTCGTCGGCGCAGGCCAGCTTGCAGGCATGGATACACTCTTCCTTCGTGGCCTCTTTATTGCCCCAGCGGAGATTTTCCAGAATCGTCCCGGAAAACAGCACGTTTTTCTGCAATACCACCGCCACGGCGTTTCGCAGCGTCTGCATATCATAGTCCTTGACATTTACGCCGCCCACCTTCACCGAGCCGGCTGTCACATCGTACAGGCGGCTGATCAAACTGACCAGGCTGGACTTGGCGCTTCCGGTGCCGCCGATGATCCCGATCGTCTCTCCAGGAGCGATGGAAAGGCTGATGTCCTTTAATACAGGCTCCCGGCTCTCTTTCTTATAGCTGAAATCCACATGATCGAAGACAATGCCGCCGTTGGCCACCTCCTGCACCGGCTGGGGCGGATTCTGCAGATCGCTGGTCTCAGAAAGCACCTGCGTAATACGCTCCGCGCTGGCGTAGCTCATCGTCACCATAACGAAAATCATCGACAGCATCATTAGACTCATCAGAATATTCATGCAGTACGTCAAAAGGCTCATCAGCTGCCCCGTCGTCAGGCCCCCAGCCACGATCATCTTCGCGCCCAGCCAGCTCAGTCCCAGAATACAGCCATAAACTGTAAACTGCATCAGCGGGAAAATGCTGACCATCAACTTTTCCGCCCGGACGAACATGCGGTACAGATTGTGGCTGGCCTTCTGGAATTTCTGATCTTCATACTCTTCCCGGACATAAGCCTTTACCACACGGATGCCGGTGATATTTTCCTGTACGCTGGCATTTAAGTCGTCGTATTTCTGGAAAACCTCTTTGAAATATTTCGTCGTACGCCCCATCACCAGGCCAAGACAGACGCCCAGGAAAATTACAGCCGCCAGATAAATCCGGGAAAGCCGCGCGCTGATCATAAAGGCCATGACCATAGAACAGATCAAGCTGGCCGGCGCCCGGGTGAACATCCGAAGGATCATCTGGTATGCCATCTGGATATTCGTCACATCCGTCGTCAGCCGGGTAATCAGTCCGGCCGTGCTGAATTTGTCAATGCTGGAAAACGAGAATTTCTGGATATTTTCGTACATAGCCCGACGGAGATTCCTGGCCAGGCCGGCCGAAGCCCGCGCCCCGTGCTTTCCGCCCATGACACCGAAAAAAAGCCCGAACAGGGCCAGCAGGATCATCAGTGCGCCCATCCGGTAAATATGCCCGATGTCTCCCGATTCCACGCCTTTGTCAATAATGGAGGCCATCAAAAGAGGAATTAGGGTTTCCATCAGCACTTCCAAAATCATATAAATGGGAGTCAGAACAGAATCCTTTTTAAATTCCTTCACCTGGGCCCCAAGTACCCGTAGTATCATTGTCTACCCTCCTGTTCCCAATCGTTTGCTGTTCCTTTGGAAACGGCTCCCGCACACCTTTCTGGGAACAGCTTCCATCGCAGTATACTTACTATATAAGAAATAAAAATTTTATGCAATAAGAATCATAAAATTTTCACAACCGCTTTCCTTTTATATAGAAATAAAGAAGCCGCCGCAATTCTCTTTTGCGAAAGGCTTCCTCATTTTCTGCTTTTTTATTCCCGTTCAAAATGCTGGTAATCTTTTGGATCGTTCCAATCCCCGCCCCAGGAAAAGCCGTATTTGGCAAAAATCCGATAGCAGGTATCCTCATGATCGATCATATGGCTCTGCCCGCCGCTCCGGTCGATATAATCGTCCGCATTTGCATGGGACCAGGCGTCCGTCCCGTTTTCCTTCCACACGTAAGGATTCTGCTGGGGATTGATGTCGATGGCTTTTCCATAGGCGTGGTTGGACAAGTGGCTGCCGCCGGTAACCGGCCGGTAATTAAACGCGGATGTATTATTGGCTTCAATAGAAGCGTAATCCGTGTCGTTGCCATTGCCGGCCCAGTAATCGTCCACCAGGCGCATGGACTGGATCTGGTAAGCATTTTCATACAGCTCCTGAAAAATCTGCAGCACGTCCTCCGCCAGGGAAGCATGGACAATCAGCTCGCCCACCTGGATCTCCCCTTGGAAATTGTAATGTAAAAGCTTTACATACCGCAACTCCTCCAGGGAAATCTGCGCGTCGGCCGGATAGGACTTGCCCGCAATCCGCATGTATACCTCGTCACCCTCTACAATCCGCGAGGCGATGAAATACTGCTCCAGCGCCGCCTCGTCCACCTGGGAAGACATAAGGATCTCTCCCGGTTTCGCCGTACGGATATCGCCCAGATATGCGCTTTCTGCCGATGCTTCCTCCTCTGCTTCGCCTTCTGCCTCATCTTCCGTTTCATCCGCGCCATCCGGTGTTTCTATGGGGACTTCGGCCAGAGGCGCGGCCGACGAAAGCTCTTCCAGCCGCTGTTCCAATCTGGTAAGGGCCGCCTGGTGCAGAATCTGCGATTCCTCCCAGTCGCTTCGCAGGCCGGCCGCGTTTTTTTTAATACTTGTATTATGCCGCCGCCCCAAAAAAAACCC
>CAOJIB010000158.1 GCA_948436455.1 uncultured Blautia sp.
AGCCTTCCCACTCCCGCACGAGCCAGAGAAACGGCTATCGCAGAACCTAGGCCACCCAGGCCGCATATAACGACGGAAGCCTCCTGAAATTTTCTCTGCATTTCTTTTCCATGTCGTTTTTCCAGGGCATGGAGCATTTCCTCCTTTGTGGGAAATTCCTTCATTTTTCAGCCTCCCCCCACAAAGCTTACGATCTCGACAATATCATTTTCTTTTAAAATCGTTTCTCCATACCGCGCTTTTGGTATAATCTCTTCATTGCGCTCCACGGCGATTACTGTCGGATCATAGACGGTCGTTTTCAGGTATTCCAAAAGGGTCATTCCTTCTACGGCGTACTCTTTTCCATTGATTTTTACCATACTTTCTCCTTTCTTCAAAAACCTTGAATTCCATAGAAAATCCAAAAATTTTCTATAAAACAAAAAATAAGAAGCTACCATACGTAACTTCTTAAGACAATCATGCTTCCTTATGATCCCTACGTTGGCATTATCCAAATCAGGTCTACGGGTCGAAGGTCACACCTTCCTCTCAGCCTATCCTATAAGCTCCCCTATGAAATTATAGTATTCGATGAAATGTTACCAAATTATTTTCAGATAGATTGTGTTATTTTATGATTTCATCAGATATATGTATAGTACTACCTTTTTTCCGAAAATGCAAGTGCATAATGAAACTGGAAATAGGACGGATGATCGTAATTTTTCCAATATATTTTTATTTTTACTCAAAATAGACAAAAAATAAACCGGAAAGGAAATCCATCCTCTCCGGCCAATTTTATAAAAGCAAATTGGATAAAGCAGCAAATTCTTCTAAAGAAAGCGCTTCGCCTCGTATCTGCGGGGATAAATTCATTTTTTTCAGGGCTTCTTCCACCCGTTCTCTGGAAAGCTGCAAGATTTGACTATTTTTCAGGCTGTTCGCCAGCGTTTTTCGCCGTTGATTAAAGGATGCCCGGATTATCGCAAAAAAGAATTCCTCGTTATCCACATACACCGGCGGTTTTTCATACGTTATCAACCGAATCACCGCGCTGCCCACCTTCGGATGGGGAATAAAACAATTCGGCGGCACATTTGCCACAAAAAGTACTTCTGCATAATACTGTACAGCCAGAGACAGCGCGCCATAGTCTTTCGTTCCGGGACGGGCTTTCATTCTTTCTGCCACTTCTTTTTGCACCATAACCGTCGCGGATTCCATCGGCACATGCTTTTCAAAAAGTCCCATAAGAATCGGCGTAGTGATGTAATAAGGCAGATTTGCCACAACCTTTACCGGCCGTCCCTGATTTTTTTCCTGTACAAGTCCGGCGATATCCATTTTCATAATGTCCTGGTGAATCACGGAAACATTTTCGTAGTCCTTTAGAGTTTCCGCCAAAATGGGAAGCAAGTTGCTGTCAATTTCCACAGCGGCTACTTCCCTAGCAGCCTCGCACAAATACTGGGTCATCGTACCGATGCCAGGCCCGATCTCCAGTACAAAATCCTCTTTCGTAATATGCGCGGCCTCTAAAATCTTTTCCAACACATGGGCGTCAACCAGAAAATTCTGGCCAAATTTTTTTTGGAAACGGAACGGATATTTCTGTAAAACCTCAATCGTACCCTTCGCATCTCCCAAATATGGTTTAGTCATAGGCTTTTAATTAAAATCCTTTTCATAGAGAATCACTCTGCCTTCCTGGTCCGTTCGTTTCTTTGAAAGATTTCTTTTAAATTTCCTGGCGCCGCTCTCTGCCCGGGCGATGGCGTTATCCAGCATATCTTTTACTTTTCCAATCGTCATCGGCTCGTCTTCTTTTTGATTATCGCCGATCAGATTATAAAGCGCCAGCACGCCCATCTGATCCATCACGTAGCCGTTTTCTTCTGTATAAATTCTAGCAAAATTTACCAGCTCATCGTTTGTAAATACCGGTATATTGATCATGGATGTAAATTTTGCAGCAAACTTCGGATATTTGGCAATTAACTTTCGCATACCGATTTTTTCGTCTTCGATCACGACCGTCAGACCGTCGGTTCGAAATTCCATCGCCTGATTTAGCTTGTCGATGGTTTCTGCGCTCATCTGACTGGCATTCTCAATCACTAGAAATCCCCCGGACATTTTGCCAACGACCTTTGCCGGATCCTTGCCGTTAAGCTGGCTGCCGAAAATAGTGGCTATTTTGGCCGCTTCCATATGCAGTTCCCGACAGATGGCCAGAATCAATCCCTGAGAAAGCCTGGTTTTTCCCGTTTCCTTGCTTCCCATGATAATGACGTTACCCGTTTTCGAAGTCTTATCGGCGGCAGCCTGTTGAATATCCGCCAGCGCTTCCACCAGCTGTTCCGGTATACCGGGAATTGAAGAAAAGTACGTAAAAAGCTTTTGTTCCTTTTCATCCAGCGTCATTTCTCTGGGAATCAGATCCATAGAATTGGCTTCTGTCTGTGGATACTGTATAAAGGGATCTTCCATCCTTTTGACAGGCTCTTCTTTTCTGATTTTTTCTCTTTTCGAAGGCTTTTCTTCTTGTTCTTCCTTTAAGGTCTGCAAAAGGATTTTCGATTCCATATCTTCAAAAGTCTTCGTCGAAAAATCTTCTCTAAGCCAGGAATCTCCCTCTTCTATAATCTCCTCCTCTTCAGAAAATTCTTCTTCCTCGAAGGAATTTTCCTCCTCCAGGCGAGGAATTTCCTTTTCCGCTGCTTCTTCAAAAGAATCTACCGGATTCTCTTCTTCTCTATATGGATAAAGCTGATTGTCTTCGGACATATTTTTAGAAGCGCCTAAAGGTATATCTCCATCCCATCCGTTGTCTTTATAGGACGTAAGATTTTCTGGATAATCTTCCAGCGTATCGCCTATTTCTTCTTCAGAACCCAGGAATTCTTCTTCTTCCAGCCTTGGTATTTCCGATTCTTCTAACTGTTTTGATTCATACACCGGCTCTTCCTTTGGCACCTCGATTCCCTGTTCCCCGGCGGCGGCCAAGATCGTGTCCTCCAAATCGAAGTTAAAGCTTTTTGTTATACCAAGTTCCTTTTCCTCCGACAATTCTTCCTGAGCAAAAGCGCTGGTTTCATCCACAGATGGAAGCGCTCCTAAAATAGAAGAATCTTTTTCCAGTTTTTCTGTATTTTCTGATAATTCTATATTTCTATAAGAATCTTCCTGCGTCTCTTCAGATTCCAAAGGCCGTACGTTTTCTTCTGATTCTTTCGGCTTTTCTCCGTGCTGTTGAATAACGCTTGCAAAGTCTTCGTCTTTTTCTTCTTCTTCCTCTTCTTTCCAGGAAGCAGTTTCGCCTTTTTCTTTTGGTTTTATACTGAAAATATCCTTGATACCCTGCGCGATTTTCTCCTGGAAAACGCCCGTATTTCCCAGTTCATCATCCTGAGAAATCCGAATACTTTCGATCTGAAGTTCCGGTTCTTCATAAGTCTCTTCCGATTCCTCTTCGTTTTCTTCTTCATATTCTTTGGTATCGATAGTTTCTTTCTTCTGAGGCTTTCCAGATAAAAGCTCTTCGTATTTCCTTAATTGACGGCCGGACAAAACGCCCATCCGTTTTTTTAATTCCAGCGCCTTTTGTACGTATTTCCCATCGTTAAACCATAATACCAGATCGTCGCAGACCTCTATACATTTTTCTTCTTCGCCCGTCTGATAATAGAGCTTGGCCAGCTCATAGGACCAACGTTCCGTATATTCCCGTTCTTTATATTCTTCCAAAATAGAAATCTGTTCCTCTAAAGGAACTTTTTTGGCGCTGCAAAGCTTGTATTTCAGAATAAATCTCGTATTGTCATTGGGCGCGGCTTCTAGGAATTCTTCATAAAATTCTTCCGCATCCTCAATATCCCCCATTTTCAGAGAAACTTCTATCAGGCGGTAAAGGATCGTTTTCCCAATAGGCGCTCGATGATAAGCAAGAAGAAAAATTTCCTTGCTGTCTTTATATCGTTTATTGGCCGCGTAAATTTCTCCTACCACACAGAGAGTCCTGACGTCTTTTACGCGTCTCCAGTCCATATTTTCCACGATTTTCATCGCGCCGTTATAATCCTTTTCGTCCACCAGATGATTGATCTCTTCCAGCTTCGCCCGGTATTCTTCTCTATCCACTTTCTTCACCAACTTTCGACAGATAATTCTAACAGTTTT
>CAOJIB010000159.1 GCA_948436455.1 uncultured Blautia sp.
GATATCTTCCATCGGTACTACCTGCGCATATCCGCCGCCTGCAGCTCCGCCCTTTACGCCAAATACCGGTCCCAGGGAAGGCTCACGAAGCGCTACCATAACGTTCTTTCCCAGCTTCTGCAGGCCGTCTGCCAGACCTACGGTCGTGGTGGTTTTTCCTTCTCCTGCGGGAGTTGGGTTGATGGCGGTCACCAAGACTAATTTTCCGTTCGGCGCATCAGATTCTTTCAGCAGATTGTAATCAATCTTTGCTTTATATTTTCCGTACTGCTCCAGATACTTGTCATCGATGCCCGCCTTCGCTGCAATCTCGGTGATTGGTGACATAGTGCACTCCTGTGCGATTTCGATGTCAGATTTGAATCCCATAGTTGTTACCTCCTCTGTATTGAAAATTTACCGGCTGCGCTGAGCCGTAGTATATTGTGAAACAGGCGTCCCGCCAGGCTTTTCCCGGTCGCGTCTGTTTATCACCGTTACTGTAAAAACTTTTTTTCCATCGCTTTTAACGTACCGATCATAATATCCCCGATCACAGCCATATCTTCCGCCGTAAAAGCCGTCGGGAAATTATCGGAGAAAAGAATCTGGGAAGATGGCGGAAATTCATCGTCACCCGCCCATAAAATAAACTGAACAAATAAATCCTGAAACAATTCAAATTCGTATGCACAATCACCGAATTTTACTTTTTTTGCCTGCATTTTCTCGCAAATCGATGAAAAGATTTCCTGCTTATTACTATAGCTAAAGGCTAAACGCGTAATACATCTTCCGTTAAACTGACGCAGATAAACATCGCCCCAGGGCATTTCCCTGTACGTCTTGAAGGCGCCGGTGGAAATCCCGGTCGAAGAGGTGAGCAGATACCGAAGAGCCAGCACTTTTGCATAATGCATCTCTTCCAAAGGATAATAGCCAATCGCATCCTCTTCATGGCTGATCTGAAAATCCGGCCAGGTCACGTGATAAACTGTTCCCAGGAAAGGAAAGGTAAAGCCTACGCCTTCTTCATAAGAAATCTGCAGCCGCTTACAAATCCCCTCCGGATCCGCCGCCTGGTACTGCTCCAGATAGTGTTCCAGGGGAAGTCTTTCCTTGCTGTCCTTGTCGTAATTTAAATCCTGTAGATCAAAAGCCATTCCTGTGCACCTCTCTCGTACTTTTTATAAATATCAGTCTTTCTCTTCCCGTCCCAAAAGCGTTCTCTGCCTATCGCTGCATCTTGTAAAACCTGTATGTTACGCATAAGCAGCCGTGCAGCAAGTCCGTCTCATCATCTCGGTGAAACACTCGGGAACATGGACGTGTCCGTATGCGGCAGGAAACAGGCGCCAACAAATTCATCCATATAAGACGGTACGGTACTTAATTCCATATAGGTCATATTCGAAGCCAGATCGTATGTCTTGCGCTCCGCATCTGTGGAAAGCAGCATCGCATACGCGCCGGACAGGGAGGAATTCCCAATATAGTGGAACAATTCCAATGGAATGTCCGGGAACATGCCAATATTCACAGCGTTTTGCATATTGATACCGCTGCCGATACCGCCGGCAACATACACGTTCTCAATCATCGAAACATCAAAATCCAAAGAACTCATCATCGTACGGATTGCGGAGAAAATCGCACCCTTGGCACGGATAAAATTGTCAATATCTACTTCGGTGATCTCCACATCTTTGACGGAACCGGCTTCTTCTTCAAAAGCCAATACGTAACTGCCCATGCCATATTGATCCCGCTTAATCCGTCTGCCTTCCCGGACAAACTTGCCCTTCGGATTAATGATTCCGCACATAAATAATTCACTGATGACATCGATGATCCCGGAGCCGCACAGGCCGATAGGCTTTGTGCCCGGCTCGCCTACGATTTTAAAGGATGGCTCCATCGTTTCCTTGTCAATAGTACAGGCCTCGATCGCTCCGTCGGTGGCCCGCATCCCGCAGCTGATATCGCCGCCTTCAAAGGCCGGACCCGCAGAGCAGGCGCAGCTCATCATGAAATCGGAATTTCCAAAGACCAGCTCGCCATTTGTACCTAAATCGATAAACAAGGAAAATTCCGGTTTATTCCAGATCATACTCGTCAAAGTGCCGGCGGTAATATCGCCGCCTACATAGCTTCCGATATTCGGCGCTACGATAATGTGCGCGTCTCTATTAATATCAATTCCCAGATCGGAAGCAAACAAGGAATTGGTCTTAAAGAATGCAGGGATATAGGGTTCCATACGAAGAGGATCCGCATTGATCCCGGCAAACAGATGATTCATCGTTGTATTGGAGGCTACGCACATACGATAGATCCGATCCGGAGAAAAGTTCGCGCTCCGGCACATTTCATGGATCATCGGATTGATCGTTTCCTCAATCACCGCTTTTTGCAGTCTTTGCCGTCCGCCCGGCTTCTGGGATTCTATAATACGATTAATGACGTCCGCGCCATAGCGAATCTGTCCGTTTCCTGCGGAACCTTTTGCAATAATCTCTCCCGTCTCCATATTGATGATCAATGCGGACACGGTCGTCGTCCCGATATCAATCGCCAGCCCGCCGATAACTGCGTCTTCCTTCATTCCCAAAACGTCGTATACGAACATATCGTTGGGCGTCGTTCGCAAGACACATTTCACGGCAAAATCATTTTCTCTTAAAACATCCGGTAATTTCTTTAATACGGCGTAAGGAAGCCGTACTCTTTTCAAATTCATATATCTGCGAAGGGCTCGCATTAGACGCTCGTTATCCGGCATCGTATCGTCTAACGTCGGCGCGTCCAGCGTCACTTCCACAATATCCAGGCTGTTCCTTAAGGCAATCCCCGCCTCTTCCAGATCAGCTTTCGTCTTTTCAAAAATCTGTAATTCTTCTTTTGAACTTAAATCAGCAACCTTCATCCGGCTCCGGAATGCCGATGCAATATCCGGCACCATAACGCTGACGTCGGCGCATACCGTACTGGCACAGGCAAGCCGCCATCCTTTTTCGAATTCCTCGTCTGTAATATGGCGTGTCTTTTTTGTATCCAGCACGCCGTCTTTTAACTGTACCCGGCATTTGCCACAGGAAGCGTTTCCGGAACAGGGCGCGTCGATCACAACGTTCGACTTACGTGCAACCTCCAGAAGGTTTTCGCCCTCATTAGCGTAGCTTTCCACCAAAGTACCGTCTTCAAATGTAAATGTTACTTTAAACATAGGGGAACCGCCTTTCTCTTGTATTTATTGGTCAGTCGCCCGCTTTTGCCAAAGGATATCGGACGTTTTCCTCTTTAGACATACAGGGGAGCTGGTCTGCTCCCCTGCCACATTTGATTAGATCTCCAGATAGGAATCCGCATACAATGTATTGTCTTTGAAAACGTCGCAGGACTTGATGGTTTCCATCAGTCTTAAATCACAGGGATTTACAATTGCGGAAGTCAGCCCCTGCATCATACACATAGCTACCAGTGCAGAGTCCATAATCGGACGGATGTGCTTCGGCATACCGTTGGAATTATTTGACAGTCCGCCGGTGGAATTTAAGCCCATATCCGAGAACATCTTGATCGCTTCTAATACCTGCATCTGCTTGTCCTGCATGCCCTTTACAACCAGGAACAGCGGGTCAAACCACAGATCTGTCGGCTCCATGCCAAGGCCCAGGCCGCGCTCCAGCATATTCTGGCAATGCATCATACGCTCGTCGTTATCTCCCGGAACACCTTCTGCAGAGCAAAGAGCGATTACGATCGCATCGTTTGCAGCGGCCAGATCGATATTCTCAATTCTTCCGCCAGCGTCTGCAGAATTCACAATGGGTTTTCCTTTCGCTCTGTTGTATACGGAAATACCAGCTTCAATTGCTTTTTTGTTTGCCGTATCCAGCGCCAAAGGAACGTTGTCGAATTCTTCCTGCAGCAGTTTTACCGCCCATTTCATCAGGTCTTCGCCGTCGTTCTCCGCCGGTCCGATATTGACATCCAGATATGTAGCGCCAGCGTCTAACTGCTCTTTTGCTCTTTTCAGAATCGGTGCGGGATCTCTTTCTGCCATTGCCTTACGGATGACTGGTGAAATACAGTGAATTCTTTCCCCAATTGTTACAAATTTTGCCATACTTGTTCTCCTTTATATTCATACATACTCTCTAAAGGAAACGTAGGCAC
>CAOJIB010000160.1 GCA_948436455.1 uncultured Blautia sp.
TATGCTTGTTTTGGTGTAGGGGTTTTAAAAATCGGTATTAACCGACAGCCCCTTTGGGGTAGGTAGGTTTCTTTTTGAAATTTGTCGATTAGGCCATCTGTTCGAATTCCTCGGCCACGTCGATCAGCAGATCACGGATGGGCAGGTGCTGGGGACAGGCCTTTTCACATTTGCCGCATTTTACGCAGGCGGAGGCTTTGGATTTTCCATTGCCGGTATGTACCACATTGTAATAGTAGTCGGCGTTCCAGTCCCGGTAGATTTGCTTCGTATTCATAATGGCGAAGAGGTCGGGGATGGAAATGTGCTGAGGACATCCGGCCAGGCAGTAGCGGCAGGCGGTACAGGGGATCAGATTCATGGAATGGAAGATTTCCTGTACTTTGTGGATCGCCGCCAGCTCCTTATCGGAAAGCGGCTGGAAATCCTTCATATAACGAATGTTGTCCTCCATCTGCGTCATATCGCTCATGCCTGAGAGGACCATGAAAATCCCTTCAAAGCCGGCGGCGAATCGAATGGCGTAGCTGGCGGGACTGCCCCCGTGCAGTTCGTCTAGGACCGCCATGGCTTTTTCAGGCAGATTGACCAGATTCCCGCCCTTGACCGGTTCCATGACGATGAGCGGTTTGTGGAATTTTCGGCAGACTTCATAGCATTTGCGGCTTTCCACGGCCGGATCGTCGTAATCTGCATAATTAAACTGGATTTGCACTACTTCGATCTGCGGATATTCAGTTAGAATTTGTTCCAGCACGCAGGCTCGGTCGTGGAAGGAAATGCCGAAGTGGCGGAATTTCCCTTCGGCCATCAGCTCCAGGGCCGTTTCATAGGCGCGGCGCTCCTTGAAATAGGCGAAGATATCCGCGCTTTGGGCATGCATGAGATAAAAATCAAAATATTCTACGCCGCAGGCGGCAAGCTGGCTTTCAAAAAACGGCCGAATGTCTTCGGTCTTTTGAAAGAAGGCGTTGGTCAGCTTGTTCGTAAGGATATAGCGGTCTCTGGGATAGCGGCTGGTCAGACAGGCTTTCAGGGCCGTTTCGCTTTTGCCATCCAGATAGCCGTGGGCTGTGTCGAAGTAGTTAAACCCGTTTTCCAGAAAGGCGTCTATCATCCGGGAAAATTCCTCCGTATCTACTTCCGCGCCCTTCATTGGCAGCCGCATACATCCGAAGCCGAAATTCTTTTTGATTCGTTCCATAAGTGATCTCCCCTTTCTATTTTGTAAGGCCAGGCCTTTTCGTGTATGTATTATAGAAAATTTCTGTCACGGTGTCAATTTAACTTTTCAGAGAATTGTACAGAGAATTCCTCAAAGAATCGAAAAAGGAAAAGAGCGGCGGGAAAGGGAAATTTGTAGAGTTTTGTATATCTTTCACAAAATTCGTCGATTTGTAACTATGGAGGAAAAGAGCCTGTGGATAACTATCCACATTTCAAAAGGGTGAAAATCCAGTAAAAGTAAGTTATGCACAAGGTTATACACATTATCCACAATTCAGTGGAAAATTTATCCCGATTTACATAAGAAAAAACAGAATGTATGTTTTGTTTAGAACGTATAACTTTTAAATTCAGTGAAAAATCTCTTGACTTTTTCAAAAACAAAATTCGACGAAATTCTCAGATAAAAAGGGAAAATAAGGGGGATTGTTGAAAATACCAGGCGATGCACATCCTTGCATCATCAAAAAAATCCGGCCGGCAGGAACAACTGCCGGTCGGAAAAAGGGATTACCCATGCCGCCGTTTGATGACTTTTAGCCGAGTGAATTCCTCCCGTTCTTTTTCTTCCAGGGCGTTTTGAATATCCTTACTTAAAGCCTGGAATTTGGGGATGGTGATATTCTTCAGGGCGTTGGCGCGCTTTTGGGTTTTCTTGATATTGCTGGCCAGGCGGATGGCGGCGTTTTCAATCATAGACAGCTCGATGGACAGCTCTTTTACATGCTCGAAGGCTGCCTTGGCCTCGTCCAGCGACATTTTCGTGGAATAGTAGCCGTAGGTGGGAAGCGTCTTTTTTTTGTCATATTCCACTAGAGGGATTTCCGTGCCCATGACGCTTCGGGTCTTGATGACGATGGAATTTTCGATGGGAACCGTGTGGGACACTTGCTGCACCATAGAAATTCCCATTTCCATATTTACCTTTTGCAGAGCGCCATAAGCGGTGCAGAAGGTGGCGTCGATTTGGCTCTGGATGTCCTTGGCCTTGTCGATTAGCTCCATCATTTCCCGGATCAGGATATTCCGCTTTTTATCCATCAGCTCGTAGCCCTGGAGGGAGAGCTTTAAGGAATTCTTGGCAAGAATTAGATTTCCCTTTGTGGGGAAAGTATTCGGATCCATACACTCACCTGCCTTTTACAAAAATGAAAATAACGGTCTGCGGCTTCTGGGCTGTTTACTGCGCTGTTTCAACGGTTTCTCTGTAATATTTGTCCAAGATCGCCGTATCGACACGGTCCAGCTCTTCCTTGGGCAGCAGGCCCAGAAGCTGCCAGCCTTTATTCAAAGTCTCGATAATGGTGCGGTTCTCCGTTTCGCTCTGGCCGACGAATTCTTTTTCAAAAGCGTTTCCAAATACCAGATACCGCTTATCCAGCGGAGAAAGTTCATCCTCACCGATGACGGAGGCCAGCGCCCTGGCGTCGCTAACCTTGGCGTAGCAGGAGAAGAGCTGATTGGCTAGATCCTGGTGATCTTCCCTTGTATATCCCTTTCCGATGCCGTCCTTCATAAGACGGGACAGAGACGGAAGCACGTTGATCGGCGGATAGATCGCCTGCCCGTGAAGCTGGCGTTCCAGCACGATCTGTCCTTCAGTGATGTAGCCGGTCAGGTCGGGGATGGGGTGGGTGATATCGTCGTTGGGCATGGTTAGAATTGGGATCTGGGTTACAGAACCGGTGCCGCCCCGCACGATGCCCGCTCGCTCGTACAGCGTAGCCAGCTCGCTGTACAGGTATCCCGGATAGCCCTTCCGGGAAGGGATTTCGCCCTTGGAAGAGGAAACCTCCCGCATGGCCTCGCAGAAGGAAGTGATATCCGTCAGGATAACCAAAATATGCATGCCCAGCTCAAAGGCCAGATATTCCGCTGCCGTCAGAGCGATTTTCGGGGTGAGAAGACGTTCTACCACCGGGTCGTTGGCCAGATTTAAGTACATGACTACGTGGTCGGAAACACCGCTTTCTTCAAAGGTGCGGCGGAAAAATTCGGCCACGTCGTATTTTACGCCCATAGCGGCGAAGACGATCGCGAATTTCTCATCGGAATTTTCACCCAGAGACGCCTGCTGAACGATCTGCGCCGCCAGCTTGTCGTGGGGAAGGCCGTTGCCTGAAAAGATCGGAAGCTTCTGGCCGCGGATTAGGGTGGTCAGTCCGTCGATGGCGGAAATACCGGTATTGATATAGTTTCGAGGGTATTCCCTGGATACGGGATTTAACGGAAGACCGTTAATATTTAGGTTCTGCTCCGGGACGATTTCCCCCAGTCCGTCGATGGGCTGGCCGATGCCGTTAAAAGTCCTTCCCAGGATCTCCGGGGAAAGGGCGACTTCCATGGGATGCCCGGTCAGATGGGTGTGGGTATTGCTAAGGGACATATTTTCCGTACCTTCAAATACCTGGATCACGGCCTTGTCCTCATAGATTTCAATGATACGGCCGATCTTTTGGGCACCGTCGTCCATCCGGAATTCTACGATTTCCTCATAAGCGGCCCCACGGACCCCCTCTAGGACTACGAGAGGTCCGTTTATTTCGCTTAAGCCTAGATATTCAATTGACATAAACCTTCCTCCTTATCCATTTTTTTCCAGAACCGCTTCATAGAAGGCGTCGATGGCCTGGCGGTATTCCTGAAACATATCCATCCGGTCGTTGGGCACGTCGTATTTGATGGCGATGACCCGCTCGAAGATATTTTCTTCTATGAGGACGGACATGGGCATTCCCATATTGATGAGCGTTTTGGCTTTTTCATAGAGGTACAGGAT
>CAOJIB010000161.1 GCA_948436455.1 uncultured Blautia sp.
GCAGAGGACTGAAAATCCTCGTGTCTCTGGTTCGATTCCGGAACCAGGCACTTTTTATGTGTAAAATATTATGAAAAGGCCCGGAAATCCTTGATTTTAGATATTATTGGTCATACAAAGAGCGGTACCCCTGATGTCCTTGTAATTTTTAGGCGCAAAGATATCAGGGGTTTTTCGTTGTTCCTGGAAAAGAATCGCGGGATATTGGCGTAGGAGATTGTGAAGAATAGGAGGGAATTACACATATGTCGATGATTAAAATAGAAAATCTTACCTTTTCTTATTCTACCAGTTATGATAATATTTTTGAAAATATCAATTTTCAAATCGATACGGATTGGAAGCTTGGTCTCGTGGGAAGAAACGGCAGAGGGAAAACAACCTTGTTGAATCTTTTGCTTGGAAAGTATGAATATAGCGGGAGGATCATCAGCACAGTACAATTTGATTATTTTCCGTATATCGTACCAGATAAAGGACAGTTTACTTCGTCGATTTTGCAGGCAGTTTGCCCTGCTGCCGAAGAATGGGAGCTAATGCGGGAATTATCTTATCTAGAGGTAGAGCCAGAAGTGCTTTGGAGGCCTTTTGAAACGCTCTCGAACGGCGAACAGACAAAGGTGTTGCTTGCCGCGCTTTTTTTGAATGAAGGACATTTTCTGCTTATTGACGAGCCTACCAATCATTTGGATATGGAAGCGAGAGAGATGGTATCGGCCTATCTGAAAAAGAAGAAGGGATTTATCCTGGTATCCCACGACCGTTTCTTTTTAGATGGCTGTGTCGATCATATTTTGGCGTTAAATAAAGCAAATATTGAAATCCAAAACGGAAATTTTTCCTCCTGGATGACAAATTTTGAACAGCAGCAAGAATTTGAAATGGCGCAAAACATACGTTTACAGAAGGATGTTCGTCGATTACAAAAAGCTGCAAGACGCACGTCCGCTTGGTCGGAGAAAGTAGAATCGAGTAAGTATGGCGTACAGTCTTCTGGATTAAAAGCGGACAGAGGCTTCGTCGGACATAAATCGGCAAAAATGATGAAGCGCTCAAAAACGATAGAAGCAAGGCAGGAAAAAGCGATTGAACAAAAATCGGAGCTTTTGAAAAATTTGGAAATTGTGGAAACCTTAAAGCTTTCTCCATTATCCTATCACACGGATATGCTCGCTTCGTTTTCGAATGTTGCGGTCAGCTATAAGGGAAATACGGTATGCGCGCCTGTTTCCTTTACTGTGCGGCAGGGCGATCGTGTTATGCTGACGGGCAGAAATGGAAGTGGGAAAAGCAGTTTGTTAAAGCTCTTTATGGGGGAACCGATAGAGCATACGGGCACAGTCAAGATTGGCTCCGGGCTCGTGATTTCGTATGTACCGCAGGATACCTCGCACCTGTGCGGACGGTTATCTGACTATGCAGAGAAAGAACATATAGACGAGAGTCTATTTAAGGCGATTTTACGAAAACTAAATTTTGAGCGAGTACAATTTGAAAAAGATATCCGGGATTTTTCCGGTGGACAAAAGAAAAAGGTGCTGATAGCAAAAAGCCTTTGTGAGCAGGCGCAGCTATATGTATGGGACGAGCCGTTGAATTTTATGGATATTTCTTCCCGTATGCAAATCGAACAGCTCATTGGCGAGTTTTCGCCTACGATGATTTTGGTGGAACACGATCGGATGTTTCAAGATACTGTCGCAACAAAAATCGTCGCTTTGTAAAAAGCGGAAGAAAATAATTCAAGGAATGGATTTGCAACGCCCCGCAAGGCGTTCTATCTTGCGGGGCATTGCTTATTTGTAGGGAGCAAAGCTTTTTATTGTGCTGGGGCGTCTACGCGTTTGCATTCGAACCAGAATTCTACGCCGTTTTCATAATTTGTAACACCGCATTCCTGGCCATGGGATTCCATAATGGCTTTTACAATAGATAAACCAATGCCGCTTCCGCCGTATTCTCTGGTTCGGGCTTTATCTACTTTATAAAATTTGTTCCAGATCTGCGCAAGGGATTCCTCCGGAATTGGTTTTCCTGTATTGAATATGCTTAGCCGCA
This sequence comes from uncultured Blautia sp., assembly GCA_948436455.1. GTDB lineage: Bacteria > Bacillota > Clostridia > Lachnospirales > Lachnospiraceae > Blautia_A. The sequence goes on from CAOJIB010000161.1 coordinate 2,059, forward strand.
CATGCTCGCCCTGCTCTTTCAGCGTGATTTCCACCGTCCGATGTTCGTCTACATGATGCAGCGCATTAGTCAGATAATTCGTAACGACTTCTTCGATTTTAAATTCGTCGGCCTCTACCCAAAGGGGCGGCGTAGGTTTGTGGAAACGCACCGTGACCTCCTGCTGGCGGATAAAAATTTCCGAGGCCTGCAATACGCCGGCGACGACTTCTTCCAGACAAAAGACTTCTAGCGTCAGCGTATCCTGACAGGATTCCAACTGATTTAGATTCAGCAGGCTTTGTACCATATGATTCATTTTTGCCGATTCGTCGATAATGACTTCGCAGTAGAAATCCATGTTTTCCGGATCGTCGTTGATATTTTCCTGCAGTCCTTCCGCATAGCCCTGAATCAAGGCGATGGGCGTTTTCAGCTCATGGGAAACATTGTTGAGAAATTCCTTTCGCATCTCATCGATTTTCGTTTTTTCCTCAATATCCTTTTGCAGCTGTTTATTGGCTTTTTGCAGTTCCAGGATCGTCTGCTCCAATTGCTGGGACATTCGATTGAAATTTTCACCCAGTACGTCGATTTCCATGCTTGCGTTTCCGCCGCTGTACTTTGTATTAAAGTCCAGCTCCGCCATTTGCTGGGAAATGTGCGTCAGCTCGTTGATCGGCCGGGTAAGTCGCTTCGTAACGATCCAGATGAGCAGGCTGCTGAGGCTTAAAAGTCCCAGGCCCACGTAGAAATAGAAAATATTGGAGATCTGCGCGCTTTCCCGGATACTTTCCAGCGGCGAACGGATTAGACAGATGTTTCCGTTTTCCAGAATGCCCCACATTTCTAAATATTCCACGCCCATGAAGGGTTCCTTTGTTTTCTGAATGATAAATTGGCCGGTATGTTCCAGCACTTTGGCGTCTGTTTTTTCAATGCCGTACATATAGCCGAAAAGCCGGGCGGCAATCAGGCTGCCTCTTTGCCCCCAGCCAGAGAGATATTGGCCGTAGGAGTCTAAAAGCACCCAATTGAGGTTATTTTCCGTACTGAGTTTGGCAAGGGCTTCTGGAATTTCTTCCTCCTGCGGATCGTTGCCTTTGTTTTCGCCTTCCGGTGCGTCCTGCGTCTCTTCTGGAACATAGCTTTCCAGCGCGCGAAATACGGATTTTAAAACAGCTTCTTTTCGGAATATATAATATTCCTCCAGGAAAATGCCGTTGATCGTGACGATGATCATCAGCGTAAGGAGGAGTAATCCGATGAAAAGTCCTACGATCTGGCCGCGCAGAGAATAATGGAGCTGTTTTTTATCTTTTTGATGGAATTTCAAGCCGTCACCTCGAATTTATAGCCCATGCCCCAGACCGTTTTGATATAACTGCCTTTATCGCCCAGCTTGCTCCGCAGCTTTTTCACATGCGTATCGATGGTTCGGGCATCTCCGAAATAATCGTAATTCCAGACAGAATTCAGGATTTTTTCCCGGGAGAGAGCCATGCCCTGATTTTCCATGAAGTAGGCCAGCAGTTCAAATTCTTTAAAGCTTAGTTCCACCGGTTCGCCCTGCAAGGTGACAAGATGGGCAGCCTTATCCAGAGTAATCTCGCCGGCGCTTAGCTGTTTTCCCTGGCCGGCTGGATTCGTTCGACGCAGAATGGCTTCCACCCTGGCGACCAGGATTTTGGGGCTGAAAGGCTTGGAAATGTATTCATCTACGCCCAGCTCGAAGCCCAAAAGCTCGTCCCGCTCGTCGCCCCGGGCCGTCAGCATGATGATCGGTATTTTAGAATTTTTGCGGATTTCCCGGCAGACTTCCCAGCCGTCAATTTTCGGCATCATCACATCCAGGATAATCAGAGCGATTTCCTTATTGGCATAAAATAAG
>CAOJIB010000162.1 GCA_948436455.1 uncultured Blautia sp.
TAAAGGCCCAGTCCGGATGCGCGCGGAACAGGTCGCTGTCTTCATTGACCGCCTCCGGCTCGAACCAGATGCCGAATTTTAAGCCTAAGGCGTTGATTTTCTTGATCAGCTTGCCAAGGGGCTGCCCCAGCTTTTTTTCATTGACCTGCCAGTCGCCCAGACCGCTGTTGTCGTCGTCTCTTTTTCCGAACCAGCCGTCGTCCAGGACGAGCATTTCCATACCGATATCCGCCGCTTGCCGGGCTAGCTGGTAGATAAATTCTCCGTTGAAATCAAAATAGGCGGCCTCCCAGCTATTTAAGAGGATGGGCCGGATGGCGTCTTTATATTTTCCGCGGCACAGATGCTTCCGGAAGCAGGCGTGGAGATTCTGGGAGAGACGGGCCAAGCCCCGGCTGCTGTAGGAGAGTACGACTTCCGGAACGAGAAAGCTTTCTTTTTCATCCAGCGGGTAGGAAAAATTCTCATCCATCAGCCCAAGAAGCGCGCGGGTCTGGTTAAACTGATCTTTCTCTACTTCTCCCTTAAAGCTGCCGCTGTACACGAAGGACATGGCGTAGCAGCTTCCGGCGTCCTCGGTGGTTTCCCGGTCCGCCAGGATCATCATGGGATTGTACTGATGGCTGGAAGTGCCCCGACGGCTCTGGATCGTCTGTACGCCGTGGCCGACGGGCAGGCGCTGCATATTTCGCTCCATGCAATGACGTCCGTAGAAGGTGAGCAGGTCGAAATCGCCGTATAGCCAGTCCAGACAGGCAGCCTGGATCTTCTCCAAATAGATTCTTCCGCAGCCGTCGTTTTCGATGCGGGCGCTGCGGGTAATAATATCCTGGGCGGGGAGTACGCCGTAGAGCAGCGTGACGCTGATCTTGGATACGGAATCCTGTAGATAGATTTCCAGGGTTTCCGCTTCGTCCTCGTCCGCATAGACGGCGGGAAGCCCTTTCAGCGCGTATTTTCCCTGTTTCATACAGTGGCCTTGATAGCGGAAATCACAGCCGTAGGAGCCGTCGGCGTTTTTGATAATGATGGCCGGGCTGCGGTAGTCGCCGGTTCCCTGGGTGGGGAGCTCCTGGGGAAGGACGTCCAGGGAATAAGTACGGTCGGCGCCTACGTCGTAGGGGTTCCCAGAAAACCCTCGGTCTGCAAAGTGCAGCAGATAGTCCATCGGCCCTCTGGCCTTCCGGCCGTAATAGAGATGCAAAAGGAAACCGTAGGCGTCTACTTTCATCTGGTACGAGGTATTTTGGGTGTGCAATGTAAAAATTTTTCCTTTTTCGTTAAATGTAATGCTCATTGATTTCTCCTTACGTAATAGATTCTTTGTATGGGAAATCCCACGGACTTTCCAACGAAAAGAAAACGCCCGGGGGAAGAATGCGCATTGCGCAAAGCGCGCTGCCGACAAAGGGGGCGCCGGCAGCTATTTTTACCTTGCACGCACGAAATTATTTGACTGCGCCGTTGACTACGCCGTTTAGGATCTGCTTCTGGCAGATGATATAGAAAATTAAAATGGGCAGCAGGGCCAGCAAATAAGAGGCAAATGCAAGATTGTAGTTCGTACCGAACTGTGTCTGGAAAGTCATCTGCGCCAGCGGCAGTGTGTTCAGGCCGCTTCCGGACATGATGACCAGAGGCGTCATAACGTCATTCCATACGCTCAAGGCGGTGATAACTGCGACGGTGGCATGCATCGGCTTCATGATTGGGAAGATAATGCTCCAGTACGTCCGGAAGGTGCTGGCGCCGTCTACACGGGCCGCTTCCTCCAGTGCAATGGGGATATTCGTCAGATAACCGGAATAGAGCATCAGGTTCATCGGCATGTAGAAAACAACGTAACAGATGATAACACCGACGATATTGGCGATTCCCCACTGGGCGGTCTGCTTTACTAGGGGCATCATCAGGATGGCGAAGGGTACGAACATACCGCTGACTACATAGAGATATACGAAATTGTACCATTTGCTCTTCGCCTTGCTTCGACCGACGGCGTAGCCGATCATCGAGTGCAGAAGCAGCGCCAGTACGACGGTAATGCCGGTGATTAAGAGGCTGTTCAGCAGAGAATGCCAGAAATCAGTTACCCGCATGGCTTCGGCAAAGTTTGCCAGGCTCCACTGTTTGGGTAGGGAGAGAATTCCACTGATGCTGTTCGTCATTTCAGACGGCTGCTTGAAGGCGATGACAATCGTCATATAAAGCGGAAATACTACTGTTATTAGACCACAAATCAAAAGAATGGTCAATGGCCAATTCACTCTTTCTTTTGCTTTAGCTTTCATTATAACTGCTCCTCCTTACTGCTGGTGAATGTAAGCTGGGCTACAGAGAAAATGACAATGATCACGAAGAACAAAACGGCGTTGGCGCTCTGGAAGCCGAATTGTCCGCCTGCCATACCATTATTGTAGATCAGGAAGGAAATAGACTCCGTACTTTGCGCCGGGCCGCCCTTGGTCAACGCCATGATCTGGTCGAAAACCATCAGGAAGTTTTTTACGGACAGGACCATATTGATGCTGAAAAACGGGATAATCAGCGGGAAGGTTAAGTGCTTAAATTGCGCCCATCCGGTAGCGCCGTCGATGGAGCCCGCTTCGTATACGTCTTCGGGCACTGTTTGCAGACCGGATATGTAGATGATCGTATTCATAGCGACCGCCTGCCAGGCGCAGACGATTACGATACCTACCCAAGCCCAGGTGCTGCTGGCAAGGATACTGGTGCTGTTGAAAATGGCCGGAATAATATACGTAAAGAAATAATTGAAGATATAGCCGACTACCAGAGCGCCCAGGATATTCGGTACGAAATACATACCGCGCAGGGTGCTCTTGAATTTGATTTTGCTGTTCAGGCCCAGGGCGAGCAGCAGGCTGACCACATTGGTGACAATAGTGGCGGCAAGGGCCATTTTAATCGTAAACAGATAGGATTTTCCTACGCGGGCGTCTGTAAAAAGGTCGATATAATTTCGAAGGCCTACGTATTCGTAGGTGCCGTAGCCCCGGAAGTTGGTAAAGCTGTAGATGACGCCTTTGATCAAAGGAAGCGTATTAAAGGCAAAGAACAGTACCAGGATCGGTATCGTCATCAGCAAAAATGTCCTCTGCCGGTCGTTCGTCTTTTTCATTTCGTCCCTCTCCTTTCCTTAATTTCCGTTGTTCTCGTTGTAATCTTTGACCATCTGGATAATGTCTCGGTTATATCGTGCCCAGTCCGTGTCGAATTTAGACAGGAATTTATCTACGTCCTGTTCGATCAGGAAGGTCTGGATCTGCGCGTCCACCGCCATTTCAGAGGGATAGTAGTGATCCTGGTAGTCGGAAATCTTGCCGGCGGTGATATAGTCGGTCATACCTGCCAGGTTCGGGGCTAGAGTGAAGTCGCCGGATTTACAGGGAACGGCGCTCTGATCGTCCAGGTAGGTCTGTACGTTTTCATCATTCAGCAGGAAATCAAGTACCTCATAGGCGGCTTCTTTATTTTCACAATCTTTCATTACACAGAACTGTAAATCCACGCCGGAATTCAGGACATTACCGTCGGGATCACTGCTGCCTGGCATAACAAAAGAGTCAATATTCATATCTGGATTTACGGATTTGATCTGCGGAACCGCGTAGCTTCCGATGGTAAACATCGCGGATTCGCCGTTTGCAAAGGCGGTGCAGGCGTCGTTATAGCCGTAAGCAAAGGGGCCTTCTTCGCCGTATTTGATCAGCTCCTGCATCTTTTCGGCGATTTCCCGGTATTCGCTGGTGAAGTTTGTGGTTCCCGCATTTACCTGCTGGCATACGTCTGCGGGCGCCAAGTCTACAGCTAAAGCGTTCCAGGGAGCTAAGCAGGTCCAGGTATCTTTAAAGCCGAAATAGAAG
>CAOJIB010000163.1 GCA_948436455.1 uncultured Blautia sp.
CTTTTGATGGAGCCGCTGCCGCCTGGCAGCGGTTTGGAATTTGCCGCCGCCTGCAGCGAGGATTTGCTGGAAGGGCGCTGGCAGCGGCTTGTCTTAACCCATCTGGCGGAGCGGGAGCATCCGGGCGTATTGACGGGATCGGCGATCACTGATATGAAGATCACCCTGATCGCCGGACGGGCACATCAAAAGCATACGGAGGGCGGGGATTTTCGGCAGGCCACGTACCGGGCCGTCCGCCAGGGACTGCAAAAAGGCAAGAGCATTCTTTTAGAGCCGTATTACTGTTTTTCTTTGGAATTGCCCACCGCGCTGGTGGGAAGAGCGATGGCCGATATCCGGAAGATGAACGGCGTCTTTGAAGAGCCGGATACCCGGGAGGGCGTAACGCTTCTTACCGGGAGCGCGCCGGCCGCCGCCATGCAGGATTATCCTAAGGAAGTCATGGCTTATTCCGGCGGGATGGGCCGGCTGTTTTGTACCTTTAAGGATTATGAACCCTGCCAAAATACCGACGAGGTCGTAGAGGCCTGCGGCTATGACGCTGAAAGGGATCTGGAAAATCCCACAGGCTCCGTTTTTTGTTCCCATGGCTCTGGATTTCTGGTAAAATGGGCGCAGGTGGAAGAATATATGCATATAGACCGGAAATGCTGGGGGAGGGAGAGTACGCCGTCGGTGGAGACGCGCGCCGCGCCCACGGCGGGAGGAGCTGGAGATTTTTTTGCCGAGGAAAAGGAGCTGGAGGAGATTTTTCTTCGGACGTACGGTCCGGCGAAGAAACGCGCCGGTGGGCAGCCAAAGCGGGTGGAGGCGCCCTCGGCGAAGCGGTCGTATCGCCCGGCAAGGGAGGAAGCCCTGCCGGAATATCTGCTGGTAGACGGCTATAATATTATTTTCGCCTGGGAGGAATTGCAGGAGCTAGCTGGGGTGAATATCGACGGGGCAAGGGACAAGCTGATGGATATCCTCAGCGATTACCAGGGCTATAAGAAATGTACGCTGATCCTGGTTTTTGACGCCTATAAGGTGGCGGGCAATCCGGGCTCGGTGCAGAAATACCACAATATTCATGTGGTCTATACGAAGGAGGCGGAAACCGCAGACCAGTATATTGAAAAGGTCGCCCACCAGATCGGCCGGAAATACCATGTGACGGTCGCCACCTCCGACGGCACTGAGCAGGTGATCATCCGGGGGCAGGGTTGTTACCTTTCATCCGCCGGGGAGCTAAAAGAGGAAATCTTGGCGTTTCAGGAGGAAATCCGGGGGAAATATCTGGAAAAAGGCGGCCAAAAGACATTTCTTTTCGACCGTTTGCCTCGGGAAATGGCAGATTCTATGGAAGAAGTGCGTCTGGGAAAAAAGAAGCTGTAAAGAGGGAAAACAATGAATAGAAAAATTATCAAAATAGCGGCGGCGCTGGGCATTTTCCTGCTGTTGCTGGCTGGGTTCGCTTTTTATCTGGGAAGTCAGAAAATACAGGAAAAGGAAGCCGAAGAGGCGAGGGAAGCGCTTGCGGCAAGAGAGGCGGAATTACAGGCCAGGGAAGAGGAGCTGGAAAAAGCCCTCGACCGCCAGGAGGAGCAGCCAGAGCCTACGGAAGCGCCCAGGGAAACAGAGGCGCCGCGGATGGAAGAAACGCCTGCGGCAACGCCGACGCCGGCCCCGCGTCTGACGGAGTTGGAGAAAATGCTCTCGGACGCGGCGGCTTCTTATGAAGGAGACTGGTCGATTTATGTCAAAGAGCTGACCCGGGGAGAAGAAATTGTCATTAACAATCATCCCCAGAAAGCGGCCAGTCTGATTAAGCTGTATATCATGGGAGCCGTGTATGACGCCTATGAAAAAGAGACGCTGGAGCCCACGGAGGAGACGGGACGTCTTTTGGAGCAGATGATCACGGTCAGCGACAACGAGTCGTCCAATGAGTTGGTGCGGCGGTTAAGCCCCGCCGGGGACGATCATCCTGCCGGAATGCAGGTGGTCAACGCCTTCGCTCAGGCCGGCGGCTTTGCCGATACCAGCCAGGGACGGGATCTGCAGGACGTCCGCACCACGCCGCCGCCGGGAGAGAATTATACGTCGGTGGAGGACTGCGGCCGCTTTTTGGAGGCCGTTTACCAAGGGAACTGCGTATCTGCGGAAGCGTCTGCCCAAATGCTGCGTCTGCTAAAGGGCCAGCAGCGGACCTGGAAAATTCCCGCGGGCTTGCCGGAGGGCGTGGAAAGCGCCAATAAAACCGGGGAATTGAGCGATACGGAAAACGATGTGGCGATTGTCTACGGCCCGCAGACTGCGTATGTTCTCTGTGTGATGGCCCAGGAAGTGCCGGATACGGCAAAAGCGCAGGAGAGAATTCGGAATATTTCCACAGTCGTCTATGAATATTTGAATACACAGGAGGAGGAAGAGTGATGCGGTGTAGGAATTGCGGACAGGAAATCCCCGCAGAAGCGGGATTTTGCCCCGAATGCGGCCAGCCGGTAAAGGAAGAGAAGCGCTGTGCCGTCTGCGGCAGCCCTCTGGAGGAGGACGCCGTTTTCTGTGCGAATTGCGGCGCGGCGGTTTCCCGGGGAAACGTATGCGCAAATTGCGGAGGCCCTTTAGAGGAGGGAGCAGCTTTCTGCGCGAACTGCGGCCAGCCGGCGGCGGGGCCGATGCCGACTGGCCGGGGGGAAGAGCAAAGCTTTCCGTCCACGCCTTCTGCTTCGGGCAGAAGCGGCCTGCTGCCGATCCTGATCGTGCTGGCGGTGGGCGTACTGGCCGCCGGCGGACTTTTCGGCGTGAAATATCTGCTGGATCAAAGGGGAAAAAAGCAGGCGAAGACGGAGCCCGTACAGGAGCAGCAGGCGGACGAAGAGGGAACATTTTTTAAGGCGGAGGCGGAAGAAACAGAAACGCCCCCTCCGACGGAAACGCCGATGCCAACGGAGACCGCCGCGCCGACGGAAACTCCGATGCCCGTTCCCACGGAGCCGCCCCATGCGGATGTGATTACGAATGCGTCGGCGGTGGCGTCCTTATCGGCGTCCTATACCCGGATCGGCGAAACGCAGGTGACGTCTGCGACAGCCTCCTCGCAGATTTATCAGGAGAGCGGCGTGCAGAATCCGCCCATCTTCCTTTTCGACGGGGACGACCAGACGAACTGGCAGGAGGGCGTGCCGGGAGACGGCATCGGCGAGAGCGTATCCTTTACTTTTGATCAAGAATACCAGGTACAGGCGTTGTCCCTGCGGCTGGGGAACTGGAAAAATGAAAAATATTTTATGGGGAATAATCGCCCCAAAACGTTGGAGATTACGATGAACGGCCAGTCCTGGGAGCTGACGTTCCCGGATACCTGGCAGGAATTCGGCGTGGCGTTTTCCGCGCCGGTGGCCACGGCGGATCTATCGATTAAGATCCTGGAGGTTTATAAAGGCACGAGCTGGGAGGACACGCCAATTTCCGAGGTCAGCGTATGGAAGGAATAACGGCTGTGGAAGAAAGAATGAAGGAATGAAACGCACATGAACAGAAAAAATAGAAATTTTCTGCCGGCAGTGCTGGCGGTTCTCTGCTTGCTGCTGTCCGCGGCGGTATTTTTGCTGGCGCGGCAGAATACAATGCTGAAAAAAGAAGCGGCCGGC
>CAOJIB010000164.1 GCA_948436455.1 uncultured Blautia sp.
CGCCGGTTTTTGTGGGAAGGTTTAACATCGGCGCCGTCAGCCTGCACCTGCCCATGATTTTGGCAAAGGCCAGAGCGGATAGCCGGGATTTCTACGAGGTTCTGGATTTCTATCTGGACATGATTCGGGATTTGCACAAGAGGACCTATGAATATCTGGGACAGATGAAGGCCTCCACCAATCCGTTGGCCTACTGCGAGGGCGGTTTTTACGGGGGAAATCTAAAGCCCCACGAGCGGATTCGCAAGCTCTTAAAGCCCATGACCGCCTCCTTTGGCATCACGGCGCTGAACGAGCTGCAGGAGCTTTATAATGGGAAATCCATCGCCGAAGATGGAAAATTCGCCCTGGAGGTTTTGCAGTACATCAATCAGAAGGTGAACCGCTATAAAGAAGAGGATGGCAATCTCTATGCCATTTACGGGACGCCGGCGGAGAGCCTGTGCGGCCTGCAGGTGGAGCAATTCCGTAAGATGTACGGCATTGTGGAAAATGTGTCGGATCGTCCGTATGTGAGCAACAGTTTCCACTGTCACGTGACCGAGGACATCACGCCCATACAGAAGCAGGACCTGGAAGGCCGGTTCTGGGAGCTTTGTAACGGCGGGAAAATCCAGTACGTGCGCTATCCCATTGATTATAATAAGGAAGCGATCCGCACGCTTATCCGCAGGGCCATGGAGCTGGGGTATTACGAGGGCGTAAATCTGTCGCTGGCCTACTGCGACGACTGCGGCCACGAAGAGCTGGATATGGACGTGTGCCCGGTGTGCGGGTCCAAGAATCTGACGAAAATCGACCGGATGAACGGGTACTTGTCGTATAGCCGCGTCCATGGGGACACCCGTTTGAATGCGGCGAAGATGGCGGAGATTGCCGAGCGGAAATCTATGTGAAATTGTATCGGAAAACAGCGTTATCCGTATAGGGATAACGCTGTTTTTGAGTGGTTAAACGAAAAGGGGCGGATCATGGTCAAAAGTCAGAAAATATCTTTTCGGATATATGATGGAAAAGAAAAAGGCGACAGTTGGACAGAGAATCTGGAAATCTGTTATGTATTGCAGGGAAGAGGAACGCTTGCGGTTGCGGGGAAAGGCAAATGGAAGATACAGGAAGATGATATTTTTGTCATGAATATGTATGAAACTTACCAGCTGCTGCTGGAATCGAATGGGGCGGTTCTAAGCTTGCAGATTCCTGCGTCTTTTGCGTTAAATCTGTATCCTGAATTTTCATATAAAGATGTGGCGTGCCTGTCCTTTTTGATCGGACGGGAGCGTCAGGGGCATTTTGAAAAAATCCGGGAATATATGGCTGATATTTTTGCGGTTTACTGCAAAAACGCTCCCCAGGAACAACTGCGCATCCGGGGTCTGGCATCCGGGCTTTTATCCGAGCTGCTGGTTTCATTTGGGGAGCCGAAGCCTGAAAACCGGGGCGAAAACGGGCGGGCGCAGGCTCTTTTGCTTGTGAGCTATGTGCGGCAGCATTATCAGGAAGACATATCGCTTAGAAAGTTTGCGGAAGAAAATTATCTGAGCGCGTCACATTTATCCCATGTCATGCGAAAGGAACTGGGGGTCAGCTTTACCGAATATCTTAAAATGATCCGTCTCCAGCAGGCCATGCGTTTGTTGGAGCGGGGAAAGAGCGTGACGGAAATTTCCATAAGCGCGGGGTTTGTCAATGCCAATGCGTTTATCAAAGCGTTTCGCGATACGTATGGCATGACGCCCGGAAAATATAAGAAAGAGCGGCAAAAAAATATCGGGGAGAGCGCTGTGCGCATAGAATTTGCTCTGGATATGCCGGATGCGCAGTCCCACCTGTTTGAGCGGCTATTTGCGTATCTGAGTAAGGGCAGAACGAGAAAGGGAGTCGAAACCGATGACGGCGAGCCAAAGTTATGTCAGATAAACGTGGATGTTCACAAAACCGGCAAGGCAATGTCTGAAAATTGGCGAACTTCTGTAAATGGAGGATATGCAAAAGGACTTTTGATGGAAAGTGTCCGCCAAGCCGTCCGAAAAGCGCAAAGGGAGATCGGCTTTCGTTATATCCGGATTAAGGGAATCTTCGACGATGAACTCCAGCTCTGCTCCAGAGATGTGAATGGAGCGCTGGTTTTTAACTATGTGTCGCTCGATTGCGTGTTGGATTTTATTTGCGCTAACCGCGCCCGGCCTTGGCTGGAACTGAGCTATATGCCATCTGCTCTGTGCCAGAACAGGAGAAAAAAGAATCGGGAGCTCTGGCTGATCGCTATGCCGGATGATCTGCAGGAATGGCTGGAAACGATTCGGCATTTGCTGGCGCATATACGTGAGCGTTATGGCGCGAAAGAGGTCAGCCGGTGGATGATTACGCCGTTTGCGGACATTTTTCTGGTGGATATGCATATGGAAAACCAGGAAGGATATTTTGAGCTTTATGAAAAGACATACAAGTTGATCCGGGAAACGCTGCCCCAAACGAAGATCGCCGCCAGGGGGACGTTCAAAGAAGAAGGGGACGGGCTGGGAGATTATATGGTGGAAAACCGCTTGTTCCCGGATCTGTGGACAATGGTAAAATACAATTCTGTTTTTCCCGAGGAGGAGGAATCAGAATTGGAGCTTATAGAGTATATGGAAGCTTATTCTATGGCGACAAGCCAAGATACGGATTATCTCAAGCATCAGATTGAACTGGAGAGGCGGCGCTTAGAGGCGCATGGAGTCGGGGAGACGCCTCTGATATTAGCGGAGTGGAACAGCTCCATCTGGCAGAGGGATTTGTGCAACGACACGGCGTATAAGTCGTGTTATCTGCTGAAAAACATTCTGGAAAACTGCAATGCCGTCAGCGGTTTTTCCTACTGGCATTTATCGGACTGGAATTACGAATATGCGCCGTCGCCCCATCGATTCCATGGGGGGTTCGGGCTGTTTACGAGGGATAATATACCGAAGGCGGCGTATGGCGCGTGGCTGCTTTTAAACATGGCCAGGGGGGAGATCCTGGCACAAGGCGAGGGATATTTTGCGCTGCGGACAAAAGAGGATTTTCGGATCTATCTGTATCATTATTGTCCCTACGATATCCTTTACCGCTACCGCCATGTCCGGGACATGAGCGTCCGTAACCGTTATGGCGTATTTGAAGCCAAAAAGGACAGAAATTATTATGTACTGCTGGAAGGGCTGGAGCCAGGCGTTTACCAGAGAAAGGAATATAAGGTTGGCCCGCAGGACGGGAGCGCCTGCGATGCGTGGATGCGGATGGGGGGTCCGGAGACGATGGACGATTTGGAATGGAATTATGTGCTGTCGGCCAGCGCCCCGGCGTGCCGTACGGAATTGGTGGAAGCGGAGGCGGAATATGCGGTGCAAAGCGTTTTAAAACCCCATGAAATACAGTTGATTATTTTGCGAAAAACAAATAAATTTAAAGATGAACTGAAAATAAATATATAAATCCTGCTTTTTTTATATGCGAATCAATCAAAAACAAAAGCCTCACCCATAAAAAAGAGAAAATATAAACAAAATCAAAGGATGAATACGGAAACAAATGGGTAGTTTGTACAAAAGAAAAATATATAATTAAAGATATAAATGGAGATCGGAAGAGCACA
>CAOJIB010000165.1 GCA_948436455.1 uncultured Blautia sp.
TCTGGCGGGCCTGGCCTCTTGATTTTGGGGCCTTATCGGGCGCGTAGGACGCCTTTCCTGTGGCTGTGGAGCGATCAAATCATCTTCCGGCTCTTGAGATTTCATGGGCCTTGCCCGCATGGGACGGGCTTCCGGTTCTTGGGGTTCCATAGGCCTTGCCCGCATGGGGCGGGGGCCTGGTTCTTGCGTTTCCATAGGCCGTGATTCCATCGGATCATCCGGATCAGGAGAAAAAGCTTTTTTTCTGGATCTCATGGAGCGGGACGCAGAAGCACGAGTCGGAAATTCTCTTTCCATGTCTTTGCTGTTTTCTTCTGCCTCATTTTCCTGATCATCCCTGGTTTGCGGCGCCCGGATGCCGGTCCTTGCACGGATACTGGCAAATAAACGCGCATTTTCATCTTCCGGCCAAGAAAAAGGATCTGGCTCTGCATCGGACTGGACTGGCGGCATAGATTCCTCGAAATACGGGTTTTCTGCCTCGAAATCAGGCTGCGGAGCCGCGTGATAAGCAGCCCTAGCCTTTGCTACGGATTCACGGGAGAAATCTACGCTGACGCCCGGATCTTCTTCGGCACGTTCCTCCGGGGAACCAGGACGGACAAACTGTACCATTTCAGCGGCCTGCTGGGCAAAAGGCTTCCCTTCTTTTACAGCAGCCTCAATAATGCCGCCCCGGGCTAATTCCTGGCGTATTTTAATGCGTTTTACTTTATCTTTGGTTTTTGCGCTCCAGCGGTCCAAGGCATCCAAAAAACGGACAGCCGAAAGAATGTCTGCATTTGGATCTAAAAGAGGGATTCTTTCCTTTGGAAGATAGCCAGACTTCCGGTAGCGCCTTTCCAAAAGGGCCAATAAGGAAGCCAAATCTTCAAACAGGCTCATAGACTGGCCTGCCTGGCCGGAGGCGCACCGTTTTCTAAGAAAATTTTGGGTTTCATCAATCGTTCTCAGCATATCCATAAGCTGATCAGATACGGATTTACTCATACGGGCCTCCCCAACATTCTGGATTTTCTCTATTATACCGGATTCTGGACAGTCTGTCATCTGAAATGGTTTTAGAAAATATCCAGAGGAACAGTGATTCCCCAAGAAATATTGACAACAATGGGGAAAATTTGTATAATAGAAAAGATAAACAAAGATTGACGCAGGTATGGTGCAATGGTAACACTTCTGCTTCCCAAGCAGACAACGCGGGTTCGATTCCCGTTACCTGCTCTCAGATGAAAGCCTTTCACATTTTGTGAAGGGCTTTATTTTTTAGTTTTGAGAAAAAAGGATTTTTTTAAGGATATCGTTTACCAGTTTGCTTTCCGTAACATGATAGTCTGACGCTGTTTTTTTAATGGCCTGAATAACAGAATCATCCAAATAAAAAGTTTTATTTTTTGCTTTCCGTTCTGCTTCCCGATCAAATAAATCTGACAAATCCAAAACGGATGGTGAAGACTGGGCAGGTATATATTCATTTTGCGAGACAGAAGGCTGTCCAGGGGACTGCTTGTTATATTCCCGTTCCTGCCGTTCCAAAACGCCTTTTGTAAATTTATTTTCCATAAAAAAACATCCTTTCAGACTTAGATAATTTGTTTGCGCAGCAGTTCTTCTGTCAAAGCTGCAATTGCTTCATACCCTTTGGAATGGGGATCATAAAGGGAAATTGGGATAGCAGCCAGTTCACTTTCTGTTAAGCGGACGTTCCGCGGAACAATGGTATCCAGTAAAATTTCCCGGAGATCAGCGGTTTCCGGACTTGTATGAATGAAATCCAAAAAATCAGCGGATAATTTATTCCTGTTGTCAAAATCGTTGATGATAAATCCCTTTATATTGTCCGCTGTACGAAGACGTTTTCTAGCATTTTCCCATAAAGCAATAAAGAGCTGAGCACCTTCCACGGCGTTCATAGACACATCAGAAATTAAAAGTATTGCTTCTGAAACAAGGAAAGCATTTTGATTGACAATAGACATGCTAGGGTTTGTGTCAATTAAAATATAATCATATTTAGAAAAAAAGTCCTCATAATCGGATAAATAATTTGACAATATCCGTTCCCGTCCGGTAACAGATGCTACATTTAATTCCGCTTTATGTAAAAATATTGAGCCGGGAATAATGTCTAAATTTTCTAATTTTTCAATGGGATGGAAAAGAATTAAAGATTCCGGATGGGGCGGCGGGTTGTCCAAACGGTAAATATCATAGGTGGTAAACAGATCTGGTTTTGTCCGATCTATGCCCATATTATTGGTTAAATTTCCTTGTAAATCGCTATCTATTACAAGTACTTTTTTTCCATTTTGAGCTAGGATTCCGCCAATATTAAAGCAAAGCATTGTTTTTCCAACGCCGCCTTTTAAAGTTCCAAATGTAATTATTTTCATGATAATAGAGATGTTCCTCCTTTCGTGTGGCCCAATTTTTACGCTTATACTGGGCACTTTTTTAAATATAACATAAAAAACAAGGCGAATATAAGGAGATTTTATCGAATATATTATCACATATAATAACTAATATAATAGCTATTATATTAGTTATTATATTCACAAATTATTAGTTATCTGTTAACTAACAATTAAAAATGTATAAAGCGAATATATTAACGATTATATTAAAAATATAATCGTTAATATATTTTATATCAGTTAATCTAATAATTAACTAATATATTTTCTAATATAATAGCTAATATATTTCTAATATATTCGTTAATATATATTCTAATATAATAACTAACGGTTAATTGAATAATTATCTAATATATTCACTAATTATTATATTATGTAATAGAAATATACTTTTCTAATTATTAACTATTCTATTAGTTAATATATTCGTTAATATATTAGAAATATAACGGAGCAAACTGTCTTTTATATACGTACAGTTTACTCCGTTATTTCAAAAATTTTCATTCCGGTTTCCGATATGAAATGATGCTGATCATACAAGAAATCATACACAAAGTACATCCTATAAGGAAAAAAACGGATGTTAAAAAACTTCCAAAAAAGGTTTCTAAACCGATTTGATAAGAAGCAAATAAAGCAAATCCCAGTCCAAAAACAGATAAATACAACCAAATCCCATCAAACAGCATAGAAAACCGAAGCCCATGTAAGACAATCTGTTGTACAAAGAACAATGCCCCGCAAAAAACAGTTGCTAACAGTTGTATCCACCAGGAAAGATCAGGAAAATAAATGGGGGCAGAACCTGGAGGATAAACTGAAATTGCCTGGAATGCGGCAGCGACTAATAACACCAGGCCGCCGAAAATACCAACAACAGCCGCAGCTAAACTGCCTGGATTAATAGTAGGATACTGGTCCGTAGCTTTTGTTGCAGGATGAAAGTACCCTTCCACTAAAGAGGCGCCGCAGTATCCACAAATACGCCCCTTTGCTGGTTTATTACAATTTGGGCATCTGGTCATAAATACCTACACCTTTCAAGAATCAGTTAATGGATATTATCAATATATTTTATCACAAGGCTTTCTTTATTTCAAAAAAATTCAGCCATGATTGCCTTTCGTTGACATTCATTGGACCATATGATTTAATAAAAAAACAGAAAAG
>CAOJIB010000166.1 GCA_948436455.1 uncultured Blautia sp.
TAGGCATGGGGAAGCCCCGCCAGATTTTCCGCCACCGTGCTGTAGGCGACCCAGGCTGACACCATCGCTTCCGTATTGAGCATATCCACCAGCATAGCGGCGATGCTGCCCATTTCCTTTTGCTCGCTCATATGCGCCAGCTCGCGGATGATAATGATCCGGCGATTATCCACGGCCGTAATAAAATCGGCCGTCCTGGCGGAAAAAATATTCCGAACGGTAGCCAGCGCGCTTTCATCGGAAGCCTTTTTCGTTTCCACCACAAAGACGACTCTGGGAACGTCGGCCCGGATACGCAGATGCCGCGCCTTATTATAGAGATCGACTTCGGAATAATTCCCCAAGAGCAGATTCTGCATAAAGGTGTTCTTATCCGTCCGCCCCTGCCAGGCGTCGCAAAGGCTCTCCACCTGGCAGGCCGCCAGCTCCGCGATCGTTGGAACGGAAACACCTCTGCCGAAAACGATCAGCAAATAGCGGCCGTTTTTTGTGTCAACTTTTAGCAGGTGATAGGAGGAATTGCCCATTTGCAGCGCTTCTCCCTCCCAGAATGTCGTCAGTTTTTTCTGCGGCGGCAGCTTTCTGTCGCCTGTAGTAATCAAAATTTCCAATGCTTCATCCAGCAGGCAAAACTGCAGGCCGGTGATTTCCTGCCAATGCATCAGTATATTTTCCAGGGATTGCCAAAGAGTCACAGGTCACATCCTTTCCGGGAGGCCGCGCGCCGCCCTTGGCCGTTACAATTTCACAGGTGTATACATACCTCCAAAAAATCCGGCGCAAAGACGAACGCCAGGGATTTTCCAGAAAATTCTATAAAAAAGGAGGGGACTCGAAGAATCTAAGATTCCCCGAATCCCATGAAAGAGTAAATGATGAATAACTGTTTGAAAGCTTTTATTAGTTTGTGATAATCTGCTCAGTTTCCTTGTCGAAGTAGTGAGTCTTATCCATATCGAAAGCAAATTTCACAGGATCGCCGTTTCTGGCTGCCGTACGCGGGTCTACTCTTGCCGTTACCTGCGTGCCGTCAATATCAAAGTGCAGGTTTACTTCTGCGCCTAACAGCTCGTATACCTTTACAACGGATTCCATCACGCCGGACGGAGCCGTAGCCGTTGCAAGCATCTCGGAATCATGGATGTTCTCCGGACGGATACCCAAAGTAACTGTCTTTCCTACATATCCCTTATCCTTTAATACTTTTGCCTTTTCAGCCGGAATCTCCAGGTCTGCACCGGCGATCTTGATCGTCAGCTTGCCACCTTTTTCACTAACTACGCCGTCCAGGAAGTTCATCTGCGGAGAGCCGATGAATCCGGCAACGAATAAGTTCTGCGGCTTCTGGTATAGATTCTGCGGCGTATCGATCTGCTGTACGATACCGTCCTTCATAACGACGATTCTGGTACCCAGCGTCATAGCCTCTGTCTGATCATGGGTTACATAGATGATCGTTGTGCCCAGTCTCTGATGCAGCTTGGAAATCTCAATACGCATCTGGCCTCTCAGCTTCGCATCCAGGTTGGAAAGAGGCTCGTCCATCAAAAAGACCTTGGGATTCCGCACGATCGCACGACCCATAGCAACACGCTGTCTCTGACCGCCGGAAAGAGCTTTCGGCTTACGATCCAGTAATTTCTCCAGATCCAGGATTCTGGCCGCTTCGCGAACCATCTTATCAATCTCATCCTTTGGCACTTTTCTTAATTTCAGGCCGAACGCCATATTGTCGTATACGGTCATATGGGGATACAGCGCGTAATTCTGGAATACCATCGCGATATCTCTATCCTTGGGCTCCACGTCGTTCATGACCTTGTCGCCGATCTTTAAGGTACCGCTGGAAATATCCTCCAGTCCGGCTACCATACGAAGCGTCGTAGACTTTCCGCATCCCGACGGGCCTACGAAGATGATGAATTCCTTATCTTCGATCTCCAGGTTGAAATCCTTTACGGCTTCAAAGCCATTGGGATACGTTTTGTTAATGTGCTGTAATGATAAGCTTGCCATTTTTCAATTCCTCCAAAATAATTTTTTCTATCTGCTGATAACGCCCGCAGCTACACTGCTTGCTGCTTGTTCTGTCGTTCTGGAATTCAGTATACTGGATAGGACGGAAAGATTCCAGATTTGTTTTCCACAAATATTTCGCAGGTTTCTTGACATTTTGACGAAAAAACGGCGACGGACTTTCCATGCATTTCCCCACCTTAGGGCCGTCCGTCTTTTCAAATCCTGTTTCGGATTATGGAAAAAATTTATTGAAACCCCCTTTATATATAGTAGAAACAACAGTTCTCTTTTTTCGCATAATTCTTCTATTTGTCAATATTCCATAGAAAACGAGGTGTTTATGAGGGATCTTCCACAAGAAAAACTATATACGATCGACGATATCTACGAGCTTCCCGATGGCGAACGCGCAGAATTGATCGACGGGCGACTCTATTTTATGGCGCCGCCGAACCGCATCCACCAGAGATTAGTAAGCAAACTAAATCACATCCTTGTCCGCCACATTGAGGAGAAAAGCGGATCCTGCGAAGTTTATCCCGCCCCCTTTGCCGTCTTCCTGAACGCGGACGAGAAAACCTATGTAGAACCGGACATCAGCGTGATCTGCGAGAAAGACAAGCTCACGGACAAGGGCTGTAATGGCGCGCCGGATTTTATCATCGAGATCGTCTCGCCCAGTAGCCAGCATATGGACTGCTATGTCAAATTATTCAAATACCGCACGGCCGGCGTCCGGGAATACTGGATCGTCAATCTGCAGCAAAACTCTGTCACTGTATACGGTTTCGAGCATGATACCTACGGCGCATATACTTTCGAAGACGCGGTTCCAATAGATATTTACCCGGAATTTACGATCCATATAAGGGAATTATTAAAATAACCGTCGAAATATGCTTCCCTCTTGAAACCGCCCGGCGTTGCCCATCCGGACGGTTTCAAGTCTTTTTGTACGAGTTTTTCCGCAGATCGTTCTTTTATTTTGCAGCTTCCTTCGCGTATTCTGTCTGTACCAGACTTTCATACGGCACTCTCTGGGCCAGCTCTCCGGCGCTCTCTAAAATGTCCTCTAAAAGCTCGAAGCTCTCCTGTTCAAAAACTAGGTTTTCCTTCCATGTATCCTGCTCGTGGTAACGGGCCACGATCGTCGTCAGCGTATCCATATCCGTTTCTTTAAACTGCGGAGCGATTACTTCGGCGATTTCCTCAGGCGTATGCGTCTGTACATATTCCATGCCCCGCTGCAACGCGTTGGTAAAGCTCTGAATAATCTCCGGATGCTCCTCCATATAACTAGTCTTGGCGCTATAGGAGGTATAAGGAACGTAGCCGGAATCTACGCCCAGAGACGCTACGACAAAGCCGTCCCCTTCTTTTTCCAGGGCTGTGGCGGAAGGCTCGAATTCCACTAAGTTATATTATTTACTACATTTATTATTCCGAAAAAACAAATACTTTTTATAAGCGCCCTGTTCTCGCACAACCGTTAAACGCTACCCTACTCCGGCAGAGGGTGCGTAGATTGATAGTATCCGGCTCCTGCCCTACCTG
>CAOJIB010000167.1 GCA_948436455.1 uncultured Blautia sp.
TCTGTTATATATTTTCCTGGACAGTCCAACCGGAGAAGCGGTGGATACGGGCGTGGTGTTTTTACGAATCCTTTCGCCCTTTTATTTTGTCGTATCGGTAAAGCTTGTGGCTGACGGCGTACTTCGGGGAGCGGGATTTATGAAGAAATTCATGGCGGCGACCTTTACAGATCTTATGCTTCGGGTGATTCTTGCCATCGTCTTGTCCGGGACGAAACTTGGCTCTACGGGCATATGGATGGCCTGTCCGATCGGCTGGAGCATTGCGATGGTTCTGTCCGTTCTATTCTATGCATCCTCCCGTTGGGAGAAAGGTGCGGAAAAGCATTTGTAAAATGGCCTATACGTTGTTTGGGGAGCATCTTTAGAAATTTGTGAAAAAACGAAGTGCTTCTAGCAGATATAACGAAAATCCTCCGAAAAATGTTTGACTTTTGCGGGATTTATATGGTAAAATGCAAAAGCTGACAAAATAAAAAAGCGTAGTACATGATGACACAAGTAGTGCTTTGCACGTAAATCTGATTACGGAACATGGTGGAAATTCTGATCAGATTGCGGAAGGACTACTTGTGTTTTTTGTGTTCACATGATGCAAAAAAGTGGTTATTACAGGCTTTTACAAATGGTTTTAAAGGAGGAAAAAGTAATGCCTAGAAATCAGTTTCAAAGAATGATATTTGCCTTTCTGACCGTTTTGGTAACGGTTCATGCGTATGTATTTTACAGCTTATATGTGGTCAATGGCGCTGCCCTTTTACAGGTAACGGGTGCAGATTCTGTACTTCATGCGCTGCAGGCCCAAGGCGGCGTCTATATGTTTGGCCGGATGATGCCTATATGGGCGATCATTTTGATCGAATTCATCTTTGCTTATGGGTTAGAATGCATAATGGGAAGCCCCTGTTCTTTCCGATTGGCCTGTAAAAATTTTGAATTGGGAAAAACGCATCCGGTTATTTTTGAAAGCGTGATTATCTGCGCGACCGTCGGTTTGATGTGTCCGGCTATGAGTTTTTTGGCCGCTTGGTTTTATTATCCATACTACGAGGGTTTTCACCTTGCCACGCTGCTGGCAAACTGGCTGAAGCTCGTATGTTTTAATTTTCCATTCGCCTTTTTTAGTCAGTTATTCTTTATCCAGCCGCTGATTCGAACCGTATTTTGTTTCCTATTTCGCAAGGATATCGCGGCGCGCGCATAAATAAATGCGTAAAATATAAGATACTTTGCAAGTGGTTCTATAGGATTATTTAGAATTATAGCGTATAAAAAATGCATGGCAGAAACGATGGAATTCGGTATTCTGCCATGTGTTTTTTATGAAAATTGAATTAGAATTGCAGGGAAGCGTTGTCGGCGTTTTTGAAGGGAAGCTGCCGGAACTGTAGTGTGGATGATGGCGGATAAAAAACGGTGTAAATTCACGGGCCTGGATTTATACTCTTTTGACTGTGCGATTGCCGTTATTATAGCGCATGATTTTCCCGGAAGTCGGATATTTTTGCTTGAAGTCTGTTGCTTTTTCGCAGCATGTCCGGAAGAAAAGCGCAATTTTTTATTTCAAAATTATGACGAAACCGGTTACACAAGCATAGGCGGGGGGCGCTACAAAACGGCTGTATTTGGAATAGCTTCCGGGCTATATGTTATCTAAATGATTTTAAAATAGATGTTTTATAGAATGATTTCTAAAAAAATAGGAAAAATTACAGAGTCTATTGACAAATAGAAGCTGATACATGTATAATAGCTATTGATGAAACCGGTAACATAGAGGTGACGGGCAAAAGAGATGAAGAATGTAACCATATCGGATATCGCGCAGCGGGCCGGCGTGTCCAAAACGACGGTCTCCCGGGTGCTGAATTCCCCGGAAAAAGTGGAAGAAGGTACCAGAAAGAAAATTGAGCAGATTATGAAGGCTGCGCATTACACCCCGTCTGCGACGGCCAGGAATCTATCGAAACAGGCGTCCTCTACGGTGGGAGTGATTGTACCGGAGCTGAACAATGCTTTTTATGGCGATTTGTTCATGGGGATCGAGGAGATTCTTAATAAGAACAATCTGTCGCTGCTCTATTGCAGTAATGAAGATAAAGTAAAGAAAGATTTCGAAGCGCTGGATATGATGAAGACCCAGCGGGTGAAGGGTGTTCTATATGTGCCCGCGATGAATTATCCGGCGGCAGGCCTGATGGGAAAGCTCCAGAAAAAGCTGGAAAGTTTGGGTTGTCCGGCGATTTGCATTGATCGGGATATCCGCCTGCATATGGATACGATTCATTTCAACGACAAAAAAGCTGTGGAAACGGCCGTGCTTTCCCTGGTGGAGGCCGGGCACCGGGACATCGCTTTTATCAATGGAAATGAAAAGAAGAACATCTTGGCCGCGGAACGGTACGAAGGATATCGGGAGGGGCTGCGAAAGGCTGGTCTGCCGGAGAACGAACGGCTGGTCTACCAAGGCGAATTCCAGAAATCCTATGCCTATCTGGCGATGAAGGAATTGATGGAAAAGGAACGCTCCTTCACGGCGGTCATTACCGGGAATAACAGCTTAGGGAAAGGCTATCTGCAGGCGGTATATGAAGCGGAAAAGGCCGACGCGTATGCGCATATCGGCGTGGACCGGATCGAAATGCTGGATCTTTTGCGGATCCCCAATGATTATATTCTGCGGGATTCTTACGAGATGGGAAAGCAGGCGGCGGAAATGCTGATCAGCCGTATTGCGTTCCCTGAGAAAAAAATACAGAATATTCTGCTGGAGCCGTCGCTGGTGCTGGAAAGTTCTGAACGCGATAGAAAAAGATAGGATTTAATGCCAAAGCGGCGTTAAAAATATAAAAAGCTTTTAAGAAAGGAAGAAAAGTCATGGGTATTATTGAAAAGATGCGACTGGATGGAAAAAAAGTTTTTGTAACGGGAGGCGCCAAGGGGATTGGCAAGAGCGTTGCAACAGGAATGGCCGAGGCGGGCGCCGACGTGGCGATCGTGGATATGAATCTGGAAGAAGCGCAAAAAACCGCTGAGGAGATCGCGAAGGCCACCGGCGTTAAGACAATCGCCATCAAGACGAACGTGGCGATTCAGGAAGAAGTACAGGCGATGATCCAGACGATGCTGGATGCTTTCGGACGGATTGATGTAGCAGTTTGCAACGCCGGAATCGGCGTGAACGTGCCGGCAGATGAAATGACACAGGAAGAGTGGCAGAGAGTCATCAATGTAAATCTGACGGGCGTATTCCTTACGGCGCAGGCAGCCGGTCAGGTGATGATCAAGCAGGGCGGCGGCTCCATTATCGCTACCGCATCCATGTCCGGTCATATCGTAAACGTACCGCAGCATCAGTGCGCGTATAATTCCGCAAAGGCAGGCGTGATCCAGCTTGTGAAATCCATGGCTGTGGAATGGGCGGATAAGAACGTGCGTGTCAATAGTATCAGCCCGGGATATATCGGCACAGACCTTACATTGAATGACCCGAAGCTGAAGCCGATGATCGACAGATGGAATGAATTTACTC
>CAOJIB010000168.1 GCA_948436455.1 uncultured Blautia sp.
CTCTCTTCCCAATGCCCTTCTTTTTGCTTCGTATCATGTTTTGGTTCCCCTTACCAGAGTTTATAGATATAATCCCTCTGATAAAAAGAAAAATATCAGGTGAAAAGGGAAGGATTTTTGCGATGTAACAGAAATGTTAGATATGAATTATTGCGCAGAATTTTCTTTAATAATTGCCGTTGTGGATGAGGAAAAAATCAGCTATAATGAAAACATAAATGGAAAGCGGAGGTGCTCTATGTATTATCTCAATACGGATTCCCCACTACGGCATTTCCAGGGAACGCGGAATCAGGAAATTTATGCAGATAAAAGCATGCTCATTGAGCTGTTAAATAAACAAATTGGTACAAATTCCTACCTATGTATTACCCGTCCCAGACGTTTCGGTAAGACGGTCAATGCAAATATGCTGGGAGCGTATTATACAAAAGGTCTGGATAGCCGTACGCTTTTTTCGGATCTTGCAATTGCCGGAACGGCATCTTATTCCAGGCATTTGAATAAGCACAATGTGATTTACATTGATTTCAGCCGTTTGCCAGATATTTGCACGAATTATACGGATTATATTGGAAATATTATCGCCGGTCTGAAAGAAGATCTCATCGAAACATATCCCCGACTACGGAAGAAATCTTATTCCATGATAAGTCGAATGCTCCAGGATACCGGTGAATCTTTCTTGTTCATTTTGGATGAGTGGGACTCGATTTTTTATAAAAAATTTATGTCTCCACAGGACAAAGATGCTTTCCTGGAATTCTTAAAAGGATTGCTCAAGGATCAACCCTACGTGGAATTGGCCTATATGACGGGAGTACTTCCTATTGTCAAATATTCCAGTGGTTCCGAACTGAATATGTTCCGAGAATACAGTTTTATGAACGATCAGATTTATGAGAAATATTTCGGCTTGACGGAGGCAGAGGTACGTCGTCTGTGCGAAACACATCAAAAAGTCAGCTTTACGCAGTTAAAGCAATGGTACGATGGATATTTTCTCAGTAGTGGACAGAGCCTGTTCAATCCCCGCTCTGTGAATTTTGCACTGACCGACGGCGTCTGTCGGAATTACTGGACAGAAACCGGCCCAATGAATGAGATTGCAGATTGTATAGAGCATAATGCGGCGGACGTCCGAGAAGATATTGTCAAAATGACTGCGGAAATTCCCGTGGAAATAGAATTGCATGGATACAGCGCCATAGAGCGGCAAATGGATACCCGGGACGAGATTTTGTCCGCAATGGTTGTGTATGGTTTTCTTTCTTATCACGACGGTCTTTTACGAATCCCCAATTACGAATTGATGGAAAAATTTCAGCAGGTGCTTTCCAGGGATAGCATGGGTGAAATTAAAGAAATCGTCGATCGTTCGAAAGAAATGCTGGAGGCTACGTTAGCAGGAAATGAAACGCAGGTGGCTTCCATTTTGGAAGAGGTACATGACCGGGAAATCCCGTTCCTGCAATATAACGATGAAAACTCCCTATCCTGCGTCATTACCTTATGTTATCTGTATGCCAGAAAAGATTATTTTATCGAACGGGAAGTTAAAAGTGGAAAAGGTTACTGCGATTATCTGTTTCTTCCTAAGAAAACTGGCCATTCAGCAATTCTATTAGAATTAAAAATGCGAAGCTCCTGCGAGGAAGCCATCCGACAGATAAAGGAGCGAAACTATTTACAAAAAGTGAAAAATTGTCGGGAAGTTTTGCTGGTGGGAATCAATTATAGTAAAAAGAAACAGCATGAATGTAAAATCGAAAAATTAAAAATATTCTGATTTTCCTGTAAAATCTTAGAAAAGCGATGTGCAGCCTAGAAGGTAACGCATCGCTTTTCTAAAGAAAGTCATAAGCTATAAAAGTCTACTCATCTAAAGGAATAATTCATATCTAACATTTCTGTTGCATTGCAAAAATCTCCCTCTTTTCACCCCATATTTTCCTCGTCCCAAGGAAGGATTATATTTATAAACCTCGGTAAGGGGAACCAAAACATGATACGAAGCAAAAAGAAGGGCATTGGGAAGAGAGCCTTGAGCGTATCGCTCGCGGCCGCAATGCTGTTAACTTCTAATGTCTCTGCATGGGCGGGGTTTGAGGTGGAACCTGTTGATGCAGAGGTGCTGAATTCGGATTTTGAAGTGGTAGACGGCGCTGATATGCTGACATCCGTAAGCGCAACTATCACTTTAAGCGACGGAAGTAATGATCCCGGAACCAGTGTAGATTTAAATGGAGCTGATAGTAGTTTTCAAATTACTGCAAGCGCAGTTATAGCTGGCGGAGAAGACACCAAACATTATGCACTGATAGCGTCTTATGGTGATGGAGATACTGCTGATACTGTTAAAGATGCAACTGCGGATGGCAGTGGAGATGCTACTCCTGCAAATATAGAGATCAACAAAACAACGCTTGATAAAAACGTCGGAAAATCCATTACGTTTAGCGTTGTTGGCCCAGATGCAAAAGCGATTACTGCTGCGGGCTCTCTGGATGTAATTGCCACAAAAACATTGTCCATAAGCGACAGCAGCAAAGAAGTCAGCAACTGGGATGCCGACGATCTGGCCGCCTATAAAACAGCCTACCTTACAGAGGATGCGGGTGTAGTTGATGACGTAGAATGGGATAACCTGCCTAAGTGGACAGAAATGCAGACAGAAGCCGCTAAAATCAAAACTGCCGGCGGTGCGACAGCGACAGCGGTTGTAGGCGTGATTTCTAAGGGTACTCTTAACGCAGATGGCGGACTTCCGGAGGACAGTGAATTTACTCCTCTTGGAAACGGCACTTCTGTAGCAAAAGCGAATATCGGTAAGCCTGTCGCTGTGAAACTGACAAGAACGGATACAGACGGCGAGCACAGCTATTATCTGGCTGATGATATTGTTGTAGCTGCCATTGATCCGACAGCTATTGCCGACGATAAGATTGAATTGAAAGTAAATGGAACTACTGTAACAAAGACTTCTAAGGTGGTTCCCTATGCGGCGAGATATACGATTGATGAAGTAAAATTGACTTTAAAAGATAATTCTGTAGTAACGATTAACCCGGCGACTGCATCTGGTGTAACGGCTTCTGCAGCAGCGAGTAATAACACGACTGGCCAGAGCTTAAGTACATTTAGCGTTACTTTTGCAGCGGGAAATGAGTATGGGATTGATGCCGATTCTTTGGATTTGACTAGCCTTACTCCCAGCATTGGAAGCAATTCCTTTACAAATGAAATTACCTTTAACGGCGGCTCTATAACGTATGACCCGAGATTGGCCGAATTCAAAAAAGCCGCTGACAAATTTATCGTATCCGATCTGAAAAAGGATACAGATTACACGGTGCATTATTATAAAACGACGTCCGGCGGTACAGAATATGCAGCATCTCCGAATGTAGGCGATAATGTATATCT
>CAOJIB010000169.1 GCA_948436455.1 uncultured Blautia sp.
TGGCGGCCTTGGCTTATACAGCGGATAATCAGGAATTATCCGCTCTTATCCAGTCAGCCCTTCCGGGATGTAATACGTTTGGCATATTAAAGATCTAGAAAATCGTGAGCACAGCAAGAACAAATCGTTTTCTTAAAGAGGAATTTCCGTATGCAAATGATTTTAAATCAGATTTTGACAAGGTTCCATCCAGTTTTTGAATCCTATTGGCAGTCCACGCTGGATGAACTGCATACTACGCAGGCTCAGCTGACCGCAGGTAGCCGACTGCGGCCTCAGCTCACTCTTTTAGGCTATCTGGCTGCCCTTGACCAAGAGCAATGGGAAACGGACAGCCTGTCCGTAGCGGCTAATGTGGCTGTCAGCATCGAATTGATCCATAAAGCGTCTCTTTTATTGGATGACTGGATCGATGGAGACGCCCAGCGTCATGGACTTCCGGCATTCCATGCGGAGACCGCGCCTGAGCGGGCGGTAATGTTGGCGGTAAAAATGGTCGGGTTGTCTACTTATCGGCTGCGGGATATCCTTCCCAAAAACACGGTAATGCCTCACAGCTACTTTTTATGCCTGGATACATTGATTGACACTATTTATTCTATGGCAAGCGGTGCTTATGAAGAATTGACCATCGGGACTGCGGAACTATACAATTTTGAGTCGGTACGTGAGATCGCAAGACTGGAGACAGCGGAGATCATCGGAAACAGCATTCTGATGGGCTTTTACAGCAACATCGGAGATCGGCGTTTTCCGGAAGCGGAGGCGCAGTTTAAGCAAATCGGTGATAAGTGCGGTTACATTTTTCAGGCTATGAACGATCTGGAAGTATTCAGTAAGCCAACATCACTGTATGAGCACAAAGGACGCTTAAACTTTGATGTTTCTGCCAGGCGCAAAAGTTTGGCCATTTCCCTCCTCTATCAAATGGCCTCCAGGCAGGACCGTGCCAAGTTAGAACAAGCGGATGAGGCTGAGTTGCGCACATTAGTCCAAAAATACCGGATTGTAGAATACTATGTGCGGGAATTGGAGAAGGAATATGTTTCTCTGCTGGATGACACCGCGTCCCTTACGCATATGGGGATATCTTCCGAATGGTGCGATCTATTCTGCGCATTTCTGGAAATCATAAAAAGAACTGCCGAAGACCGCTTATAAAGGGCAGCGTGTCGGTAAAAATGGTCGTAACAGTGGTGGCGAGATTGATCAATGTCATGGCGACAGCATACCCGCTGCCCCATAAAGAATGGAATGGATAATCTTTGGAATCTAATATTTGCCGGGCACTGATGGAGACAATGATCGAGGTAAATTGTCCAGGGTACGTTTTTTTCAATAATTTCTGCTCCTGCTCCAAGTCATAAATATAGGATTCCTTCAGATGCTGGATGATTCCTTTGATCCATTTATGTTCCAGCACAGATATAATCGGAAAAGCCAGCACAATTGCAGCAAATATGATCGTCCAAAGAACGTAAAAGCAGGGGGTATTTGTTTCGGCCGCCATATCCGGCCAATAGCAGAAACCGGAAAACGCCGTAATATAAGCACAGCCAACGGTAAAAAAGACGGCTTGATATATATGAGACAGCTTTGTGAGATCCTGGATCCACGATAATTCCGCTGGAACATAGTTTGTCGGCCCTTTGGGCAGCGCCTTATAGCGTTCTGTACTATGGGATAATTTTTCAATGTAAACTGCCAAGTTCATGTACTGCAAATATCCGACAATGCTAATCGCGACCACAATGGAAAATAACAGCAGTACCCATATAAGCGTAGGCGTCAGTTGGATTGCGCCGAACATCATGCAGCCGCCGGTGCCGAACACGAAGACGGTAGCGATCGGAGCCACCGCAAAAGCCATGGAACTTGTGCCCCATGTATCCATAAAGGCATTAGAAGCTGCCGCGCATTTTTGATGGCATAATGCGGATGTAATCTTTTGTATTTTATTACAATAATATTTTTCAGAAAAAATGCAGGCAATGCCAATAAAGAGAAATATGCCTACAAAATAATAAAAACAAGGAAATGGATACTTTTGTTGCAGAAAAACTCCAAGAATAAAAAATACGCAAAGATACCTAGAGATTTTATACGGCTTCACCATTAGTTTTGAGAGCCAGCTTTCGGGACAAGTCCAATCAATATCCCATGTGCGTTTCCTGATTCCCTTTTTTGAATATCTCACTTGTTTCACACCCGTTCCAAAGAGGAGATGATACATATGATTGAGCAAGGGAAATGCCCCATCGAATATACTTCGAGCCTGTTTGAAGTGCCATTTGAAAAGATCTTTAAAAAGATCACGAAGGGCCGTACCATGGAAAAGGGTTGGCCCTGTGTTGTGATATGGCTCATGATCGGTGGGATCAGTATGATCATTTTCACGCTGGGGCTGCATTGGTTAGATTCCAGCATAGATTTGCTGACTACTTTTTATTTTGTGGGAGGACTGGGCTGGGTCCCGGCTGGTATGTGCGTCATGTCTCGGGCATATTATAACATGTGTCAAACTATATACCCGTATTTAGATGAGTCTGACGAAAACCTGGCCAAACGATACGAAAAATCAGCAAATTCTATTTTTGGATATTTAAGAAACAGCTTCAATGTGTTTATTTCCATAATTATATGGACATTGATGCTTATAACTGTTATCATTAACAACCATACCTTCAGCAGCGAATATACGTCCGCGGCAAAATTTATTTACATTTTTTATATTCTTGTCGGCATCGTGTTTACTTCCGTTCCCTGCGCCGTCATTCGTTTTCTTTGGGCATTGTTCAAATTGAAAAAACTCAAACTTAAAAACTATGCTTTGCATTGTGGCGCGGGGAATCAGCTCCAAAAGATTCATACAAATTGCATCGTCTTGATTTGGGGCATCTTTGTTCTACTCCTTTTGCTTTCGGTCGCTATGCTTAGAAGCCCTTACCATGAAACCTTGTGGATATGGCTTCCGTTTTTTGGTTTTGTTCCACTTGCCCTTTTTATCATGAACCATAAGCTAACCAGTTCTCTTATCAATGCGGCACTGAGCCGCGAGGATGCGGTTATACAAGAGCAAATCAATAGGATTTTAGAAAATCCACCAATTGAACAGAAGAATATCTTGCTCTATGCCCTTTTGGGAATCCAAGATAAGTTAAGAGAGCATACAAAAAGAAAAGCAACCCTGGCAAATGCAGTGGTGTTTATCTCTACGATTTTGGGCGGTATAGGCTCGATTGCTGCCGCAATATTTTCCGTTTCATCCAACGAAGCCATCCTACAAAATATTATGCGTTTTTTTACCGGCTTTGTTTACACTTAATGTGTGCCAAACGTATTACATCCCGGAAGGACCGACTGGATAAGAGCGGATAATTCCTGATTATCCG
>CAOJIB010000170.1 GCA_948436455.1 uncultured Blautia sp.
TACCCAGGGTAAACGAAATGTCCGTGGAAGTGGATGAGGATCCGCGGGCCGCCTATTTTACCCAGGCACGGTACGGCGTTTACGTCCGTATGGCGCTGATCTTGAAATTGTTAGGACTGGAGGTGAAGGAATGCTGAACGTAGGCGCATTACAGGAAGGATATGTCTTTGACCACATCAAAGCCGGAAAGAGCATGACGATCTACCACGATCTGAAGCTGGACAAGCTGGACTGCACCGTGGCGATCATTAAGAACGCCCGGAGCGCCAAAATGGGCCGGAAGGATATCATCAAGGTAGAATGCCCGGTAGGTACGCTGAACCTGGATATCCTGGGCTTTATCGATCACAATATCACCGTGAATATTATCCAGAACCAGACGATTATCCAAAAGGTAGAGCTGACGCTCCCGAAAAAGATCGTCAACGTTCTGCAGTGCAGCAATCCGCGCTGCATTACTTCCATCGAACAGGGATTAGATCAGGTATTCGTTCTCGCCGACCCGGAAAAAGAAGTCTATCGATGCATGTACTGCGAAGAAAAATACAGGGGCCACCGGAATAAATAGTATAGCGTTCGCTACACAGCTGATCGATCTTTTATGCACACATTGATCCACGGGCGCTATACCCATACATGAAAGGAAAATAGCATGCCCAAGAATCATGAAATCCGGAAACATTTTAATGAGGTTCTCTATAACATCGCCCGTTACGCAGAAATTGTTTTTTCCATCATCATCCTGATTGCTATTGCCAGTCAGGTGATCCCGCTGATCAACGAAGTCACACAGCTACCCACCGCCTTTTTGGACTTGGGAGCTTTTAACGACTTTCTGGCCGAATCCCTCTCCTTAATCGTGGGGCTGGAATTCGTCCGAATGCTCAGCCGCCATACCGCTGAAACGCTGGTGGAGGTTCTTCTGGTATCCTCCGCCCGTCAGATGGTGGTGGAGCACCTCTCTACCGGCCAGACTTTGATCGGAGTAGTCGCCATCGGCCTTTTGTTTGCTATCCGCAAATATCTGCTGATCCGCACAGATGAAAAAACGCCCGACAATCTTCACTCTGAAAAGCCCGATAAATTTTCAAAATAAGACCTTCCTCGCCGTACGGCAGTACATACCACCTGACAGCCATGTCTGACTTGCAGGTTGCACGTATTTTTCTTCAAAACAGGACCATCGATAATCGATGGTCCTGCTGCATTTCTCTGCAATATGGTGCGGCACAGATTTCCTTTATATAACTATCTGGCCAAAATCTCCAACGTCCCCTTCTCCCCGTCGATTCGCACAAGATCCCCTGTTTTTACAATCTGGCAGGGATCCTGCTCTTTGGGGAAATCCACCACCGTGGGGATTTGCATCACGGCGCTGGCCACGCCGGCGCTGCTGTCGATCCGAGAAAAGGCCCATCCCTTCGGCGCCGTTTTTGCCACCCGGGCCGCGCCGAAATAGCAGGACCAGCCGTTGGAGCCTTTGCTGCCAGGCATGAGCAGGATCGTATCTTTTATACACATCCCCTGATGCACATGACCATGTTCCTTGATAATCCCTGTTTCTGGATCGATACCGCCCCAGCCGGTAATGCTTCGTGGACACACCAGAGCCTTTCCTTCTACGATTCCGGGAATCACTCCTCTTCCCTGTAATACTATTTTTTCCACCGGAATTCCTCCTTCCATTCGCCGGAAACAGCCGCATCGATACAGCGATATTTATCCGTATAATAGACTCTTTCAGCGCAGCCGGAAGAGCAAACGCTGTCTGACTGCTTTAAGCTGTCGTAAACCTGGCCGGGATAATTTTTCAAAAAGCAATCTCCAATCGTCACCGGACAGGTGCTAGTCTGAATCGTGCCCCCCGCTTCCTCGATGATCCGGGTATAGCCGTTCAGATCCGCCATCGCCTTTAAGGGATAGACGGTCCAGACCATGAATCTGACCCCTTCTTTGACCTTTTTACCAGCGATGTATTCTGCTACCTCCTGAATCTGGTGAATATCGTAATGCGGACAGCCCAAGCTAACAAGCTGCACGGAGCCTTCCTTCTTTTCACACAAACCCTCATAAGCCCCGCAGATATCTTCCTCGGTCAGCGTAAATTCCCCCTCCGGCGCATGGCCCATCAGAGCCGCTTCTAGAGTAGGCGCCTCCGGTGTAATTCCGACGATATGGCACATCCGGCAATTCGTCGTCACAGCCAACGTGGTAAAAAAGCTTTTCAGCTTTACAAAGTCTGCCCCAGTAAAATCGCCCACCAGTACCGGCGTACAGCCTGTCAGCGGCAGCCGCTCGCCCATGGCTTTTCCCAGAATCTCCCAGGCCATCGCCGAGTCCAGCTTTGCCTTTACATGGACAATATGCGTAGCGTAGCGATTTTCTGGCAGATGATAGCCCCACTTCGGCGTCCGCCCGCAGATAGCCGACCAGAAAGCCGCTTCGATGCCGTCCGCATTACAGCAGGCGCCCCAGAGAGAATTTCCCAGAATCGTCATGCCTGATTCCGTCGTTACAAAATGCTCACCCTTCACCGGCAGCCAGCCCATCAGATAGGGAGAACAGGAACCGGCGATAATGACACCCGCCTTCCTGGCCTCTTCCAAATACAGGCTGTTTCTGTCAAAGTCCTCCTTGGGCTGATCAAAAATCTCATAATCATATTGATCGCTCGCCGCAACGCAGGACTGCGCATAGCAATCCTTATCCACACAATCAAAGACGATCCGCTCGTCCCGGGCCAGATTCATCTTGGTAAATACCTCGTGAAAATCCTCGCTCTTACAGGTGCGCAGATAATTATGACTGCCGCAAAAAACCGTCGCCTTTGTTACCTTGCACAGTTTGTCGGCTCCTAGAACCTCCGCGTACCGTACGATGTTTTCCAGAGCCACCTGGCGAAGCCTTCCTTCTTTTCCCGCCAGAATCTCCTGCTCTTCCTTTGTTAATTGAAGCACCGCTGCTCCTCCTTTTTTATAAAATGCTCTTGCAATGCGATGAATAACGCAGAAACTGCCAAATAAGCCGACGCTCCTTTGACAGTTCCTGCTGCTTTTTCATTCTTAAAAATTCCTGCAGACGATATTGCCATCTGCCGCGATCGGCATATATCTGGCTTTCCTGCCCTCGATCATCTCGCCGTAGATGGCGATGTAGAAGGGGCGGTACACTTTGCGCTCCTCCACGGGCTCGATGGTCAGATTCCTGCCGCTGTGCCGCCGCACCATCCTGCGGGCCATATTCGCGCCGCAGGTGACAAGACGGTGATCCTCATAATACGTCTCCTGGATGTCATTTTCCTCCACATCTTTCATTTCGGTATAAATGTCATCCTCCACATAG
>CAOJIB010000171.1 GCA_948436455.1 uncultured Blautia sp.
GGTTGCCCACAACAGATTTTGAGTCTGCCTCGTCTGCCATTCCGACACGCCGGCTTTTCTACGGTTCGGCTATTATATTACCACATTTTTCGCAACTCTGCAAGAGATTTTTATCATATTAGAAAAAATTTCTATAATAAAGGCTTTTGCCCTTTTCATCTCCCTACCGCTCTTTTGGCAAATATTTAATCTCAAATTGAAATCCCTGCCGCGCATCCGCAAAAATGACTCCGTAGCTTGATCGACGGCCCTCCTGACGGGGATACGATAAGCTGCCCGGATTAAAAAGCGTTATTCCATCCCTCTCCCCTAGAAACGGCCTGTGCGTATGGCCGAATAAAACGATATCCATACCTCTGGCCGCCGCCTCTTCGCCCAGACGATACACATCCATGGACACGCCGTAAAAATGGCCGTGAGTCAGAAGTATTTTCCGACCTTCCAGGCAAAGCTCCTGCTCCCGCTCCAGATCCGAGAAGAAATCATTGTTTCCCGCCACCATGTACACCGGACAGCCCGCAGCCGTTTTCACAAAGCCTTCTCTTTCCTCCAAGTCTCCGCAGTGAATCAGGACATCAAAGGGCCGTTCCTTTTCCATAACCAGCTTTAAATTGCCGTCTTTCCCGTGCGTATCGCTCACCACTAAGATTTTCATAGCAGTTCCTCTTTCATGGCCCGCAGCGCCGCTCCCCGGTGGCTGATCCTGTTTTTCTCTTCCCGGCTCAATTCCGCGGAGGTACAGCCATATTTTGGCAAATAGAAAATCGGATCATAGCCAAAGCCGTTTTCTCCCCGTTCTTCATAGGCGATCCGGCCCTCCATCGTTCCCCGAACCGTCCGGATACGCCCGTCAGGATACGCGGCGGCAATCGCACAGACGAACCGAGCCGTACGCTTTTCATCCGGTACGCCTTCCAGACGGCTGATCAAATTGGCGTTTTTGATCCTATAAGAGGTATCCTCCCCCATATACCGGGCGGAATAAATCCCCGGCTCCTTATTCAGATAATCGATCTCCAGCCCGGAATCATCCGCCAGCACAAGCTCTCCGGTCATCTGCGCAATAGCTTTCGCCTTGATGACGGCGTTTTCCTCAAAGGTTTCTCCATCCTCGACAATGTTCGCCGTAAGGCCCACATCCTGCAAAGACAAAATTTCCCTTCCCGTATCGGCTAAAATTTCACGAATCTCCCGCATCTTGTCCGCATTGTTCGTAGCAAACAAAATGCGCTGCAACTTTTTTCCATTCTCGCTCATTTACTCTTCCTCCTCGTCCGGGGCCTCCTTCACCGTCGGCGTCTGCCCCAAAAAAACCACTTTGATTCCCTCCGTCAGTACCAAAACGGATAAGAACAATAATGCCAAAATACATATGTTTTGTACAACCGGAAGGCGACCGCCATCGGCCCAGATGACTTTTACATTTTCCATAAAGGTAATTCCCAGATCGCTCCAGGCTACAAAAAGCAGTACGACCACTGGCAGATAATACAGCCGGCTCTTTTGCCCGGCAGCCTTCATCCAGCAGGCCACCCCAATCAACAGGAAAGCCGCCAGCATCAGATTTCCACCAGAGAACAGCGGCCAGAGTGCCTGGCAGCCCCACCGGCTGACCGCAGCTACTGCGGCTACCGTGCACAGCGAAGCCGTATACATATGATTCAGAAAATGGCTCTTTCCTTCCTTTCCCGTGAATAATTCCTGGAAAAGATACCGGGCCACACGTACGCTGGTATCCAGCGAAGTAATCACAAGGCTTGCGATCGCCAGAAGCACAATAATCCGCAGCACGGAGACTGCCGGCTTATAAACGCCTATGTTCGCGAAAAAGCCGCCAAGACCACGGGCAAAAACGCGCGCCAAATGAAAGACTCCTTCGCCCCCTGCCGCCGAATTTACCGCCGGCAGCTCGCTCATAGAGCCTACGACGACCAGCGCCACCACACACATCAGGCAGACCAGCAACATAGAGCCATACCCTATCTGCTTAATCTGAAATTCCTTCCGTAGCTGCTTGGAGGTAACGCCGCTCGCCACCAGGCCATGCAGCCCCGAGGTCGTCCCGCTGGCCAGAAAGACAAACAACGCCGGAAAAATCGTATCCGTACTTTCATTCACCCAATTGGAAAAGGCCGGAATCTGCATATGCGGTTTTCCCAGACAGATCCCCACCACCGCCGCCGCAATAAGCAGGAAAAAAAGCAGGCTGTTCAGATAATTTCTGGGCTGCAAAAGCGCCCACACCGGCGTTACCGAGACTAGAAAGACATAAATCAAAAGAAAGAATACCCAGGTACTTTTCTCCGCGTACAATGGAAACGTAATCCCCAGCCAGATGGAAAATCCCATCAGGAGCACGCCCAGCACCGTAGTAAAAAGCAGATTCATCCTAGCTCGGTTAATAAAGCCGAACATCACAGCCAGCGCAATAAAGAGCATAATCGCCATGGCCACCGAGCCGTTGATGGAATTTCGTACTGCCTCGCCGGCGTCGTTTTCCTTCACGCCCGTTAGGATCTCCGCCGCAACATCCACCATCGTGCCGGAAAATACCACCAGAGCGAGCCAGCTAAATAACAGCACGCCGTCGCCGCAGGGCCTTCCCACCACTTTTCGCATGACTTGCGGGATGGAACGTCCCTGGCTGCGCACCGAAACAAACAAAGCAGAAAAATCCAGCAGAGCGCCAAAGAAAATCCCGCCTGTCAGAATCCATAAAAACGCCGGCAGCCAGCCAAAAGAAGCCGCCTGGATCGTTCCAGTCAAAAAGCCTACGCCAGCGATTGAAGAAAAATGGTGCCCCATCAGCACCGGCGTACTAGAAGGAATAAAATCTACCTGATCTTTGTGGCTGCTTCCCGGCCCGTTGGCCTTTTCCTGAATGCCCCACAGCCGCGCCAGCCGCCTGCCAAACAGCAGATACACCGCAAGCAGCACCACGCAGGTTGCGCCAAGGATCATCACCCCGCTCATGACTTTTCCCGCCGCCTAGGCGGCTTCGGACCTAAATACTGATAAAAATACGTCCGAATCATTCCATTATACAGCTTGCGGTTCTTATCTGCTTTTCTGCCGATCGCCTTTTCCGCCTGTTCATATGCAGTGATCAAATACATCGACCAGCTATCCAGTTCCCGGTAGCTCTCGCCCAGCTCCCGATAGAGCCGCCACAGCGATTCCTGCTCCTGCAGACGCTCGCCATAAGGCGGATTTGCAATCAGAAAACCGTATTTCTTCGGATGGCGCAGTTCCTTTACCGGCCGCTGCTGAAAGTGAATCAGATGATCT
>CAOJIB010000172.1 GCA_948436455.1 uncultured Blautia sp.
CGGCCGTCACTTAAGATAATCAGAATCTTGTGCTCCTCGGGGCGTTTCATCAGACTGTCAGTAACTGCCTTGATGGCCAGGCCGTCCCGATTGTTGGAGGTGGCGGTAAATTCAAGAATCCGCTGGTTAGCCTGCCTGCTCTCGTCATATTCTCGGAATCGGCGCATAATCGTATAGTCCCAGAAGGTGCAGAAGCTCATGACACGGTGAGGAATTGCGATATTGCTCAATGCCTCGCTGATGATATAAGCCTGGATGGCTACCTGGGCCTGCCTTGTGCTCTGGGAGCCGCTGCCGTCCATCAGGATATCCACCACGAAATCGGAATTGTTTTTCTTGATTTCCCGGGTGAACAACCGGTTATCATTGGTGCGGCCCACCTTCCATAAAAGATTGGGCTTTAGCTGACCGTGGTCGGCGTAGACATAGTCAATCTGGCTGCGCAGCATCAACGCTTTTTTCAGAATGTCTGTCAGCACGGCGATATTACGCTTGACCGTGCGGTGCTTGTCATAGTAAACGTGTTTGTTTTTGTCTAGCTGTTTCTGGGCATATTTATACTGGTAGTTGATTCGAACGGCATTTTTTAGAATGCCGTCAGTAAAGTAAAGGCTGCAGCCTTCGTGAATGCCCCGACACAGATTATAATTCAGCCGTTCCTGCTCCTGTTCTGACAGGTAGGTTCTGCCATAATTGATTTCTACAAAAGAGTAGAGCCGTTTAAGGGCTTCCGGGTCCACGGTGACGATTTGCTGGCCTTGGGTATGGGAGCGACGACGCTCCTGACGTTTTTCCAGATCAGTGATATGGGTAATGCTCTGGGACACATTTTTCACGTACTTGTCCAGCATATCCTCATACATTTCCTCTTCCAGAAAATCCTGCCAGTTAAATTCCCGCAGTTCTTCTATTGTGACGGCCAGCACCTCCTCCAACGAACCGTTTTTTTTCTCGAAATCCGGCTCAATGGTGGAATTATAGATCTGATCGATGGTGCGGATGATGTCCATGGTGTCTGTCGCGTTTTCCAGAGCGTCGATCTGAACGGCTGTCTCCTCGATGCGGTGGACGCTCTTGTAGCCGCCTCTCAAGAAATCCGCGATGATTCGCAGTTCTACCTGTCCTAAAAAGGTTTGGGTCAGATCGTTCATATCATGATCCATGATATCCTGGAAGGCCAGGCGGCGGATTTCCTCGATGCCCCGACGCTCCCGGCTGATTTTCCGGTATATGGCGGCATCCACACAGAGCTGGGACAGGGTCATCAGCTGTTTGTTGTTGGCGGACAGATAGACCTTCTTTACGATATACATGGACAGGGCGTCCTGGTCGAAATATTTGGAAAAGGCGCCCTGTTTGACCGCGTCGTAGAGAGCGATGTACTTTGATTTGCGAAAGGCTGCCAGATCCGGCTTGATATCCAGCGTGTAGTCGCCGCTGACCGTCCACATCAGGTTGCGGATTCGGTTTTCCGCCTCTAGGTGGAATGCTTCCGCATCATAGTCGTCTGCGCCGTATTCTTCTGCTTCATATTTTTCTGCTTCATATTCTTTCAGATCAACCGTTTGTTTTTCAAACATGGCAAACTCCTATTTATAGTTATGCTCTGCTTTATAGTTCCGCTGCAGTCCTCCCAAGCTCCCCACAATAATCAGAATACGTCTGCTGCGGTCCAGGCGGAAGGAATGCGGGTAAGCACAACGTCGCCGATGATTTCCCGCTCAAAGATATCGAAGCTTTTGTTTGTGATGCCCATCTGAATGGCCAGAGAGGGCTTTAAACCGTTTTTAATGGTGCGCAGGGATGCCAGCATACCGCGCAGGTCCAGAGGCTTTGTGGAAATCTCTCCGTTAAAGGCTTTTAGCTGCAAATCCAGGAATAGGCCGCAGAATTGCTCTAAGGCTGCCGTTTTGCCGTCGGGGAAGGTTTCCTTTAAAATTTTCATCAGCGTATCTTCATTTAAGGAGGGCATATCGATGACCAGGAAACGGGAGACTAAGGCTTCGTTCAGTTCCTTTGTGCCGGCATAGCCGTAATTCATGGTGCCGATAAAGCGGGTGGCTTCGTGCAGGCGGATTTTATCGTAGCCGGGTACGTCGATCATACGTCGATAATCCAGCGTGGCATGAAGAACGGAAACGGCGTCGTTCTTGGCCATATTGATCTCGTCGAAAACGCCGAACCCGCCATATTGAGCGCACTGATAGACAGGGCCCTTGCGCAGCTGCACCTCATTGTCTTTAAATGTATCTGTGCCAATCAGCGTAGCGCTGTCAGTGTTTACGTTGAAAGAAATATTATAGGAGGGGCGTCCGAAAATCCAGGCCATATTTTCAGCCAGCACATTTTTACCGGTGGCCTTGGCTCCCGATAGCAGCAGGTTTTCACCCTGTAAGAGAGCGCTGATGGCCATCTCCAGAATATCTTTTCCATAGAAGGGCATGGTCGGGCAGGCAACGCGGCTGGCTGCCTGTTCGTCTACAACGTACTGATTCCGAAATTTTCTTACATCCTCCACCAGCGCCGGATGAACCGACTGCCTGGTCAGTATTTCAAGTGGTTCCATAAAAAACCTCCTATATTTAGTTCTGCTACAGTTTGTTATTCATACATATTTCTAAATGATTTGCGATCTGTTCTGAAATAGCGTAAATATATTGTCAAATCATTTAGCTTATGGGGTATATCTATTCTATCCGAGAAATAAATTTAAGTCAATATGGTTTACATCCATCGGGAAAAAGGATACAATGAAGCCATGAATCAGGCGGATATGAAAAGAATGGAAAGACAATCAGAGAAAAAGCGCGTAGACAAAATACGGCGGAAAGGCATGCGAAAGGCTGTACAAAAAGCGGAAGCGGAAAAGGAATGTCCGATCAGAAACGAATTGGAAAGCATCCCTGAGCTACCGCCGGATTTCTTGGAAAAAATGAAAGGGCTTCTGGGAGAACAGTGGGAAGCTTTTCGACAGAGCTATGAGCAGCCGCCTAAGCAGGGGCTGCGGGTGAATTCGCTGAAGGGCAGCGCGGAAAAATTGATTGGCAGTGGATTATTTGGTTTGAAACCGGTTTTGTGGGCGGAGGATGGTTTTTATTATGAGCCGGAGACCCGTCCTGGGAAGCATCCGTTCCATGAGGCCGGCGTATACTATATTCAGGAGCCCAGTGCTATGGCGGTGGCTGGGCTTTTGCAGGTTCGTCCCAGAGAACGGGTTTTGGACTTGTGCGCGGCGCCAGGCG
>CAOJIB010000173.1 GCA_948436455.1 uncultured Blautia sp.
ATGGGTGCTCGAGGGCTACGCCCTCGAATTGGAATCGAACAGGCAGAATTCATTTCTGCCTGTTCGCAAAAATCCCGATTTGTAGGGGCTTTAGCCCTTGCACGAGCAAATCGGGATTTTATCCGCAAGTACTTAAAATTTATGGCGTAGCCATGAATTTTACCAGAGTGGCGACTTTATCGACACTCTGGGACACTTCCTTATGTGAAGTGTCCCTTTTTCTTACGCTTTTAGTTTACGCTGACGACCTCGTAGCCCGCGTCGGTCACGACCTTGGAAAGCTCCTCCTTGGAAACGTCGCCGGCAGGCGTTACATAAGCGGCTTTTTCGTCCAGATTGACCTCCGCCTTTTCTACGCCGTTTACCGCGCCCAGTACCTTTTCTACCGTCGCTTTGCAGTGGTTGCACATCATACCGTTGATTTTCATTGTGATCATTGTCCTGTTCTCCTTTTCTTTATGCTTTGTTTCATTGTTCACCTGTTGTTCACCGGTTTTTATCCGCACCGGCTGCCGGGCCGTCTGCTCCTGGACGCGCCCAGCGCCCTTTACGCTCGCCCGAAAACGCTTGAGGCGCAGCGCGTTGGATACGACGAAAATACTACTCATACTCATGGCGGCCGCTCCGAACATGGGATTTAATTTCCAGCCCAGCCAAGAATAGAAAACACCCGCCGCCAAGGGAATTCCCAGGCAATTATAGAAGAAGGCCCAGAAGAGATTCTGCTTGATATTCCGGATCACGGCCTTGCTTAAGCGCACCGCAGTCACCGCGTCCAAAAGGTCGTTCTTCATCAGCACTACGTCGGCGCTTTCGATCGCCACATCCGTACCGGCGCCTATGGCCATGCCCACGTCGGCTCTGGCCAGAGCCGGCGCGTCGTTTATGCCGTCGCCGATCATCGCCACATGGCGGCCCGCCTGCTGCAGCCTAGCAATCTCCCGTTCCTTATCCTGGGGCAAAACCTCCGCGATCACCTGGTCGATTTCCAGCTGACGCTGAATCGCCTGGGCCGTCCGCCGATTATCTCCGGTGAGCATTACCACCTCGATTCCCTGTTCTTTAAACTGGCGCACGGCCTCTCGGCTGGTGGGCTTTACTACATCGGCTACGGAAATGACACCCAGCGCCTGCTTTTCATCGGCAAAGAGCATCGGCGTCTTTCCTTCGTCCGCCAGATCATTTAACCGGCTGGCAAAGCTTCCTATGGATATGCCCTTTTCTTCCATCAGCCGGGTGTTGCCCGCATAATAGACGACGCCATCAATTACGCCCCGAACACCTCTTCCGGGAAGGGATTGGAAATCCTGCGCCTTTCCGGACGTTACCCCAGTCTCCCTAGCATATTCCAGAATCGCTTCCGCCAGCGGATGTTCACTTTTTTCCTCTAGCCCCGCAGCAATGGATACCAGCGCACCGCCATCGGTATAAATCGTTTCCACATCGGTAACCACCGGCTTTCCCATGGTGATCGTCCCCGTCTTATCCAGAACTACGCTCTGAATGCCATGAAGCGTCTCTAAAGCTTCGCCGGATTTAATCAGGATGCCGTTTTCCGCCCCCTTGCCAGTGCCTACCATAATGGCCACCGGCGTCGCCAGCCCTAACGCGCAGGGACAGGAAATGACCAGCACACAGATAGCACAGGATAAGGCGAATTCAAAGGAAGCGCCTGCAAAAAGCCAGGCCGCTGCCGTCGCCAGCGCGATACCCATTACCGTGGGCACAAAGACGCCGGCAATTTTATCGGCAATCTTTGCAATGGGCGCTTTGCTGGAGCTGGCTTCCTCCACCAGACGGATGATCTGGGAAAAGGTCGTATCGTCTCCCACCCTTGTGGCGCAAAATTTGATAAAACCGGTCTTATTCATTGTCGCGGCGATCACCGTATCCTGCACATGCTTCTCCACCGGGATACTCTCTCCGGTAATGGCCGCCTCGTCAACGCTGGTAGAGCCTTCCATGATCCAGCCATCCACCGGGATGCTCTGCCCCGGACGCACCAGCACCACGTCCCCGGCCTGTACCTGCTCCACCGGGATCTCCATTTCCTGGCCGTCCCGCTCCACCGTAGCCGTCTTCGGCGCTAAATCCATCAGCTTTGTAATAGCTTCGCTGGTCTTTCCTTTAGACTTTGTTTCCAGATATTTTCCCACGGTAATCAGCGCTAAAATCATAGCCGCCGACTCGAAATATAGATCCATATGGTAGCGGCTCACCAATTCCAGATCCTGCACCCCCAGCCCGTAACCCATCCGGTAAATAGCGAATACGCCGTAGACCAGAGAAGCCGTAGAACCGATCGCGATTAGACTATCCATATTCGGCGCTCCATGAAACAGGGTCTGGTAGCCCTTAATATAGTAATTCCGATTTACATATGCTACTGGCAGGCACAAAAGAAACTGCGTCATGGCAAAGCCCACGGCGTTTTCCATACCGCTAAGGAATCCCGGCAACGGCAGCCCGGCCATATGCCCCATCGACACATACATCAGAGGAATCAGAAAAACAAAGGAAACAATCAGCCGGAATTTCATATGCTGCAGCTGCTTTTCCATGGGATTTTCCGCCGGCGCCGCGCTCTTTGCCGTCCGCTGACTCTCCATATGCTGCTCCACAGCAAGGGAAGCGCCGTAGCCCGCCTTTGTCACGGCATCTATAATGCCCTGGGCGCCGATGCTGCCCGCCTCGTATTCTACCTGCATACTGTTCGTCAAGAGATTCACGGAAACCTGCCGTACGCCCGCAAGCTTTGTCACGCACTTTTCCACTCGTGAAGAGCAGGCGGAACAGGTCATACCTGTCACATTAAATTTCTGCTTCATCATCTTCTCCTTCCCGAAACGATTACTTTAGTATTTTCCCCAGCATGGAAACTAATTCATCAATCTTTTCCTCCCGCTCCTCTTGGCTGTCGGCATGAGAGACGCAGCACTTCAGATGCGCGGTGAGAATTTCTTTATTTACTCGGTTTAAAATAGCCTCCGTAGCCATCAGCTGCTGGGAAATATCGATGCAATACCGGTCTTCCTCCACCATCCGAAGAATGCCGTCAATCTGTCCCCGGGCCGTCTTTAACATCCGGTTGATTTTCGCGTTATCCGCCTGCATGGAATTCCTCCTTTCCCAAAAGCATCTTTTATCCCTTTCCGAACACCCCACCGGGGTGTACAGAGTGTCGACAAAGTCG
The DNA here is from genome assembly GCA_948436455.1 of uncultured Blautia sp. Lineage (GTDB taxonomy): Bacteria > Bacillota > Clostridia > Lachnospirales > Lachnospiraceae > Blautia_A. Next base: position 3,194 of record CAOJIB010000173.1, read on the forward strand.
CCACTCTGGTAAAATTTATGGCTATGCCATAAAT
>CAOJIB010000174.1 GCA_948436455.1 uncultured Blautia sp.
ATCTGCGAGATATGCTTGTTTTGGTGTAGGGGCTTTAAAAATCGGTATTAACCGATAGCCCCTTTTATATATTTTTGGGATTTTCAGGAATGCTTTTTTGGCGCTTTTTCGCCGCATTTCCCGGCGCATCCGTCGCAGCCGCAGTCGCAGAACTGCCCCCGGCGGATGCGTTTTACTTTCCGTATAAGGACAAAAAGGCTGTAGAGGCACACAAGGCCGATGAGGATTCCTTCTACGATAACAGCATCCCTCCAATCTGATAGATGAAAAAGGTAACGATCCACGCCAGAAGCAGCTGGAACAGGGCGCAAAATCCGGTCCATTTCCAACTTCCCGATTCTCTTTTTATGGTGGCTAGCGTAGCGATGCATGGAATGTACAAAAGGGAAAAGGTCATCAGTGCATAGGCGTTTAACGGGCCAAAGCCGCTTTTCCCCAGCAGATCCGTCAGAGTGGCCATTCCCGAAGCGGTGGTGATATTGCTAACGCCAAAGAGGACGGAACAGCTGGAAACGACCACCTCTTTGGCGGAGACGCCCGCTAAAAGCGCGACAACCACCTGCCAGTAGCCAAGGCCTAAGGGAGTGAATACCGGAACGATGCATTTTCCGAGTAAGGAGCCGAAGCTTTCGGTAATTTCCGTCACATAGCCTCTGGGGCCGAAATTTAAGAGCGCCCACATCAGGATCGAGGCGATGAAGATCGTCGTTCCCGCCTTTGTCAGATAATCCTTGATCTTTTCCCAGACGTAGACGGCAACCGTCCTGGCGCTGGGCGCTTTGTACTCCGGCAGCTCGATCAGCAGATTATAAGCCGTTTCCCGACGGTCGAGGAGATGGATGAGGAAAGCCACCAGGATGGCGATAAAGAGCCCCAGTACATACATGGAATAGGCCGCCAGCATCGCGTGCTCGGCGAAAAACATTTCCGAGAACAAAAGATAAATGGGCATCCGGGCGCTGCAGGACATAAAGGGCGTTACCAGCATCGTCTTGAAGCGGTCCCTTTTATCCTCCAAGGCGCGGGAGGCCATCAGGGCCGGAACCGTACAGCCAAAGCCCAGGATCATTGGGATAAAGGCGCGGCCGGAAAGCCCCAGACGGCTCATAATGCCGTCCATGACATAGGCGGCCCTGGACATATAGCCGCTGTCCTCCAAAAAGGCCAGGGCCAGAAACAGGAAAAATATATTGGGCAGGAAGGTGAGGATACCGCCCACGCCGGAAATAATGCCGTCCACGACGAGAGAAGTAAGCATCGCGCTGACGCCGGCTTTTAAAAGGCCGCTTTGCACGAAGGCGGAAACGCTCTCCAGAAGCATGCTCATATATTCCTTGAGCCAGTCTCCCAGCGTAAAGGTTAGAAGGAATACCACGGCCATAATGCAAAGGAAAATCGGAAAGCCCAGCCACTGGTCGGTCAAAAGGGCGTCGATCCGGTCGGTACGCGCTTCCTTGTCCTCTTTATTGACAAGCGTTTCATGAACGATTTCCTCGATGAAATCGTATTTCTGGCTGATGATCGCCTTTTCACAGGAGCCGAACAGCTCCGTTGGCAGCTCGGTCGGGTACTGCTCCATGACAGCTCCATCTCCTTCCAGGAGCTTTATGGCGTGCCAGCGATGATTGGAAAGCTCTGGATACCGAGCCTTTAAGGCTTCCTTGGCCAGGTCGATATTATCTTCAATGTCGTCGCTGTAGACCATGGCGAATTCGCTGTGATGGTCGTGCATATGTCCGGTGCTTTCCGGGTGGTGGTGGATCATCGGCGTTTTTTCAGAGGAATCTCTGTGGTGGATCACGGCGTGCATCAGGATATCCAGCCCCTTACGCTTCCTTGCGCTGACCGGGATCACCGGGATGCCCAGCATTTCCGGCAGGCGGTGCAGGTCGATTTCCATGCCGCGCTTTTCCACGATATCCATCATGTTTAGCGCCAGAACCACCGGTTTTCCCAGCTCGATAAGCTGTAAGGTCAGATAGAGGTTCCGCTCCAGCGCGGAAGCGTCTACTACGTCGATGATCACGTCCACCTCGTCGCTTAAAATGTATTCTCTGGAAACCTTTTCTTCCATCGTATAGGAGGTCAGGCTATAGGTGCCCGGCAAATCCACCAATTGCAGGAGCTGGTCTTTATAGCGCGTGCTGCCTTCCACTTTTTCCACAGTCACGCCCGGCCAGTTGGCCACCTTTAAGTTTGCGCCGGTGTAGGCGTTGAACAACGTGGTCTTGCCGCAGTTCGGATTCCCGATAAAGCCGACGCGGATGGGTTTTTCCTGCGTATTCATGGCTTGGTCACCTCTTTTACATCGATATTGGCGGCAATTCCCCTGCCAAGGGCAAAGCGGGCGCCCCGCAGCTTCATCACAATCGCCCCGTGCCGCTTTTTATTCATGATGGTAATTCTGGCTCCGTCGGTGAGACCGAGCGCCTCCAAACGCCGCTCCGTCTGCAGGGAAAGCCGGATTTCCCGTACCTGGTAGATATGATGGATCTCTCCGCAGTCTAATGTCATCTGTTTGTCCTTTCGATAAGACGTCTTTGGTTTTTTCTCTTTTATTCTACAGAATGTTGCAGGAAAAGGCAAGGTTTGTGTTTCTTTTAGGTGGAGAGGGGAAAAGAAGGAGACCGCCGTTTGCGTGAAAACAGTACGGCGGCCCTTTAGATGTCTTAGTATGCAGAGAGGTTGCTTTCTGGATGGCGCATGTATAAGATCTATGCAGATAAAATATTTTTTACATATTGGCTTGCCAATGGATTTCGAACGCTGTCTCTTGGGCCTGCGCAGGATTTTCCAGCAGCTGTATTTGGTAAAGATTTCCCAAATTACCTTCATATCCGAAATCCCAGAGGTATTCTTCCTGCCCATATGTATCTGTAGTGCTTTCATCACATGGGCCGTATAAATATTCCAATGCTTCAATAGCGTCTGCTGCTGTGAAGTCGTCGCCGTCAAAATACATGCTGATTGTCAGTGCACGTGCTTCTAGGTAGAGGATTTCCAATGTGCCGGAGCCGTCGAATAGGCTTGAGGCTTCATATCTATAGATGAAGTGATCTAAGTCTTCATCTATGGCTTCACCAAAGAGAGCTTCTACTTTATCGTGTTTGGCATAGGGCAGTTCATTTTCGATAAAATACATATCCGCCGCATTGCGGGCGCAGACTTTGTTGTGATAAAGTAAAGTTGTAACAGGAGTAGCTAATAAGATATAATCATACT
>CAOJIB010000175.1 GCA_948436455.1 uncultured Blautia sp.
AAGGCTGATTCCATGTGTTTCACTGTTCAGTTATCAAGGTCCTTTGTTGTTGTCGTTTTCCGCGACAGCTTTTATAGGATATCATGCGTTTTTATGTTTGTCAAGACTTTTTTTTACATTCTTGAAAACTTTTATCTGCATTTCCTGTTTTTGCTTGCTTCTTTATCTGAAGCTCATTTAGAATACCACGTCATTTGGCAAATGTCAACACTTTTTTTAACAAATTTTGTCGAATCCGTAACGACGGAGCCGAAGGCCAAATAATTACCCAAATCGGATCACGCTGCCCGCCGCAGTTTGTAGAACTTCGTTGCTTCCATAAAAGATATTCATAAATATCCGCACAAAAATGTCCTGCCGATACAGCCACTGCAGGAGCGGACTTTCCCCGATCATCCGGACGCAGGCGCTTCCCCAGGAAGTATTGCAGAAAATTGTAATAATCAAAAAGCCCACCCAGATAAACAGAATCCCTCGGATTCCACCGACCAGGATTCCCGCCAGCTTATTGATCCCCCGCAGCACCGGCAGCCGAGCCAAAAGATCCAGCGCCGAAACAATACTGCGGATCAAAATCGTCACTAACAAATAAGAAAGTAAAAAGCTTATACCGTTGCACAAAGTCCTGGCCAAATAGCTGGAAAGATATTCTGAAAAGGTATCCACGGCCAGAAACTGGTAGATCTCCGGGCTGTTATTGTCGGCAATTCCTTCTTTCAGCGCTTCCGGCAGCGGCAGGACGTCGAGAATTTCCGCTGAAATTCCCTCCTCTCCCGCCGCCTGTTCCGAAAAAGCTTCCTGACATTTTTCTTGAATGATTTTGTAACAGGGCGTCTGCTGCTGCAAAAACTGATTTACATATGGATTGACAATCCAGACAATCCCCAGCGCCAGTACGACAAAAAACGTCGACACGATTTCCCGGATAAATCCTTTCTGGTAGCCCCGTATACAAAAAAGCAAAAATACTGCTGTACAGCCCAACGCCAGATAATTTGTATTTGCTCCGTTTCCTAGCATTTCCATCATCTCTTAAATTTTATCGTATAGAGTCCATTGTCCAGTATCAGCAGATAACGGTTAAAGCCCAGTCGTGCAAAGCTGCTGACGGCTCCTTCATTGACGCCGCCGTTGAATTTCTCCACGCCTGAACCGCTGATGACACATATTTGAGAACTGTTATTCATCACTATCTGTCCGCCGCTCATCCGAATATCCGTATAAGGAACGCCAAATTCCTTCGAAAACTGCTGCGTTCCATTGGTCTTGTATACCTGCATCACATACTGCTTATTCTTACTGTCTTTATTTGTGTTTTTAAAAACTAGACCGATGTGCTTATCGTCGCAGAAGGCGCTGACAATCTCCTTGTCCACCTTTACCGTAACATCCTCCTTAGGCACCTGCTTTCCCCTATACAACGTAAAGCCGTCGTCTCGAAAAGCCACGGCCGTACCGGCGTTTAAATATTCTACCTTGGGCACAACGACGCCTTCGTACTTATAACCGCTGACGATATTGTCGATCTGATTTTGCCCTACAGATCCGAAGTTATAGAAAGCCACATAGCTGGTGGTTTCTCCGCCGTCTACAAACTGATACGTGACCATAATCATCAGGCCGTCTTCAGAGACGGATACGTCTAAAGGATAGCCCGGATCGTCCACCCGCGTTTGATTTTCCGCGATCAGGCTGCCGTCAGAGGAATAAAAATTGATCCATGTATCTTCGCCGCCGTCCAGAATTGCCACTACCACGCCCTGACGGGCCACCCGGGCCTTAACGATATTCAGACTCGTATTTACGCTTCCCAATTGGCCGGTTTCGTTGAAAATGGACATGGAAGTATTTCCCTGATCATAGACCACCGCTGTTTTTTCACAGACGTCCACTAGCGGATTCTGCATTTCCCCATAAGCGATATTCCAGAGAACCTCCTGCTTCTGATTCATCAGCGCCGCGCCTTCGCCGCTGTATTTAAAGATTTTTCCATCCAGCTCTACATACCTGGCGGCAATCGTATCCTCCTGTTCATTGGAAACTGTCACCTTATAGTCTCCCCAGCTCCACCGAAGCGCCAAAAAATACGCCGCCAGGGCCACAAGCAGCAGAGGCACTATAAGTAAAATGGCCCGCAGCGCGCGTTTTTTCCTGCGTCTGGCCGATCTAGCTTTGTGTACGGCTACTTCATTTTCGTCCATCTGCTCCGGCGGTACTTGCGTATGTCTTTTTTCGTGTTTTTCCATATTCGCCATGCTGTTTTCCCAATTCCTTATCCATTGTAGTCAAAACGTAACTATTCAGCCTTCAGCTTCATAGTTACGGAACCTGTCCATTCCAAGCCGCCTACGGCGGGAGACAGATTCCCTCTTAGCCACCTATATGTGTTCTTACGGACTTTGCAGCAGGCGCAAAGTCCTGGAGTAAATAGTTACATGCAGAAAGCCTGCCACCGGCAGCTTTTCTGCATACTAAGGCATCAAAACGCCTGTTTTCCGGCGCCTATCGTCGCGCCTCCAACCAATCCGTTTCCTGGTCGGCAGATGTTTTTATTATAACACACTCTTTTACGGGAGTAAAATTATTTGTCCCGGATAAATAATATCCTCGGTGGAAATGCCGTTGATCTCACAGATTTCTGAGATCATTCCCATATCCCCGTATTTTTCCATACTGATCTTATAAAGGGAATCTCCAAACTGCACCGCATAGCTTTCATAAGCCGCCGCGCCGGTTTCTTCCTCTATTTCCCGCTCCTTCGTGTCACTTGCCGTGGGCGTGGGAGCAGACGTGGGAGTCGGGATCGCCGCGGGTGTCGCTGTGGGCGTCTCCGTAGGCGCGGCGGAAACCATAGGTTCTTTGGAAAGACTTTGCGTCGGTTGGGCGGTCTCCTTCTCCGCGGCTTGGCTAAACGCATTTTCCTTTTCCACCAACGCTTGCGTCGGGACGCTGACGGTGATCTCTTCTACATCGGTAGCCTCCTCTTTCTTTTCGCTTTCCAAAGCGATCGTTTCCCGAACGCTCCCGGCCGCCCGCTGCATTTTCTGATAATTATTCAGGTAATTCACGCCTACCGCCAGACAGGCCGCCGCCAAACAGGCGCTGACGGCATAGACAAAAGCCGGGCTGTTTTTTGTATCCGGTT
>CAOJIB010000176.1 GCA_948436455.1 uncultured Blautia sp.
CTCTCGACCTCCGCCGTGACAGGGCGGCGCTCTAACCAACTGAGCCACTGGGCCAGATATAAATTTTCAATGGACCTTCGGGGACTCGAACCCAGGACCGACCGGTTATGAGCCGGGTGCTCTAACCAACTGAGCTAAAGGTCCAAAAAGCCGATGATCGGACTCGAACCGATAACCTGCTGATTACAAATCAGCTGCTCTGCCAATTGAGCCACATCGGCGCAGTTCCCTCGCTAAACGGTCATCTCTGCATTGCCTCTAGCAACAGTATGTCAGCGATAACCTAACAAAAAGTATACTAGCACAATTTCGCGCATTTTGCAAGAGGAAATCTGGAATTCTTGGTCGTTTTCCTGCGATTTTTTCATCGAAAAGAATATCCGCGCCTATAAATTTTCATCCACTTCAAAAATCTCCTGCATAAATACGTCCCGCTGTGTGTTGATCGCCAGGGCCGTGGGCAGCCCGGAGGGCTTTTTATCGTTGACCAGTATTCGTTCCCCATAGGGCGCATCGTAGATAATGGCGTCGTAGCGGACGCCATACTTTTTTAAAAAGGTTTCCGTCAGCTCCTTCTCCCGCTCTGTCCGAGAGGTCAGGAAAAGAATCATGTCCTCTGCCGGGATTCCCTGTAAAAATTCTTTCGCGCCCGCAAGAAACGTATCCGTTCCGTCGATTTTATATCCGTTGTGCTTCATAATCGTCCCATCCAGATCGAGAATCCAGGTCTTGGGCAGCGGTGAAACCTTCAGTTTCTTCTCCATGCAAAATCCTCCTTCACCACAAGATTTTCCCAGCCTTCCAAATAATACATATCGATGGCCTTCCACTTCGTATCGCTGTAATTATAATCGGGATACAGGGCGACTTTCCGGCAATCAGCATAACGAATGACGTCGCACAAGCCGCTGCGAATGCCTACGAAAGTCCCCGCGCGTTCCACTACAGACTGCAGTTCCGCTATGCGGGGGCTGATTGCCTCCGTCCCCGGCAAAGGCTTCTCTCCGTCCACCACATTGGTAAAACACTGATACCCCCGTTCCAAAAAGTCAGCCACTATCGGCTGCCAGAACGCCTCGTCAAAGGTGGTTACGGATTTTGCGTAGGGGGCGAATAGGACGGATTTTCTCGGTGTGAGAACATCCAAAGCCGGATAGTCCTTCCACCGAAACGGCCTACAAGGCTCTGTTTCTTTGGGTAATCCAAAGACGCCACATTTGTAAATCGTCTCTAGTGGGATGCATTTTATGTATAAAGCTTTATGCAGGTTAATCACGTACGGGCGATCCTGATGGGCAATATAGGAATTTGCATCCCCTGTATATAGCACTGCCTGGATCGACCTATCCATCTCCGCCTGACTAAGAGCTTTCGTATCGTTTGCTCCAAATAACTTCACGACTTCCCGACAGGAATTTCCGATCGTAAATACCACATAATCCTCAACGCCTTCCTTTTCCAGAAAACGCGGCAGATAAGACATTATATAATATACGTCCCCCAGGGCAGAAAACGGACAATAAATCCGATAGCGGCCGGGATATTCTTTTCTCTCCTGCGCCAATAACCGCATGCCCTCTTTTATGCGCTCTCGCCTTCTGGCAATCGTCTCCCCAGAAAGGGAATATTCCGCATAAGAATTATATTCTACTAGCTTTTCAATCGGCCCCGTATATCCCAGCTGCCGAAGCTGCCGCTCCATCGCCGCATAAAATCTGGAGACGATGCATACACAAACTTTTTCCGGCCTCTCTTGCAGGATTACATTCGGAGGTACGATGGGAATGTCCCGATAATTTGCCCCATGCTTGAACGGATTATTATCCAGAATTGCCCAAATTTTCTTTCCACTGGCCAGGAGCAAATTCGCCAATTCCTCCGTGGCATTGCAATGGCCGAAAAGGTAGACATTTTTCTCTTGCAAACGGTTGGTTTGCAAAAGAGTTTGTACGTTTGTAAGCATTTCCTGGTAGTGTTGGTTGTCCATTTCTTAATACAGCAAACTTTCTGCTGCTTCCTCCATTGTCAACAGGCCGACATTCATATAGTGAAACAACGAGCCATATGTATGCGTATAACAAACAGCATAAAACTTATCCGAAAATTCATACATAAAATAATACTGTAATAAATCTTCTGCCTCTTTAACGCTGATCCTTCTATATAATAGTCCTTCTGGATATTGGATTTTATTACAGGAATAAACCCATATTTCTTTTTCAAATGTTTCTAATGCTGCAATCTTTACAAATACTCTTTCAAATTCCTCCGTATGCTTGCTGAAAACATATATTCTATCGTATATACTTAGTTTTTCTCCAATATCATTTAAAAGATCACACATATTCGCTCAAGATACGATCGCTTTGTTTCCTTTTGATTGTAAGCCCATATTTTTCCATTTCTTCAAAAAGACAACTGGAAATTCCCTCTCTATGAATTCTTTATAAAATGACATATCCTGTTATCCTCGATATTTCCAGATACTTTCTTAGCACATGCTGGTTTTTCCAACACTTGTAAATAAAAATATAATGATATTGCCGACAAAAGCAAAACATTCTACCTAATTCTTTTATATTAGGCTGACCATATATTTCTTCTATCTCCTTACAATTTTTCATTAATGTTACCATTGAAATCTCTTTGATACTTTTCCTCTTAATTCCAATAATTGCTTCTCAGTGGGCAATGCATAATTAACTAAAAACATCGTCGTTTCTTCATCGGTAATACCTATGTCTAATATACAGACGTCTTCTATTGGCATTTCCCCCAGCGATTTTATATCTAAACAATCCTTTAATATTGGCAAGATTAACTTTCCATCCTTCCAATAAAAAAATCATCTGCATAATGTATAAATTTCAGATTATTAAAACAAAATGTTTCCAATTTCAGCTCTGTATATGCTTTTAGACAAGAAAAATATCCATCAATATTTCTAACTTGCCATGCCTTCATTTCTTCATCTTTATAATGCTTCCTTATGTTTTCAAACCAATCAACGGTATTATCTACATAAGTAATTCCAAATGACCAATGGTAACTTCTTGTTTGGGTAAACCACATATCCAAGGAGATTATATCTATTTGCTTTTCATGTACATATTG
>CAOJIB010000177.1 GCA_948436455.1 uncultured Blautia sp.
TGTGCGGCCTGACGATGGACGCCCGCCTAAAGGCCGGGGCGGCCAAGGCGGATCAAAAGGAAGAGGAGATCCGGGCGCGCTTTGGGGGGATTTTATGACGGTTTTAGAAGAGATTACAACGTATGCAAAGGACTGCCTGACGGGAGGAGAGGTCAGCTGCAAAAAGCACCAATGGGCCTGCAGGCGTTTCCTAAACGATCTGGGACGTATCGGCAGAGAGGATTTCCCGTACGTCTGGGACGAGGAACGGGCGGCGGGCATCGTGGAGTGGTTCGCCCTCCTCCGGCATTCCAAAGGGGTGCTCTCCGGGGAGCCCATCCGCCTGACGCCCTGGCAGAAATTCCGTCTCTGCCAGCTCTATGGCTGGGTGCATAAGGACACCGGGAGACGCCGCTTTAAAAAGAGCTTTACCGAGGTGGCCCGAAAGAACGCGAAATCCCAGGAGGAGGCCGGCGTCGCTCTCTATGAGATTGCCGTGACCGCCACCAGGAACGGGGAAGTGTACGAGGGCTATACGGCGGGCACGAAAAGGGAGCAGTCCCAGATCGTTTTTCGGGAAGCGGCCCTGATGCTAAAGGGTTCCCCCCTGCAGGTGGCTTTCCGGGTAACCCGGGATAGTATTACCCATGCGTTAACCGGCAGCCGGCTAAAGCCCCTCTCTAAAGACGACGGGAAGACGGGGGACGGCACCAACCCGGCCATCCTGATCCTGGACGAATACCACCAGCACAAAACGACGGAATTCTACGACCTGGGGTTAGGCGCCAATACAAAAGAGCCGCTTCTTATGATCATCACGACTGCGGGCATGGATCTTACGTATCCTTGCTATGTGACCGAATACAGTTACTGCAGCAAGGTCTTAGACCCGCATAATGACGTGGTGGAAAATGAAGAATATCTCATTGATATCTGCGAACTGGACCCGGAGGATTACGGGGACGTCTCCAGGCTGGAGGACGAATCCCTCTGGAAAAAAGCGAACCCGATCCGCATGACGTACCCGGAAGGGGTAGAGAAAATCCGAAGCGAATATAAGATCGCCAAAGAGCAGCCGGAGCATATGACCGCCTTTCTTACAAAGTGCTTAAACGTCTGGGTGCAGGCCAAAGAAAACGGCTACATGGACATGGCCAAGTGGAAGGCCTGCGAGGCGGAAGGGCTGCCCATCGATATCGAAGGCCAGCCGGTGTACGTGGGTTTTGACATGAGCGCAAAGACGGACTTAACAAGCGTCGCCTTTGTGATCCCCTATCTGTCCGGATGCTACGACGCCGGCGGCCGGGAGATGGTGAAATATCTCCTTTGGACGCACAGCTTTATCCCCACCCGGGAAAAGCTCCAGGAACATGCTCTAAAGGATAAGGCGTCTTATGACGCCTGGGAGCGGGAAGGCTTTTTGACGGTAACAGATACGCCGATCGTAGACCAAGGGGCGGTGATGCGCTACGTGCTGGAAGAATGTGAGAAGTACGATTTAAAGATTCAGACGCTCTGCTTCGACCCGGCGAATGCGTCCAAGCTGATGATGGATTTATCCGACGAGGGCTACGAGGTGGAGGAGGTTTTCCAGTCCCATAAGCATCTAAACGAAGCGACGCAGGGTTTCAGGGAGCAGGTCTTTTGCGGAAATATCGTCTATTTAAGAAATCCGCTCCTTACCTACGCCATGAGCAACGCCGTAATTCGCCAGAATAACGGCCTGATTAAAATCGACAAGGATGCGGCCAGGAAGCGGATCGACCCGGTGGACGCCGCCCTTTGCGCCTTTAAGCTGGCCATGTACCACACGTTTACCGACGACTACGGGGATTACTTAGATCAATTCATAGAGGAATTACTAGATGGGGATTCTAACGAGGATGAAAGCGGCCTTTAGGGCCTTTGCCCGCCCTTTAGCGGGGCTAAACGACGCGGAGCTTTTAGAATGGCTGGGGATCGACGCCAGGGGCAGCCGCAAGGCCTTAAACGAGGTAACGTATTTTACCTGCCTAAAGATGCTCTCCGAAACCATGGGGAAGCTGCCGCTGAAATTTTACCAGCGGACCCAAAAAGGGAAGATCCGGGCAGACCCAAACCGGGCGGCGTATCTCCTGATGCACCGGCCCAATAAGGTCATGACGCCGGCGACCTTTTGGGGGACGGTGGAATTCAACTGCGAACACTATGGAAACGCCTATATCTGGAAGCAGACCCGCTTTGTAAAAAGCGGCCGCTACGGCGGGGAATATCAGGCGGTATCTTTTTGGCCGATGCAAAGCGAATGCGTGCAGGTCCTGATGGACGACGCGGGCATCTTTGGGGAAGCGGGGGAATTATATTACCGCTACAGCGATCCAAAAACAGGCAAAGGCTATGTATTCCGCCAGGACGCCGTGCTGCACTTTAAAACCTGGTGCAGCCGGGACGGGGTTCTTGGGAAAAGCGTCCGGGAGATGCTCTCCGACGCGGTGCAGGGGGCCGGGGAATCCCAGAAGTATCTCAACAACCTCTATAGGGACGGCCTGACCGCCTCCATGGCCTTAAATTACACCGAAAACCTGGATCCAAAGCGCCGCATGGCCCTGCAAAAGGAATACAATTCTCTCTTAACCGGGGCCAGAAACGCGGGGAAGGTGGTAGCCGTGCCGGCGGGGATGGCCCTGCAGCCCTTAAATATCAAGCTGGCGGACGCGCAGTTTTTTGAACTAAAGAAATATACTGCCCTGCAGATCGCCGGGGCCTTTGGGATCAAGCCCAACCAGCTGAACAACTATGAAAAATCCTCTTATGCCAACTCGGAATCTCAGCAGTTGGCTTTTTTAGTGGATACGATGGCGTACCGGCTTGCCCAGTATGAACAGGAGATCAATTATAAGTGCCTCACCGAGACGGAAATCCGGGAAGGGTACTTTTTTAAATTTAACGAAAAGGCGCTTCTTCGCACCGATGCAAAGACGCAGATGGGAAATATCATCTCCGCCGTAGCAAACGGCGTCTATACGGTAAACGAGGGCCGGAGGCTTTTGGATCTGCCGGATGTAGCAGGCGG
>CAOJIB010000178.1 GCA_948436455.1 uncultured Blautia sp.
CCAATGCCGGTCACCTCCTCCCCTATTTTGGGCTATCTATTTCCCGACAGCCCCTATTCATGCCTTAGTATGCAGAAAAGCTGCCGGTGGTAGGTTTTCTGTATGAGGGCGTACATGTGTGATCAGATCGCCGACGTCTATATTTAGATACCAGCAGAGCTTGCAGATCAATCCGGTGTCATAACGCGTCACGCCGTCCCGGCAGTATTTGTTGAAATTGGTTCGCGGAATATCCAGATCCTTGCAGATTTTATTTTTGCTGATGCCCCTTTCCTGGAGTATTTCGTTTATACAAAAATGTAAATTGCCGTAATCCATGGAAAAATCTCCTTTACTTTTCTTTCATCATTTTATATAATGGATAACAGAAATGTAATTCACAGATAAAACATTCACAAAACTGTTAGGTGTTTACGGGAGAGGCATGGATGGAGGACAGCTATATGAAAAAGCATCTGGTAGAAATTACCATCGGCGTATGCATAATCTCGTTATGCAGCGGCGGCGGGAATCGTCAGGCATTGGAAATTTCGAAGGAAATTAGAGAGCAGATAGATTATCTATATGAATATACGACAGATTTTATGCAGGATACGTACAGATCCTGGTGTGCGCGGGTTCTGGAAGGCATTGACCGGTCAACGGAGGTCGTCGCCAGGGAATGGACGCATCGAAAGGAGGAGGCTCGGGAGCGAATTGCCTCGTATGTAATTGAGTGGCTGGCGGAGGAAGAGAGGTAATTGCGTGAAAAGAACCGGCGTGTTTTGCCGGTCTTTACAGGAATTTTGTTCATTTTGCAGGCCGCAGTCGATTGATTGCCGGCAAAAGTATAAAAGAAAGAAAAAGCTATACCAGAACGATGCATCGTAATTCCGGTATAGCTTTTACTATTCAAATTTGTGTATTACTGCTGTGTACTACTTGTGTATTACCTGTGTATTATCTATATCACCAGACGGCGTTTTACACAGGCTGAAATCTTAAACAACCCTGATAGAGACTAGTTTTCTTAGAATTTTCCAGCCTTTGCGGCTTCCTCTACGGCTACAGCTACAGCTACAGTCATACCAACCATCGGGTTATTTCCTGCGCCGATCAGGCCCATCATTTCTACGTGGGCGGGAACGGAGGAGGAGCCGGCGAACTGCGCGTCGGAGTGCATGCGGCCCATAGTATCGGTCATACCATAGGAAGCCGGGCCTGCCGCCATGTTGTCCGGATGCAGGGTACGTCCTGTGCCGCCGCCGGAAGCTACGGAGAAGTATTTCTTGCCCTGTTCTACACATTCTTTTTTGTAGGTGCCGGCTACCGGATGCTGGAAGCGGGTCGGGTTGGTGGAATTGCCGGTGATGGAAACGTCCACGCCTTCTTTATGCATGATGGCAACGCCCTCGGTAACGTCGTTGGCGCCGTAGCAGTTTACTTTGGAGCGAAGACCGGTGGAGTAGGCTTTGCGGAAGACTTCTTTTACTTCGCTGGTGTAATAATCCATTTCAGTTTCCACATAGGTAAAGCCGTTAATACGGGCGATAATCTGCGCGGCGTCCTTGCCAAGACCGTTTAAGATGACACGTAAGGGCTCTTTGCGGACTTTATTGGCTTTCTCAGCGATACCGATCGCGCCTTCGGCTGCGGCAAAGGACTCGTGGCCGGCCAGGAAAGCGAAGCATTTGGTATCCTCTTCCAGAAGCATCTTGCCCAAATTCCCGTGGCCAAGGCCTACCTTACGCTGATCGGCAACAGAACCGGGAATACAGAAAGCTTGCAGGCCCTCGCCGATGGCGGCCGCCGCATCGGCCGCTCTCTTGCAACCTTTTTTGATTGCGATAGCGGCGCCTACGGTGTAAGCCCATTTTGCGTTTTCAAAGCAGATCGGCTGAATGCCTTCGACCATCTTGTAAACGTCTAAGCCGGCGGCTTTGGTTACTTCCGCGCTTTCTTCGATGGAATTAATTCCATATTCCTTCAAAACAGCAAGGATTTGTTTTTCTCTTCTCTCATATGATTCAAATAAAGCCATTGATTTATCCTCCTAATTACTTTCTATGACAGAATGTGTTACTGGTCATAAAGTGAACAGTAAGCAGAATTTTGCATTATTCTTTTCTCGGGTCGATCACCTTGACGGCGTCGTCTACGCGGCCGTACTGTCCCTGCGCTTTTTCAAAGGCGGTATTTACGTCGTCGCCGGCTTTGATGAAGTCCATCATCTTGCCGAAGCTTATGTATTTGTAGCCGATGATCTCATTTTCTTCATTTAATGCAATGCCTGTGACATAGCCTTCTGTCATTTCCAGATAACGGGGGCCTTTTGCCAAGGTGCCGTACATAGTCCCGACCTGGGAACGTAAGCCCTTGCCCAGATCCTCCATGCCCGCGCCTACAGGAAGACCGTCTTCGGAAAACGCGCTCTGGCTTCTGCCGTAAACGATCTGCAGAAACAGCTCTCGCATAGCGGTATTGATGGCGTCGCATACCAGGTCTGTATTTAATGCTTCCAAAATCGTTCTGCCCGGCAGAATTTCAGACGCCATAGCTGCAGAGTGAGTCATACCTGAACATCCGATCGTTTCTACCAGCGCTTCCTGGATAATGCCTTCCTTAACATTCAAAGTCAGCTTACAGGTACCCTGCTGCGGCGCACACCAGCCAATGCCGTGTGTCAGGCCGGAAATGTCTTTGATTTCTTTTGCTTTTACCCATTTTGCCTCTTCAGGAATGGGAGCTGCGCCATGAGCAGCGCCCTGTGCCACGGGACACATCATTTCTACTTCATGTGAATAAATCATTGTAAAACTCCTTTCAAGTATGAATTCTTTCTGCTGTGAAAGATCACAGCTCTGCCCTGACCGAAACGCCATGGCATATACAGTACTATTTTCTCATAGAATACAAAAATAATCCAGCCCTTTTTTCTGAAATCCGACAAAAATAGGAAGACGAAAAAGAAGAAAAAAAGAGGGGCGAAAAAACTGCCGCTACGCAGGAAATCTTCCTGGTGCGGCAGTCCTTTTTCTATATGCCTTTCTGT
>CAOJIB010000179.1 GCA_948436455.1 uncultured Blautia sp.
GGGAGAGGTTGCCAGACGGGTCGCGGGGTTTACGAAACGGCCCAGGGCCTATAAAACTGCCGTAATATCGGTAACAAGCGGTCAGGGGACGATCACCGGCTTTGCTCAGGCGGTATGCGCAATTTTAAGGCATGAGTCTGTGGAAGCTTTTGTTACAGACGCAGCAGATGTGGACGGGCTTTACGAGGCGTCGCTTTTGGGGGCGGATATGGTCTTTATGGCAGACGACGCCCGTTTTGCGGCGCTTGGGCTTTTCGACCGGGCGGCGGCGGACAACGGCGCCTGCACAGGTGCCGGCTTTGCCGAGGCGCTCATTTGCGCGATGGGCGCGCACAGGGAAAAGGTGTTGGTGTTGGGCGCTTCCGCGGTAGGAGGAGCCGCCGCGGCTTACTTGCTGCAAAAAGGACTTCCGGTGGATTTGTACGATATCGATGCCCGCACACTTTCGCGCGCTCATTTGCCGTATGAAGGGGCGACGAAGCTAAAGGAGCCTCCCCGACTAGCTAAGTACAGATATATATATGACGCGACGACCTCGGCCGGCTTTATTACGGCCGGCGATGTGAGCGGCAAGACGATTATAGCGGCGCCGGGAATGCCTTGCGGTATTACCGGGGAAGCACGCAATATTGCGACGGTAATTCATAACCCCCTGGAATTGGGGGTGCTTACAATGTACTATACATGCGCGCAGAGGATGGAAGCAGGCGAAGGAAGGCGCTAGGAATCATGGATACAGAAAAGATAAAACGATATATGTATAAAAACCAGCGTATATTCGGCATGGTCCAGAAAATCAAGCTGTGGCCATCCAGAAGCGGCGTTCTGCACGGCGTCAAGCAGGTGGAACGCCAGGGAAATATGATAAAGATCACGACACACTGCAACGAATCATTCGTCATATGGGATTCTAAAAGCAGCAGGAGCGCCCGTTGGCTGCGGAATCGATGGTTTAAAAAGCCCTGTCCGCGGTGCCAGATTCCCGAGTGGAAGCTGCAGAAATATTCGGCGACAGTTTTTACGGGAGACGCGCAAAAGCTGTGATTACATGATTGGGAAGGGGAAGAGCTATGAAGATTGGTCTGACGCCGGCGCAGCAAAATAGGCTGATAGAATTAGGAGAAAATGCGGACAGCTTATCCGTTTGTTTTGAAGATTCCGGCGCGTGCAACCGGTATTTCCAGAAGGAAGAGGAAGCGCTTGTGCGAAAGAACAGAGAAAAGCTGCAAACGCTGCTTTTGGAAGATCGGAGGCCGCAGCTGTGCGCTTTACAGGAGGATCTGGCTGCTGCCTTGCGTGCAAAAGGATTTTTGCAGGTGACGACGCCCGCGTTGATATCGAGGAAATTTCTGGATCGTATGACCATCGACGGTTCTCATCCCCTGAATGAGCAGGTATTTTGGGTAGATAAAAATACCTGCCTGCGTCCCATGCTTGCGCCGAATCTATACGATATTTCCAGAAGACTGCTGTCCGTGTCACCGCAGCCGCTGCGCATTTTTGAGATCGGTTCCTGCTTCCGGAAGGAATCTGAGGGAAAGTCTCATTTAAAAGAATTTACAATGTTGAATCTGGTAGAGTGGGGATTGGAGGAGGAGAGCAGGGTATCGAGGCTGAAAGAACTGGCGCAGATTACGATGGAGGCCGCCCGAATACAGGAATATCGATTTGTGGAAGAGGAATCGGTCGTTTATGGAAAAGGGTTGGATGTTGTGGATGCGCAGGGCCTGGAGCTAGCGTCTACCTCTATGGGGCCGCATAAGCTAGACGCCGCCTGGAAGATGTCCTGTACCTGGGTGGGTCTGGGGACGGGGCTGGAAAGGCTGTTAATGTCCCGCGAAAAAGCCGGCGGCATTCACCGGTATTCCAAAAGCCTTTCGTATCTGGACGGCGCCTGCCTGTCTATCCGGTGAAGGGATTTTTGCATTTGTCGACAGGCGTTTTGATCGCCGCTATCCCTCATTTATTTGAGCATTTTCGGAAATCTGTTTACACCTGGTTTTCCGTCAGATGCGCTTTCATGAAACAAAAGTACACGCCGTGTACGTCGCATAAATATGCGCGCATCGGATGAAAAACATTTCATAGAATTGGCCGTAAAGAGTTTCCGGATGTACTTCGCTTTGCATAAAAGGAATCCTTTTGCATTAGAGATGATTTGTTGCAGTATGGACGATATTTTCTGTAAAAGGGAGAACATATGTATCGGAATGAGAAAAACGAGAGCAACGAGAAAAAAAGCAATCTATATTCTATCGGCGAAATGTCAGAGATGACGGGCTTGTCCGTCTCCGCGATCCGGTATTATAGCGAGAAAGGCCTGATCGTTCCCAGTTATATTGATGAAAGTACCGGTTACCGTTACTTTTCCGCCAGGCACGCCTGGAAGCTGGAGATTATTAAAATGTACAAGCAGCTGGGATTTTCCTTGAAGGACATTATGGAATTGCAGGAAACCAAGTCGCTAGACGTATTGGAATGGGTCATTGAGAAAAGTGAAAAGAGCGTTCAAAAGCAGCTGGAAGAGTGTCACAAAACGCTGACAAATCTGAATTGGCTGCGGGATCAGTGCGGTATCTTCCGGCAGGCACGATCAGAGACGGATTTTACGATTCGAAATCTCCCCAAGAGGCGGGTGGTTTATATGGCGGCCAAGGCCAATGCGGATATCTGGGATTTTGCGGTACCGTATCAGAAAAAGGTGACGCGGGAGCTGCAGATGCAGGAGACCATACAGAGATGCTACGGTTTTGTATTGAAGAATGATTCCCTACAAAAAGGGGAGTTGAAGATCGAAGGAGAATATATCAATCTGGGCAGTTACCATTCCCATAGGGAGGAGGAACTGCGGGTGCTGCCGGAGGGCGATTATCTGTGTATTCGGACGATCATCAACGACTGGAGCCAGGAG
>CAOJIB010000180.1 GCA_948436455.1 uncultured Blautia sp.
CAAACGTGACATTGAACCTAACTTAGAGGAAGGGAATATGCTGATGTTTGCCCACGGTTTTGCCATCCATTTCGGGCAGATCATTCCGCCCGCAAATGTGGACGTAACCATGATCGCGCCCAAGGCTCCCGGCCATACGGTAAGGAGCGAGTACCAGAGGGGCAGGGGAACCCCATGCCTGGTAGCCGTGCATCAGGACGCTACCGGCAAGGCCAAGGACAAGGCTTTAGCTTACGCCCAGGCATTAGGCGGGGCAAGAGCAGGCGTTTTGGAAACCACCTTTAGGGTAGAGACGGAGACGGATTTATTCGGCGAGCAGGCAGTGCTCTGCGGCGGCGTGACAGCTTTGATGCAGGCTGGCTTTGAGACGCTGGTGGAAGCCGGGTATGCGCCGGAGAATGCTTACTTTGAGTGCATCCATGAGATGAAGCTGATCGTGGACTTAATCTATGAGAGTGGCTTTGCCGGGATGCGGTACTCCATCTCCAATACGGCTGAGTACGGCGATTACATCACCGGGCCGAAGATCGTCACCGATGAGACGAAGAAGACCATGAAGAAGATCCTGGCGGATATCCAGGACGGCTCTTTCGCGAAAGAATGGCTGTTGGAGAACCAGGCAGGCTGCCCGCACTTTAACGCTATGCGGAAGCTGGAGGCGGAGCATCCCTTAGAACAGATTGGCGCGGAGCTTCGCAAGCTGTACAGCTGGAATGATGGGGATAAGCTGATCAATAACTAGTACTAGAGCATTTTTCAAATATGCTCTAGCTGATTCATAATGAAAAGAAAATGAAAACTGCAGCAGCTTTGGCGGGAAGCCGTCAAGGCTGCTGCAGTTTTTTGTTTCATAGGAAATTGCGTCCTATGAAACAAAAACGCTCCGCTTTGGATCGCACTGCGGCGGAAAGGAATTATGTCGCTGAAGCGACCCGCCGCAGGCGGAGAATCCTGCGGAGCAGGATTCTTTTTTATAGGTTTGCCGGAAGCGCCTATATCCTTTTTCCCAATCTTTCAATTTTACAGGTATGCTTTTGGCTTTTTACATCGTAATTGATGCCTGCCAAGAGAATCTCTCTGCCATAATCTTGAAGCGCTTCTGGGTAATGATTCGTTTTGATCTGGCTGATCGCTCCATCTTCTTTGATGGAACCTGTAATGGAGATAAACCAGGTAATATCCAGATAAATCACATCATATCGATTGAGGTGTTTTTTAAATGACGGATCCGACGCGATCTTATAATTTGCGAACAGGCTTTCCGAATTACAGCTTTTATCGTAGTACGCGCAAAGCATCTTGGCGGCAAAAGATTTGCCGAATCGGCGAGGCCTGCTTACGCAGGTAAGCTTATCTGCCGTTCCCAGCGTGCCGTTAATAAACGCAATCATTTCCGTTTTGTCGATATAGATTCCTTTGGTTATGCTTTTGAATCCGTCGTTGCCGATATTCAGATAATTTCCCATAAGTTTCTCCTCTTTTAATATAAGAACTCCAAAAACGTTTTCAGCGCCCGGGACTGGCTGCCGCCCCAGAAGGCAAAGCCGATGGTTCGTTTTTTAATGGGGGCCGGCAGGGGGATTTGGATCAGTCGTCCCGATTCCAGCTCCTTTTGTACCAGTTCCCGGATGACGCAGGCGACTCCTAAGCTAATCTTGGCGAACTCGATCAGCAGATCCATGGTGGTTACTTCCAAGATCTGCTTCGGAATGATACGGTGTTCTTCCATATATTCATCCACGTGGTGGCGGGTCATGTTGTTTTGATCTAACAGCATAATGTTTCCGCATTGGAATAAATCTGAATCCTTCCCTTCCCTTAAGTATAAATTATTCAGGTAATGCCTTGTGCTGACGAAAACATCCTGGATTTCCATCACCGGGATAAAGGAAAGGCCGGACAGGCCCGCAGGCTCGGCCACCAGCCCGATATCCAAGGTGTGCTGTTCCAGCATGGAGATGGTTCTGGCGGTAGCCTGGCCTTCGATGGTGATTTTGATATGGGGATACTGCTCAATGAATTTTTTTAAATAGGGCAGGAGGATATATTTGCACAGCGTATTGCTGACGCCAATCCGCAGATGGCCGATGTTAAACTCGCGGATCCGCTTTAATTCCTCTTCCCCGGAATTTAGCGCCTGGAAAGCCGTCTCGGCGTGACGGAACAAAATCTCCCCTTCCGGCGTCATATGGACGCCCCGGGAGCTTCTGGTAAACAGCGTGACATTTAAGCTGTCTTCAAGCTTGCTGATGGCTTTGCTGATGGCAGGCTGGCTGATGTATAGCTCCTTTGCCGCCTTAGAGATGTTCCCGGCTTTTGCCACTTCGTAGAAAATCTTGTATTGGGATAAATTTTGTTCCATAACCGCTCCTTGTGCTTTGCTATAACCATTTTTTATGCATCCTATTCGTATTATGTATTTTTATTATAACAATATTTATGGTAGAATGTAAAGCAGTCACAGACAGAATAGTTGTAACAGTTCAGACGGGGTATCTTCTTGGCGTCTGTGCCGGACAAGAAGCTGGGATGTCCACCCGATGTGAAATTTGACCTGAATTTGGACTTACAAGCAAGCTTGACGTTCCAAATTCAGGTCAAATTCCCCGCCGTCTGAACGGTTACGAATTGCTGAGGAGGATTAGAATCATGGGAATGACGATGACACAGAAGATTTTAGCGGCCCATGCCGGGCTTTCCCAGGTCACGGCAGGCCAGCTGATTGAGGCGGATTTAGATTTGGTGCTGGGGAATGACATTACTTCCCCCGTGGCGATTAACGAGATGGCGAAGCTGGAAAACCAGACCGTGTTTGACAAGGATAAGATTGCCCTTGTGATG
>CAOJIB010000181.1 GCA_948436455.1 uncultured Blautia sp.
ATCCTCCACATAGGCTGCCGTACAGGTGGTCGCTTCTACCATGACGCGGATGTTCTGCTTATCTTCCTTCGCCTTTTTCCTGAACATTTTCACCAAGAAATTATCCTTATAGGTCATCTTATAGATAATATAACGGCTTTCCAGATACATCAGGCGGAGATGGACTTCCTTCTTGCCAAACAGCGCACGGGAGATGGGATTCTTTCCCCCTCTGGCAATGGAAAGCGCCTCTTCCTCCGTCATTTTCACAGGAAAACATTCGATGGTCATAAAGCTCCTCCTTTTTGTAGCAGGCTATTTTGAGATCTTATTTCTTATCAGTTCCCTTTTTACCGGAAGCAAAAGAGAATACTTCTGTGCAATATTTAATAAATACGCCTACCGTAATGACAATGGCGATGCCAGGGGCTAAAACGCCGATAATAAAGTCTACGCTGTTAAGCATTCCGTAGCCGTAAATACATGCCAGTACGATAAACAGCAGCACCAACGCGCCGTCGGGCCCCAGCCATTCTACCTTTAATTCATCTTTTTCATTTTCTTTTTTCGGTTCCTGCATAGTATTCTCCTCCTTATACTCCTTTTAATCTACGTTCCGCACTTAAATCCTTGCCAAAATAATTTCCAATAATAAACGCTACAAAAGATAAAGGCAGACCGATCAATACCGGGTCAAGCGTCACGCCGGAAATCACAATCGGATATGCATACTGGAAGAAAATCCAGGTAACACCACCTACGATCATACTGGCCAGACCGGCCACGTCGGTCTTTTTGCCCTCATACATCAGCGCGGCCATCATCGGCACGAACAGCAACGTCATACTCAAACTCGACAGGAACAAAAATGCGTCGTATACACGGTCAAACTGGAAGGCCGAAGCCAGGCCGATAATACCGAATAATACGGCGAAAACCCTGGTTACGGAAATACTAGTCTTATCATCCAGCTTCCGGTCGCCGCGGATCATATAGATAATATCGTTGGCAACGATCTCGCCGCCGATCAGATAATAGCTGTCCAGCGTGGAAATGATCGCGCCTAGAACGCCTACGATAAACAGGCCGCGAACGACTACCGGCAGCTGGCCTACGATCAACTGTATGTACTGCACCTCTGGCTGTACGCTTAAAGCCGGATCGATCACGCGAATGATTGTACCGGTCATCATTGTTACCACGTCGAAGGAAAGCCAGATGGAGAAACACAAAAGCATCGCTCTCTTACCGGTCTTCGGAGAATTCGCTGCCGCGAACCGCTGGTAGAAGGACGGATCCTTATACAGGTTGATACAAAGGACGATCAGCATAACCGCCTGAGGTATGGGAATACCGCCGATGGCCGTGATCATTTCCGGCGCTTCTGTGGAAAGTACCGCCTTCATGCCTTCCAGGCCGCCGACACTGAAGAACAGTCCCGGAAATGCGGCGGATACACAGGTAACCATCAGGAAGAAGAAAATCATATCGGTTACGGCTACGCCCATCAGACCACCTAAGCAGGTAACGCCGATGGAAATCACAACGACAATCGCCGCAACGACAAATTTATTCGCATGCCAGGCGCCCTCGCCCACATAACCAACGGCCGCCACCTCTCCGATGGAGAGACAGGAAACCACGATCACGATCGCGCCCAAAACTGCCGCGATCTTTCCGTAATGCTCCCGCAGAAGATCCGGAATCGTTCCCTTCGCCTTTACGGAAATCTTCGGCGCGATCCACAGAGCCAGCGGAAAACGTACCGCATGGGCGCCGATAGACCATAAGAAGAACGCCGCAAAACCCATCGTCGTGGAATAGCCTACGGTTCCCACAACGCCGGCACCGCCGTACCAGGACGCCATCAGCGTACCTACAACCAGCGACCAGGGCAACGCCCGATTTGCTTTATAAAAGCTGTCCATATCCTGCGAGGTCTTGGAAAAATAGTAGCCGATCAGCAAGATACCAATGAAACATAATGCGACTACTAAGTTGTCGATCATTGTCATAGCAAAATCACTCTCCCTTTTTCTTTGATTGTTCTCTCTCTTTTTCTGTACAGAAAACCTGCCACCGGCAACCTTTCTGCATACGAAGGCATTTAAAGCTCCCAGCCTTCCAGCGCCTTTGCGAGCACCGCCTGTTGCTTTGCGGTGTACGCGGGGGCTTCGTAATCTTCCAGGCGTTTCTTCACCCGCGCCCTGGCCTTTTCCTCTACGGAAACGCTTCCGCCGTCCTGCCACTGGGCGTAACTATCCACATGGTAAAGCTCCGGATAGTAAATCTCCGTGCGGTATTTCAGAACGGTATCTTCCTCCGCCAGGTAATTCCCGCCCGGGCCCACTTCCCGGATTGTTTCCAGATCCATCTCTTCCTCAGAGAAGGGATCGATCGCTTCGGTAAAGCGACGGGCTTCCATAAGCTGTTCATCCAGCACGTACTTCTCGAAGCTGAAGACATTCAGCCCGTCCATTTCTCCAAAGGCATGGAAAACGATATTCGACTGCACGTCCAGAGACGTCATTAATGAAATCGCCGTCTGCGCGCCGTCCTGATAATCCAGCTCCTTCGCCGAAGAAAGCGAACCGCCCGTCCGGCAGGGCACACGGTAAAAGTCTGCCATAGCTTTTGCATACTGAATAAAAAGCACCTGCTCACACCCGCAGGAAATCGGCAGGGCTTTTCGCATGTTGGAAACATACGAAGTATTCCCGTAGACCACCGGCGCACCGGGACGCACAAGCTGCGTCATGACGATGCCCGCTAGCACCTCCGCGTTATTCTGGATCATCGTGCCGCCTAAGGTCACCGGACTT
>CAOJIB010000182.1 GCA_948436455.1 uncultured Blautia sp.
GATGGAGTGGGTGTAAGTGGCGATGCCGCTCATTCGCTGGAGATAATTCAGAGCCACCCGTTCACCGGATAAAAGCACGCGGATGTCTCCGGTGATAAGGGCTAGCTGTTGGCCTTTTTTCACGAAGTCGCCGTCCTGGCAGAAAAAGGTGCAGACGGTACTTTCATCCAAAAGTGTAAACACCCGCGAAAAAACCTGCAGGCCGGCGATGATGCCGTCCTGTTTGCAGATCAGCTGTACTTCGCCCGTTACAGGCGAGGGCATTACGGCGTTCGTTGTAATGTCTTCGTTGGTAATGTCTTCTGTAAGCGCCTGCAAAAGCAGACGATCGATATGCAGCGTCATAGTCATTTGATTATGCATGGGCCTGTTTCATCCTCTCTATTTCTCGTAATACAAGTGTTTTGTATTGTGTCTGCAGCGACGATGCGTCGCTATATTGTTTCGGGTCGATGGAAGGGCAGGCGTCCTGCAAAGGATGCGCCAGCGCGTTTTCCCGCATGTGCCGAGCGGCCCGTTTGGCGAAGACTAAGCTTTCCAACAAGGAATTGCTGGCCAGCCGATTGGCGCCGTGCACACCGTTGCAGCTCGTTTCCCCGGCGGCGTAAAGGCGTTCCATGGAGGTCTTCGAATGCCGATCCACCCGAATGCCGCCCATGAAATAATGCTGGGCGGGAACGATGGGAATCCATTCCCGGATCGGGTCGTAGCCTTCCTCGCGGCAACGCTGGAGAATATGCGGAAAATGGCCGTGTAACGTTTCTTCGCCCAGAGGACGCATGTCCAGCCACACATAAGGCGCATGATCTTTTTCCATCTGCCGGTAGATTTCCTTCGTTAAAAGATCTCTGGGAAGAAGTTCGTTGGTAAAGCGTTCGCCGGCTTTATTGTATAGGAGAGCGCCTTCGCCCCGGACGGATTCCGAGATTAGAAAACGCCGGCCCGGTGTGGAGGTATACAGGGTCGTCGGATGGATCTGAATATAATCGGCGTGGAGCAGCTCTACCTGATGTCGGAGGCAGACGGCCAGTCCGTCCCCGGTCAGATGGGGAAAATTCGTAGAATGGACGTACAAACCGCCGATGCCACCGCAGGCCAGTAAGGTTGCGTCGGCCTGTACAGGGAAAATCCGCCCGTGCAAGTCCCGGGCGATAACGCCCAAGCAGACCTGATCGCCGACCAGTAGGTCTACCATTGTAGTATATTCCATTAGCGTGACATTTTCCAGCTTTTTTACTTGGAAAAGCAGTCGGCGGGTAATTTCCTCTCCTGTAATATCTTCGTGGTACAGGATACGGCTGCGGCTGTGGGCGCCTTCTCTGGTGTATAAGAGCCGGCCGTTCTCCTTTGCAAATTCCACGCCGTAGGCGAGCAGCTCCTCGATCACTTCCCGGGAAGAGTGGATCATAATATCGACGGACTCCCGGTTATTTTCGTAATGGCCGGCGCGCAGCGTATCCTGGAAAAAGGAATCATAATCCCCGTCGTCTCTTTGGACGCAGATGCCGCACTGGGCCAGAAAGGAATCGCTGTCCGCGGCTTTGGACTTGGTAAGGAGCAGGATTTTTTTATTTTTTGGCAGATGCAGCGCCGCGTAAAGTCCGGCTACGCCGCATCCGACGATGACAACGTCTGTTTTCAAGGCCGTTTTCCTCCCTGCGGATTTTTGGGGGCGTCGGGCGCGGCCAGATCTAGCATTCGCTGCAGCGGAGGCAGGGAAGATTTAGCCAGCGCCGGATTCACGGTTACCGGCTGGCCGCCGTCCTTTAATACGGTTTGCACCTTTTCCAGAGTGATCTGTTTCATATCCGGACATTGGAAATTTTCCATAGCCATATAAAATGTTTTTTCCGGATTTTGCTTTTGCAATTCGTAAAGAACGCCGTCCTCCGTACAGATGATAAAGGAATCATGGCTGCTTTCCTTTGCGTAGCGTAGAATGCCGGAGGTGCTGCCGATGTAATCTGCCAGGGCCAGCGCCTGGGGCGTGCATTCGGGATGGGCGAGCACCAGGGAGTTTGGATGGGCCTTCTTGGCTTTTTGGATGATTTCTTTGGTTACGCAGGCGTGTACCGGGCAGCGGCCGTCGTTGAAAAGGAAATGCTTTTCGGGAAGCTGTGATGCGATATACCGCCCCAGATTTTCATCGGGAATAAAAAGGATATGCTGGTTGGGAAGCTTGCGGACGATTTCCAGGGCGTTTGCGGAAGTTATGCATACGTCTGCGTGCTGCTTGAGCGCAGCGGTGGAATTTATGTAACAGACAACGGCCAGATCGTCGTATTCGTCGCGCAGTTTCTGAATCTTTGCAGCGTCGGCCATATGGGCCATCGGACAGTCGGCCTCCGGCTCCGGCATCAGTACGGTTTTTGAGGGATTTAAAAGCGCGGCGCTCTCCCCCATGAAGGATACGCCGGCGAGGATCAGCACGTCGGCGTCGGTTTTAGCGGCGACTTTGCTTAAGTAGAAGGAATCGCCTACGTAGTCGGCGACTGCCTGTACCTCAGCCGGCACGTAGTAATGCGCCAGGATAACGGCGTTTTTTTTCTTTTTTAGAGCTTGGATTTCTTCTTCTATATTCATGATAGTTCCTCCTGCGTGTAATCGGTTGTTCCTGTGCATTATACACTTTTTATTGTCATATGACAAGACAGTAGTAAAGAATATTTGTATACAGTGCAAAAGTCTTGCGCGGAGAAAGTTCTCAAAAAGGGGCTGTCGGTTAATACCGATTTTTAAAGCCCATACACCAAAACAAGCATATCTCGCAGATTTCCTTGCTTTTTAGCAAAGGACGTTC
>CAOJIB010000183.1 GCA_948436455.1 uncultured Blautia sp.
TACGAAGCCATACCGTTTCCGGGTGGGAAGAAAAGGTGAAATTGCTGCGGGCGCGGGGCCTTACGGGATTTCTGGTACGGAATCTGGAGGGCTATGGCTGGCTTTGCCGTCAAGGCTATGGAAAGGCCTGCGTGCTGGACGCTTCTATGTATACTTGGAACGAGAGCGCGCTGAAATTCTGGGAAAAGGAAGGTGTTCTGCGAAATACGGCGCCTTTGGAATTACACGAAAAGGAGCTTTCCCACAGGAGCAACGGGCGCAGTGAGATGGTTGTCTACGGTTATCTTCCTTTGATGGTATCCGCCCAGTGTGTGCTGAAAAATACCGAAGGTTGTAGAAAGAGAAACGATCTCGTATGGCTGCGGGATCGATATCAAAAGGAATTTCCCGTACAATGCTGCTGTAGCTTTTGCTATAACGTCATTTATAACAGCCTGCCGCTGGGGTTGTTGGAGGAAGCCCCCCAGGTGGAAGCTTTGGGAATGCAGAGCATTCGTCTTTCCTTTACGATCGAAACGGAAAAGGAAACTGGCGATATTTTAAAGGATTTTATTGGTAGATACCGGTATCGGAGGAAGGTGGCGGGAGGTTCCTTTACAAAAGGACATTTTAAGCGAGGAGTGGAGTAGCGAAACAGTGATTCATGTAATTGTAGAATTATCGAAATATTTTATCTGCATATTGATGCTTTTATATACGCTGCAGTGCTTTACGGTCTTCCGTTACCGGGAGGAGAAGGAGAAGCGCCATATTTTGGCGAAGCAGCTTCTTTTGATCTTTTTTATGAATCTGGCTGCCTTTACGGTGATTTATCTGCAGACGGAAGATTTCCAGATTATCCGTTTTTATCTGGAAACGATTGTCTATTTTCTGGCCATTCAGATCCTATATCGGATTTTTTACCGGAAGGCTTCGTTGCTGCTTTTGAATAATTTGTGTATGCTATTGAGTATTGGCTTTATCATGCAGGCCCGTCTGGATATGGAAAAGGCCCAGAAGCAGTTTTTTATTGTTTTGGTCGGAAGCGCTGTGGCGCTTTTGATTCCGGTAATGATTCGGAAAATGCGTTTTCTGCATAAACTGACCTGGCTTTACGCCGGGCTTGGTATTTTCCTTTTACTGGCCGTGCTGGCGTTGGCGCAGATGACCGGCGGAGCCAAGCTGTCCATTTTTGGCGTGCAGCCATCGGAAATTATCAAAATTGTTTTTGTGTTTTTTATGGCGTCGATGTTGTGGAAGGATACCAGCTTTCCCCAGGTGGTGAAGGCCACTTTGGTGGCGGGGGCGCATGTGTTGATCCTGGTGGTATCCAGGGACTTAGGGAGCGCGCTGATCTTCTTTATTACATACCTGGTGATGCTATATGTGGCTACGAAAAAGCCTGGCTACCTGCTGCTTGGCATTGGCGGCGGGACAGTGGCTTCGGTGGCGGCGTATTATCTATTCGGGCATATCCGTCAGCGGGTGGCCGCCTGGAAGGATCCCTTCGCCGTTTACCAGAACGAGGGCTATCAGATTGCCCAGTCGATGTTTGCCATCGGGACCGGGAGCTGGTTCGGCATGGGGCTTTGCCAGGGCTCTCCGGATATGATTCCCGTAGCGGCGGAGGATTTCATGTTCAGTGCGATCTGTGAGGAAATGGGCGGGCTGTTTGGCATCTGCCTGATTCTGGTCTGCATGAGCTTCTTTTTGATGATCGTCAATATTTCCCTGCAGATCAAAAACCCTTTTTATAAGCTGATTGCGCTGGGACTTGGAACAGAATATGCGTTCCAGGTATTTTTAACGATCGGCGGGGCGACGAAGTTTATTCCGATGACCGGCGTTACACTGCCGCTGGTCAGTTATGGAGGAAGCTCCGTCATGAGTACGATTATCATGCTGGCGATTATTCAGGGACTGTATATTTTCAGAGAAGATGAAGGTGAGGAGCTTGAAAAAATCAGAGAAAGCAGAGAACTTGAAAAAAATAAATAAAAAAAAGCGCAGAAAATGGAGTCGTCAGGAGGCCGCGGGGCAGACGCCTCATAAGCCGGAGAAGAAAAAGCGACGTTCCAGAAATCGGGAATACGCCATTATTTCCTACTTTTTTGTGTTTATTTTTGTGGCGCTGGCGGGTTATCTGATTTATTTTAACGCGATCAAGCGGGAAGAGTTTATCAATAGCCCCTATAATAGCCGGCAGGACACCTTTGCAGATCGTGTGATCCGGGGACAGCTTTTGGCGGCCGGCGGAGAAGTGCTGGCTTATACGGAGGTGGACGACGAGGGAAACGAAACCAGAGTATATCCGTATGGCTCTGTCTTCGCCCATGTGGTCGGTTATGACAGCCATGGAAAAAGCGGCCTGGAATCTGAGGCGAATTTTCAGCTTCTTTCGTCCCATGATTTTTTCTTGGAACAGATGAAGCAGGAATTTAAAGATGAAAAGAATCGGGGCGACCAGGTGGTGACGACGTTAAACGCCGCGTTGCAGGAGACCGCCTGGTATGCGTTAGGCGATTACCGGGGCGCTGTTGTGGCGATGGAGCCCTCCACCGGAAAGATTTTGGCGATGGTCTCCAAGCCGGACTTCGATCCGAACAGCTTGGCGCAGGATTGGGACTGGCTTTCTCAGGACGCATCCAATAGCAGCCTTTTGAACCGTGCTGCCCAGGGACAGTATCCGCCCGGCTCCACGTTTAAGCTGGTAACGGCGCTGGACTATTACCGGAAGCACGGAAGTGTGGAAGGCTTCTCCTACCTGTGCGAAGGAAGCATTACGAAA
>CAOJIB010000184.1 GCA_948436455.1 uncultured Blautia sp.
ATAGTACATATGGGCGTGATTGGTAGCGTAGTCCGGGATGACCGGACGGGTCAGGCAGCCCCGCTCTTCTAGATCGTCGAGCCGATCATGGTAATCCTGCCAGGAATGTACTCGATCCTGCCGGATCTGCGCGGCCTGTTCTAGCTGCGCGAAAAGGACGGCGGCATTGAGATCGCTGGGCAGATAGGAAGAACCATAGTCAACCCAGGTGTATTTATCCAGCTCTCCGCGGAAAAATTTGCTCCGGTTCGTGCCCTTTTCCCGGATGATTTCCGCCTGCTCCTGAAATTGTGTGTCTGCAAAAAGCAAAGCGCCGCCCTCGCCCATGGAAAGGTTTTTTGTTTCATGGAAGCTGAAGCAGCCGAAATCGCCGATCGTTCCCAGCGCCTTTCCTTTATAATAGGAATCGAACGCCTGCGCGGCGTCTTCGACCACCTGTAGGTCGTGCTTTCTGGCAACGGCTAGGATCGCGTCCATATCGCAGGCCACGCCGGCGTAATGCACCGGGACGATGACCCGGGTACGGTCGGTGATGGCTTCTTCCAGCAGAGCCTCGTTCAGATTCATTGTATCCGGCCGGATATCCACAAACACGATTTTTGCCCCTTGCTGGACAAAGGCGTCTGCGGTGGAGACGAACGTGTAGGAGGGCATAATCACTTCTTCGCCTGGCTGTATACCGGTGAGAAGCGCCGCCATTTCCAGCGCGTGGGTACAGGAGGTCGTCAAGAGCACATGCGGTATTTCGAAGTGCTCCTGCATCCAGGCGCTGCATCGCTTCGTATAGGCGCCGTCGCCGCAGATCTTATGCCGTCGAAAGGTATCTTGTATATAATTTATCTCATTCCCGACGAAGGGAGGTATGTTAAATTCAATCATAGGGGTATTATAGCACAGTTTGCGGGAAATGCAAAGATAGTTTCAGGGCTGATTCCAGACAAAGACTCTTGCGTTATAGATATAAGTGTGCCATAATACATATGGATACCCCATAGGAATTGCCCATGCTGTAGTGAGTTTGAGAGTAGTGTAAATGCATAGGCTGGCGAAACAAGAGCCGATGAGAAATATGCCAGTAAAAGAGCGATATCTTCAAGTGCGCGGGCAGAATAAAACGAGCGGGGATTTTTTACATGAACCTATATTGTATAAAGGGAAAATATATGGCCGATAGGTTTTCCAGGTGAAGTCTACTCGGTTATTTTTATGGTTGAAATTCAGAATTTTAGAGGGTTAGATCCTGTAGATGATAGATAGCAGAAAGGGGCGTTTTTTATGGAGGATACGTCTTGGAAGAAACCGAAAAAACATATATGCGCCGCTCTGCTGGCCCATGTGGACGCGGGAAAAACGACTCTTTCCGAGAGTCTTTTGTACTTGACGGGAAGCATCCGGAAGTTGGGTCGTGTGGACCATAAGGATGCGTTTTTAGATACGCACGCGTTGGAGCGGGCGCGGGGGATTACGATTTTTTCTAGACAGGCGGTATTTTCCACGGGAGATCTGGAGGTTACGCTTTTAGACACGCCGGGCCATGTGGATTTTTCGACGGAAATGGAACGTACGCTGGCGGTACTGGATTACGGAATTCTAGTGATCAGCGGCGCGGAGGGCGTGCAGGGCCACACGCTGACGCTTTGGAAGCTGTTGGCCAGGCATAAGATTCCTACGTTTTTGTTTGTCAATAAGATGGATCAGCCGGGCGCCAATCGGGAGGAGCTGCAAAAGGAACTGCAGCGCCGACTGGATGATAACTGCATTGACTTTACTGGAGACGGGGACTTGGAGGCCTTTTTGGAAGCTCTTGCCATGTGTGAGGAAGGGCTTTTAGAGAGGTATCTGGAGACCGGAAAGGTAGAAAAGGCGGATATTGTACGGCTGATTGGCGAGCGGAAGATTTTTCCTTGCTATTATGGCTCTGCCTTAAAGCTCACAGGAGTGGAACACTTTTTGCAAGGTTTTGCAAAGTATACGAAAGCGCCGGTATATCCTGAGGAATTTGGCGCGAAGGTCTTTAAGATTGCTCGAGATGAACAGGGCGGACGGCTGACGTATCTGAAAGTGACTGGCGGAGTCCTACACGTGAAGGATTCCCTGACCGGCTGCGAGCGGGAGGATCCAAACGCCCGTTGGGAAGAAAAGGTCAACCAGCTCCGCATGTACTCTGGCGCGAAATTTGAAACGATAAGCGCGGCGTATCCGGGCACGGTCTGCGCGGTCACCGGGCTGACGAAAACCTGGCCGGGCCAGGGGCTTGGCCGGGAGGCGTCGGAAAGAGCGTCCCAATTGCAGCCGGTGCTTACTTGCCAGCTGTATCTTCCCAAGGAATGCGACGTGCACCAGACGCTGAAAAAGCTGCGCCAGCTGGAAGAGGAGGATCCCCAACTGCGTATTTTGTGGGACGAAGCGTCGGGAGAAATTCGCCTGCATCTGATGGGAGAGGTGCAGATCGAAGTATTAAAGGCGCTGATCCTGGAACGATTCGGCTTTGTGGTGGAATTTGGCCCGGGAAGCATTGTCTATAAGGAGACCTTGGCGGAGCCGGTGGTGGGCGTGGGTCATTTCGAGCCGCTGCGCCATTACGCGGAGGTACACCTTTTGATGGAGCCG
>CAOJIB010000185.1 GCA_948436455.1 uncultured Blautia sp.
CAAGGAGCGGTGTATGAGGACATCCGGATCAGTCACGCGAAGCAGATTTCTGAAATGGAGCTGGACGGCTATGCGGTGGGCGGCCTGGCCGTGGGGGAAAGCCATGCGGAAATGTACAGGATTCTGGAGGAAACGGTGCCGCATTTGCCTAGGAACAAGCCTACGTATCTGATGGGTGTGGGCACGCCTGCGAATATCCTGGAGGCTGTAAGCCGGGGCGTGGATTTCTTCGATTGTGTATATCCCACCAGGAACGGTCGTCATGGCCATGTGTACACAAATACCGGCCGGCTGAATCTATTCAACGCCTGCTATGAGCTGGACGATCGGCCCATCGAGGAGGGTTGTTCGTGTCCCGCCTGCCGTCATTACAGCCGCGCGTATATTCGCCATCTCTTAAAGGCGAAGGAAATGCTGGGGATGCGCCTATGCGTTCTGCACAACCTATATTTCTATAACCATTTAATGGAAGAAATCCGTACGGCGCTGGATGAGGGACGCTACGAGAGCTATAAAAGGGAAAAGCTGGACGGATTTTCCCGTTGCAATTGAAAATGGCATATGTCCGTAACGATTCGGCCAGAGGCTGAATCGTTACAGCTTTTTGCATTAATTCTGAAAAAGACTTGCAGTTATAGGGAATTTTGTGTATGATGTTCTTTAAGTACCTGCGCGCCGGGGCAAATCCGGCGCGTACAGACCTTCGGAAATATTTTCGGGAATTTTAAAAGGAAGAGACAAGGAGGAAAGAAAGGATGAATTCTGTAGTTGCGACAGCCCAGGGCAGCGCCATGCCCCTGATGGGAACCATTATATGGATGGTTGTATTGTTCGGCGTTTTGTATTTTCTGATGATCCGTCCCCAGAAGAAGGAGCAGAAAAGAGTCAGCGCGATGCTTGCCAGCATGGAGGTGGGCGACAGCATTGTAACGACTAGCGGCTTTTATGGTGTGATCATCGATCTGACGGACGAGGATGTGATCGTGGAATTTGGCAATAATAGAAACTGCCGCATTCCCATGCGTCGAGGAGCGATCGCCGAGGTGGAAAAGGCCGAGGTGGCTTCTGCCGCGCCAGCTAAGCCGGTGGAGGAGAAAAAGGACAAGAAATAAAAGCGTAAGGAAAACGGGCGTTGCCTGGGAAATCTGGAGATTTTCCTTGGGGCGTCCGTTTTTCGCCGTAAAAGGTAAAAGCGTTCGCCGGGCGAGGGCTTTTTCCTAAAATCACTGGGTCCGTCTACGAAAATGTTGCAAAAGAAAGAATTTTAGAGTATGATATAAAATTATAGCCTCGGCCTTGATTTTCACAAAAAGGCGGAGGATTTTGCAGGATATAAATGTCTGGAAATCACAAAGGAAAGGAAGGAGCATATGGATCACAAAATTGCGTTAATACCCGGCGACGGCATCGGACCGGAAATTGTTAGAGAGGCAAGAAAAGTACTGGATAAGACGGCAAAGGTCTGGCGCCATACCTTTACTTATACCGAGCTTTTGATGGGAGGCGCGTCTATCGACGTGCACGGCGTGCCGCTGACGGACGAAACGGTGGCTGCGGCGAAGGATACGGACGCCGTATTGATGGGGTCCATCGGCGGAGACGCCAATACTTCTCCCTGGTATAAGCTGGAGCCTTCCAGACGGCCGGAGGCGGGGCTTTTAAAGCTGCGTAAGGAATTAGGCCTTTTCGCCAATCTCCGCCCGGCATATTTATATAAGGAATTAAAGGCGGCCTGCCCGCTGCGGGAAGACATTATCGGAAACGGCTTCGATATTATGATTATGCGCGAGCTGACCGGCGGGCTGTATTTTGGAGCCAGAAGCACCGTGGAGGAAAACGGCCTTCGGACGGCCACCGACACACTGGTATATAATGAAGAAGAAATTCGACGGATCGCGATCCGCGGCTTTGACATTGCAAAGAAGCGAAGGAAAAAAGTCACGAGCGTAGACAAGGCGAATGTACTGGATTCCTCCCGGCTTTGGAGAAGCGTGGTGGAAGAGGTGGCGAGGGATTATCCAGAAGTAACCTTGTCGCATATGCTAGTGGACAATTGCGCGATGCAGCTTGTCCGCGATCCGGGGCAGTTCGACGTGATTCTGACGGAAAATATGTTTGGGGATATTCTCTCCGACGAGGCGAGCATGGTGACCGGCTCTATCGGGATGCTTTCCTCTGCCAGCTTAAACGAGACGAAATTCGGCCTCTATGAGCCAAGCCACGGCTCCGCGCCCGACATTGCGGGCCAGGATAAAGCCAATCCCATAGCGACGATTTTATCCGCGGCGATGCTGCTGCGCTATTCTCTGGATTTGGATAAAGAGGCGGGCGCCATTGAAGCGGCTGTGCAAAAGGTTTTGGAAAAGGGCTATCGTACCGGGGATATTTTCTCCGAGGGCTGTACCCTCGTGGGAACCGCAAAAATGGGCGATCTGATCGCCGACGAAATTCATGAATAACGGAGTATAAAAATATTCTTATTTAATTAAGAATGCACATACGAAAAAGAGGAGAAAAATTATGAAAAGTGATGCAGTTACAAAGGGAATGCAGCAAGCGCCCCATCGGTCTTTGTTTAATGCGCTGGGTCTGACGAAAGAAGAAATGGA
>CAOJIB010000186.1 GCA_948436455.1 uncultured Blautia sp.
TGCGCATAAAATTATCGCCGATGCTCTTGTCCATCCCCATGGCCTTCAAAAGCGGAAGAATGATTTTCTGCTTCCGGCCGTTGTCGTCGTATACCATCAGATTCGTAGACCGCTTCATCCATTTCAGGCTCAGATACAGCGTAGGCGACGGAATCTGCCAGATGGCCCGATGGATCGTTCGGGCATAGGAGACTTTTGGCACAATCGCACAAGAAGGATAATAATGATACGGATCCTTTCCTTCCCGGATCATCAAAAGCCGATCCAGTTCCTTTTCGATCTTCCCATGGCTTACGATCTTTTCTTTCGTCAATGTATTGATGTAGGGATGGCAAGTACTGTCCAGCAGGAAATGGCAGGCGAAGCCCAGAAGATACACCAGCAGTGCCTCATCCTGATCTCTTCTGGCCACCCGAAGCCCCCGGGCGAAAAAGGCGGCGGCCTTCTCCCGGTGCATGCTGGTTCCCAGTTGATTCACCGGATTTTTCACGATCCGGTAATAAAATAAAATATCCGGCCCGTGCAGGCCGATCCGGAAAAGATCCCCATGGCGGCGAATCTTTTCCTGCAGATTTCCCGAAAGCTTCCTGTATACGTCCCTGCCGAATAGATCATGAGTAAATGTTGTTGGCATGCGTACCTCCTATATGTCCATTTTCATTTGTATTTCTGCTTCTGCTTCCGCCTTGAAATCCTCCAGCTTCACGAGATTGACCGTTGGCAGCTCCTCCAACGACTGGATCCCAAAGGCCCGCAAAAATTCTTCCGTAGTGCCAAGGAGGATCGGACGGCCCGGAGCCTCCAGGCGCCCAACCTCCTGCACTAACTGATATTCCATCAGCTTATTCACCGCATGATTGCAGTCCACGCCGCGGATAGAAGCAATCTCCGCCTTCGTCACCGGCTGCTTGTAGGCGACGATCGACAGCGTTTCTAGCATCACGTCAGTCAGCGCCGCTTTTTTGGGCTGTACGGCAATCTGCACCAGGGCGTCGTAGTATTCCTTTTTCGTACATAGCTGAAAGGCTCCCTCCAGCTCAATAATCTGAACGCCTCTGTCCTTTTCCCGGTACTGTTCCATCATATGATACAACAAGCTTCTCGTAGTCTTTTCGTCCTGCCGGATGGCCTTGGCGAGCCTGGAAAGCTCCACCGCCTCCCCCATGGCAAATAAAATCGCTTCTATCGCGCCTTCTGTCTCCTTTATTTCTTCCACATCCATTCCTCTTCTGCCGCGTACGCGCCTACAGAGATCAATACTCATACACATCCTGCAAAACGGCGCCTTTGGCACATGGCCTGCTCTCTATTACAATATCGTCAAACAAATTCTCCTGGGAAATAAAAACTTCGCCTACTTTCATCATCTCCAGCACTGCCAGAAAAGTAACGATCACCTGCGTCCTGCCGCTGCCCGGGCTAAGAAGATCCCGAAAGGAAAAACGCTCGTGGCCCCTTGCATACGCCCGGACCGTATGCAGCGCTTCCGGCAGACTGACCTCTTCCTCTTCAATTCTGCCAAATCGACTGCGAATGGGATCTACTTTATCCTCCTGCTGCCGCAGCAACGTCTGGAAAATCACGCTCAGGCGGGGCAACGTCACTGCTTGCAGCAGCTTATCCGTATCTACTGGCTCCTGATAGGCCAACACCTCCTCGGGCAGGGAAGATACCCGAAAAACGGATCTTTCCGCAGCTTCCATACGTTCCCGCAGCTCGCCTGAAATATACTTATACATTTTATATTCCAAAAGCCTTTGCACCAGCTCCGCCCGGGGATCTTCTTCTTCCCCTTCCTCATTGATTTCTTTCGGAAGGAGCATCCGACATTTAATGTCCAAAAGCGTCGCGGCCATAACCATGAATTCACTCATGATGCCTAAGTCTTCCCGCTCCATCTGCCGGATATACGCCATATACTGATTCGTAATCTCCACAATGGGAATATCGTAAATATCCACCTGGTTCTTATCCAGCAGATGCAAAAGCAGATCCAGCGGCCCTTCAAACGCCGGTAATTTTACTGGGATTGCCATCGTATATCCTTCGCCTTCCTAAAAAGTCTGCCTCCGCCGGGAGGCTTTCTTTTGCCGCCGCCCTTTTCGGGGGCAAAACGGCACACAATCTCCACCACTTCTCTAGGATTATGGATGCGCAAAGGCAACGTATGCTCCCCTAAGCCGGCGCTTACGATCATCGCCTGCTCCCCCCGATAAAAATCGCCGCAGCAAAAGCGTGGAAACACAGGGGCCTGAGGCGCCGCAAGACCGTGATGCCTAGAAAACCGCCAGATTCCTCCGTGGTAATGACCGGATAGGGTCAGATCGCTCCCCCATCGGAAATACGTCTCTCCATATTTGGGATTATGCGCTAACAAGATGCTGTACGCCGACTTCTTTGGTTCCTTTGCTCGCAAAAGCTTCTGCATATGAGCCAGAGATAGTTTTGGCGGAAAAGGCTTTCGGAAAAACGCCTGTTCCAGTTCCAGGCCATAGATAGAAAAGCGGCTGCCCCGGATATCCACCTCACAGGAGC
>CAOJIB010000187.1 GCA_948436455.1 uncultured Blautia sp.
CCCCAAACGGCTTCTCACCTGCCCTGAGATTTCCTCGATCGTCTCGATCGCTAAAGTGATTCCCGCCATTTCCACCAAAAGCTCTTCCGGTACCGCCGGGCTTTCCTCGTATTCCTCACATTCCTTTTGCAGGTTTTCAAGCAGCAGCGACTTTTCCGCCAGCTCCTCGGTCAGACGCTCCCGCGCCCATTTTCGCTTCTCCTCCTCCTGCCAGTATGCCTCCTGGCGCGCCTTTTGCCGCTTTAAAGCCTCCCGCGCCTTTTGCAGATACCAAAAAAGCCCGCCTTCCCCCGCCGCCACTACCAGGGCCAGAAGTTTCCAAGGGCCGGGAGCCACAAGCAGCGCCGCTAGCAACAAAATCCCCAAAAGCGCCATACCGCCAACGAGCAGACCCGTCGGGAAAGCCTTTTCCTCCTCTTTCGGCGCAGACTGTTCCTCCAGGGCCTCTCCTTCCTTTATCTGCTCTTCCAGCCGTTCTTTTTCCTGCGTCCAAAAAGCGATCTCCTCTTGATGCCGGCGCAAACCGTCCTGCCAGAGAGCCTCTTTTTCCTCCTTCGCCTTTTGCAGCTCCCGCCTTTTTTTGCGCAGGGCATCCAGCGCACGCTGGATATCCAGATCTCCCACGCCGCCGTCCTGACAATTGGCCATATAATTTTCCAGCTCCGCCGCCAATTCTTCGCCTGTGGCCGCCGCCAGCTGACCGATGGAAACCGTATTTGTAAAAACGCTCTCGCTGATATTTCCAAGCAGCATCGCAAGATCTCCGTCTTCTACACAAAGCTGTTCCCCGTCCGTCTCGCACACAAGGCTGGTTCTGGCCCGTTCTTTTGGAAAACGCCGCCGCAGGCAGAAGTCCTTGCCGCCGCAGGAAAACCGGATCGATCCGCCGTAGCGCAGCGCGTCTTCCCACGGCTCGTACCGGCTGTACGCATCCTTTCTGGCCGCCCGGCCCCGCATTCGCCGAAGTCCAAAAAACATGCCCGTCAAAAATGCGTGCAGCGTCGTCTTGCCGCTTTCATTCGGTCCGTACAAAACGTTTAAGCCAGGCTCTAGAAAAATTCGCTCTCCTAAAAAGCGGCCGAAGCCTTCTATCTCTATTTCCTTTAAAAACATACGATCCCCGCCGCCTTTTATTCCTCTATGACTTGTATCTCCAGATAATCAAAATCTACCTGCTCGATAAAGCTGTCCTGCCGAAACCGAGTCTTGTCGTGCGCCTGAAATTCCCGGACATTCACATCCAGCCAGATCGGCTTTTCCAGATCTAGCGCATAGCAGATCTCCTCCAGCGCGCCAAAAACCTTGTGCGTGCGGGTATCCTCCTCGTCCCTACAGGCAACCGTATCCGCAAGCAGACGGTTATCCTTAAAAATCTTTCCCCATAATCGAAACATTGTCTTTTGATCCTTCCTGCACCTAATAATGCTATTCGGTATTTCATAAAGTATACCATACAGGCAAGGATTTTGGTATTGTAATTTCCTTTTTCCTCTGTCCTCCATGATTCTATTGACCCTGCCAGCTACAGATGTTAAAATTCATTCAGGCATAATTGCAGGAGGGAGAAGAGTATTATGGCATTAATGAAAGACGAAGACGGCCGCTTGTGGGATGTGGATCTAAATGGCAAAAAGCATTCTCCGAATTTCGGCCAGGAGGTGGGTTCGGAATTGATCGACGGACTTCCCTTGGCCATGGGAATTGCAAAAACCGTTTTGAAGGGTATGGATAAAGGACTGGCCGCCATGTCTTCCAAAAGGGCGAACGCGATCCTGAGCGATGAAGAGAAAGCGCAGCTGGAAAAGGCGCGCGCCGAGGCAAAGCAAAAAGACAAAGAACAGGCGGCAAAGGCAAAAGGCGGCCTTCTGGGAGATTTTATGCAAATCGCTTCTCCCAATCACGAACACGCCGCTAATGTAAAAGCGCTCCGGGAGCATTATAAAAATATTTTAAAAAAGAAATAAACACCTTGTACATACATAAACGTTGAAAAACTGCCGGCAGGATTTTTTCTCTACCGACAGTTTTTTGTTATGCCAAGGTATGGCAGCCGTCCTCTGCCTTTTTTGCAAAGCGTTCGTCGGCTTTTTTAGGACCGCTAAGCCAAAACGCGCGCGTCTTGCCTCCCACGCCTTGCAACTTCCTCCAAAATCCTCTATAATGATTTCCAGACCAAATCAATCACCGGGAAAGCCGTACGCAAAGGCCCGTCTTTTTTGCGGCTGCGGCGCCCCTACAGGAAATGGAGGAATACATTTATGATCGCATTGCGCAACCAGGGCGTTTATCTGGTAAACGGGAATCAGCTTATCGACGAGGGCGCTTCCTCCCTTCCCGTTTCCAGGGAAGAAGCGGCAAAGCAAACCATTGCTTACGGCATTTTAAAAGAACATAATACTTCCGATACGATGGATCGGCTGCGAATCAAATTCGATACCCTTACTTCCCACGACATCACCTTTGTGGGAATCATCCAGACGGCCAGAGCCTCCGGCCTAGAGAAAT